>NZ_JAGERQ010000028.1:0-596 GCF_017572645.1 Salmonella sp. 32100201201700099SM | reverse complement strand
TAACCTCACAACCCGAAGATGTTTCTTACGATTCATCATCGTGTTGCGAAAATTTGAGAGACTCACGAACAACTTTCGTTGTTCTGTGTTTCAATTTTCAGCTTGATCCAGATTTTTAAAGAGCAAAACTTCGCAGTGAACCCTTTCAGGTACACTCTGAAGTATTTTTTCGTAAACACTCACGAGATGGTGGAGCTATGCGGGATCGAACCGCAGACCTCCTGCGTGCAAAGCAGGCGCTCTCCCAGCTGAGCTATAGCCCCATCGTGTAGTCAGAACCTCTTACCTTTGATTCGTTTCCGGGCGCGGCGTGGTGAAGCGAAGCATACTGAAGTATGCGAGCTTTGCCACAACAAAGCACGGGAGCGAATCTGGTAGGCCTGAGTGGACTTGAACCACCGACCTCACCCTTATCAGGGGTGCGCTCTAACCACCTGAGCTACAAGCCTGTAGAGGTTTTACTGCTCGTTTTTCATCAGACAATCTGTGTGAGCACTGCAAAGTACGCTTCTTTAAGGTAAGGAGGTGATCCAACCGCAGGTTCCCCTACGGTTACCTTGTTACGACTTCACCCCAGTCATGAATCACAAAGTGGT
>NZ_JAGERQ010000027.1:0-611 GCF_017572645.1 Salmonella sp. 32100201201700099SM | reverse complement strand
GGCTTGATGGTGCCCGGCTTAGCCAGTACCTGACCACGTTCGATTTCTTCACGTTTGATACCACGCAGCAGAACACCTACGTTCTCACCGGCACGGCCTTCGTCCAGCAGTTTGCGGAACATTTCAACGCCAGTACAGGTAGACTTCTGAGTCTCTTTGATACCAACGATTTCAACTTCTTCGCCCACTTTGATGATACCGCGTTCTACACGACCGGTAACAACGGTACCACGACCGGAGATGGAGAATACGTCTTCGATCGGCAGCAGGAACGGCTTGTCAATCGCACGCTCTGGTTCCGGGATGTAAGAATCCAGGAAGCCAGCCAGTTCGATGATTTTCGCTTCCCACTCTGCGTCGCCTTCCAGCGCTTTCAGAGCAGAACCACGAACGATCGGCGTGTCGTCGCCCGGGAAGTCGTACTGAGACAGAAGTTCACGAACTTCCATTTCAACCAGTTCCAGCAGCTCTTCGTCATCAACCATGTCGCATTTGTTCAGGAACACGATGATGTACGGAACGCCTACCTGACGACCCAGCAGGATGTGCTCACGGGTCTGCGGCATCGGGCCGTCAGTCGCAGCAACAACCAGGATCGCGCCGTCCATCTG
>NZ_JAGERQ010000003.1:0-393110 GCF_017572645.1 Salmonella sp. 32100201201700099SM | reverse complement strand
GTGAAGAAGCCCGTTCTGACGGACGGGCTTCTTTGCGTGTGTGGTAACTGTAAAAATGTAGGCCTGATAAGCGCAGCGCCATCAGGCAACCTGCACCGCCGGATGGCAGCTTCGCCTTATCCGGCCTACAGCAATTATCCCGCCTACGAAGCTGGTGCTCTTGTAGAACCGATAAGAGCACAACCCACCCAATCGTTAACGATGAACTATCCTTTACACGTGCTTATATAAGCAGTGAGGATTTTCATTGGCTATCAAACCTTTTAACTACCAGCAAGACTTTTCCAGCATTGACTTCCGCCAGCAGCCTGAATTGTATCAGGTTGGACGAGGAGAGCAGGGGGTGCTACTGGTTGAACCCTACAAAAGCGAAATTCTTCCTTTCTGGCGCTATAAAGATGAAGCATCGGCGATGAAATCCGCAGAACAGATCTACCAGTTGTTCGAAGCTTACCGGCAGCAGGATGATTTCGTTGGTATGGACATGGCGCGTAAATTTATTCAGATGGGATACACCCGCGCCAGGCGATACGCTAACTATAAAGGTGGTAAAAAGTATGCAGAAGACGGCAGCCTGAATACACGGGGTAATGATCCTATTAAGGCCGCGGCGGCAACGGTTTTCAAAGGTTGGTGGGATAAAATCCGTCAGGACGAAGACTATCTGAAACGGAAACGCCAGCATCAGGCACGGTGGGGATAAAAATTAGCAGACAAATAATTAACACTTTATTTACTTTTTAGTCTCGCGTAATCTGAATCTCCAAAATAAAAGGCCGATTAAGCCTGGCAACAAGGAGAACAGTATGGCAGAAATTATTCAGCGTATAGATAAAAACAACGCTGAGGCTCCGGAGATGCGGCGACGCATATGGGCTATCGTGGGGGCCTCTTCCGGAAACTTAGTGGAATGGTTTGATTTCTACGTCTACTCTTTCTGCTCGCTCTATTTTGCACATATCTTCTTTCCTTCTGGTAATACCACTACTCAGCTTTTGCAAACGGCAGGCGTCTTTGCCGCCGGTTTTTTAATGCGGCCTATCGGTGGTTGGCTGTTTGGACGCATTGCCGATCGACGCGGGCGCAAAGCCTCAATGTTGATTTCGGTGTGCATGATGTGCATGGGGTCGCTGGTGATTGCCTGCTTACCTGGTTACGATACCATCGGCACCTGGGCACCGGCGCTGCTACTTATTGCAAGGTTATTTCAGGGGCTCTCGGTAGGGGGAGAGTATGGGACCAGCGCGACATATATGAGTGAAGTTGCGCTTGAAGGTCGTAAGGGATTTTTCGCGTCGTTTCAGTACGTTACGCTTATCGGTGGCCAACTACTGGCATTGCTGGTCGTTGTGATTTTGCAGCAGGTTCTGGAGGATGCTGAGCTTCGTGCCTGGGGATGGCGTATTCCCTTTGCGCTGGGCGCCGTGCTGGCGGTTGTGGCGTTATGGCTACGTCGCCAGCTGGATGAAACCTCGAAGCATGAGACTCGCGCATTAAAAGAAGCCGGTTCGTTGAAAGGTTTGTGGCGTAATCGCAAAGCCTTTTTGATGGTGCTTGGTTTCACCGCGGCAGGCTCGCTGTGCTTTTATACCTTCACCACCTATATGCAGAAATATCTGGTAAATACAGCAGGTATGCATGCCAATGTCGCCAGCGGCATTATGACGGCTGCGCTGTGTGTTTTCATGTTGGTGCAGCCGTTATTCGGCGCGTTATCCGATAAGATTGGCAGGCGCACCTCTATGCTATGTTTTGGCGCGCTCGCGACGCTTTTCACCGTTCCAATTCTCTCCGCGTTGCAGAATGTGACGTCGCCTTATGCCGCATTTGCTTTAGTGATGTGCGCGCTATTGATTGTGAGTTTCTATACCTCGATTAGCGGGATCCTGAAAGCGGAGATGTTTCCGGCGCAGGTTCGCGCCCTGGGCGTCGGTTTATCTTACGCGGTAGCAAACGCGTTATTTGGCGGCTCAGCGGAATATGTTGCGCTGTCGCTAAAATCTGTCGGTATGGAGAGTTCGTTCTTCTGGTATGTTACCGCGATGGCCGTTCTGGCTTTCCTAGTTTCGCTGATGTTGCACCGTAAAGGAAAGGGCTTACGCCTTTAGTATCGCGCCATTTGCCAGATAGCGTAACCGGTTGTCGCGCCAGCGACATCCCAGACAAAATCTTTCCAGCTCCAGCCGCTGCCTTCCGGGCGGCTGTCCCAGAGTTCTTTTGAGACTCCGAGACTCAAAGAAAACATCAGCCCTATCGCTGCGCTGCGGTCAGGGCTTACTCCCTGGTGACGCGCATACTCATTACCGGCTGCCGATAGCATCGCTGATGCCATAAAATGCTGGGCTTTATCCTGACCGTTCCAGTGGTCGTTAGCCAGATGGCTGCACCCGGAGAGAAACAACACCGTAAAAGGAATCAACACGCGCACCAGTTCACTCCTAAGAGAAAACCCCGTACAGGACGGGGCTTCGATTACAGGATACGGCTAATTAATCTGTCGATGCGGATCCGGCGCAGGCGGCGAATCAATTTACGCACTTTTATCGGATAGTCGGCAATGCTCTGCAGGTCACGATAATGTTTTACGATGGTTGTGTGCGTTCGGATAAGTTCCAGCTCTTTTTCCCGCTGAGGGGCAAGCTCCTGCTTAGGATCGTGGATCAGAATGGCGTTTTCCAGATCCAGACGCCAGGCGCGGGGATTCAGATTGTTGCCGGTGAGTAGCATCCATTTATCATCTACCCACATCCCTTTCAGATGATAGGTATTGTCGTCATCTTTCCACAGACGCACCACAAGCTGATCGGTATTGACGTAATACTGTAAACGGCTCAGGAAGCGGCGCAGGTTAATCTCATAGAGATAGGGCAACGCGCCAATGATCTTGAACGGTTCATCTTCCGGAATGTAAAAATCATTCGCGGTTTTATCGCCAACTATGATTTCGACTTTCTTTCCGTCGCGCAGTAGCTGAATAATATTCCGCACCAGTACCGCTGGTAGATTGAAGTAAGGGGTACAAATGGTGAGCTTATGCTCCGCACAGGGCATGAGATGGAAAATGGTTTTGTTCAACAGACTGGACTTTCCAAGCCCGACCAGCGGCGTAACGGAGAGCTGCTCGTCATTAGCGTCACCCTGAAAATGATATGACGCATCACGCAGCTCCTGACGGTATAAGCGGATATCGTTTTTAATCTCCGGGCTTTTCGGGCGCTGGGTATTATCCAGACGATTCACACCACGGCCATTCATCAGATTTTGCGTCACCCAGTCAAACATGATGTCTGCCATTTGCCGATTGCGAATCAGCTGGTAGCGATCGTAGCGATATTTGTCATGCTGATGGAGATAGACATCGTTCAGGCTGGCGCCGCTGTACAGGACGCTATCATCAATGATAAAGCCTTTAAAATGCAGTACGCCAAGCGCTTCTCGCGTATTAATCGGTACGCCGTAAACCGGGACATCAATGCCGGGGTTTTCCTGCGCCAGTCGGCAATACCAGTCTGCATTGGTATTCGAGGCCGCTGCGCCAATGCGCCCGCGTTGCGCGCGATGCCAGTCGACCAGCACCCTCACGTCCAGTTCAGGACGCTGCCGTTTAGCCGCATAGAGCGCGTCGAGTATACCTTTACCCCCATCGTCCTGTTCCAGATACAGGGCAACGATACAAATACGCTGCGTCGCGCTGGCGATTTTCTCCAGCAGTGTCTCCCGAAAAGTAGCAGGAGTATAAAAGAAATCTACATCATCAACTGACTGAGAAATCTTAGGGAGTTGGGCAAGGTGTTGTTGATGTTTATTACGCTTAAATTTTGACAACATCACAGTGCATTTCTTCTCTGTTCATTGAAGGGTCCTCTGTGCTATGCAGACGACATAAGCGAGCAATAATAACATCAGTACCCGTTAAAGTGGTCAACATTTCCAGTACATTACTCACGATTCATCACATTTGGCCAGATTCAGCGTCAATCCCACGATGCCCTCTTCGAGCTGAATATCGACCTGAAATCCCAGTTTTCTGGCCAGCGCGACCATGCCGCGATTGTTCGGCATCGTAATACCGTTCAGCCGCTTCAATCCGTGATCGCGAGTATAGGCAATCAATTTCTCCATTAAACGGCGTCCTAAACCCAACCCTTTGAGATCTGAACGCACCAATACGGCAAACTCGGCATCTACGTTGTCAGGATCGGAGATCGCGCGCGTTACGCCGAGGATCTCTTCAGCGTTGTCCATCCGCCTCACGGCCACAAAGGCCATTTCTCGATCGTAGTCGATCTGCGTCATGTTGGCTAAATCTTCATGGGTGAATTCGTTGATCTCGCTGAAATAACGGTAGTAAAGATCCTCTTTGGTGACCTGTGCGATGAATTGTCGCAGCTGGGGCTCATCTTCCGGCAGGATCGGACGGAACAGGCAGCGATCGCCATTTTTCATCTCCACCCACTCTTCAAGCTGGTGGGGATAGGGGCGTACCGCAAGTCGACTTTCGTTATCGCCATCAAACGGGGCAATATCCAGCGTCACATCCAGCGCGGTAAACTCACTGGCGGAAGCCAGCAGCGGATGGATATCCAGACGCTGAATTTCCGGGCAGTCGACAATCAGGTTTGAAACCTGGACCAGCAATTGGCTTAAACCGACAATATCCAGCGGACGCAGCGCGCTGCGGGCGCGAATTTTCCGCTGTTTAATGCCCTGAATCACCAGATAGCGCGCCAGATTCATGTTGAGCGGCGGCAGCGCGACGACAGCCTGCTCTTCCGGACGCCACTCTACGCCGCCTTCACCCAACATAATCAAAGGACCAAACACCGGATCGTGCTCGACCACCACTCGAAGCTCCTGCGCGCCGGCGCGGTTAGCCATGCTTTGTACCAGCAAACCGTGAATCCGCGCCTGCGGCCAGGCCATCTTTACACGATCGAAAATGGCGTTCGCGGCCTGTTGTACCTCGCTTGCGGTCCGCAGGTAAAGCATGACCCCCTGAACTTCAGATTTATGCGGAATGTCGGGCGAGCGCAGCTTGAGAGCTACCGGATAGCCTATCTGTTCGGCGATATGCACCGCTTCAGCGCTGTCGCTGGCAATCCAGGTTGGGAGCGTGTGCAGCCCATAGGCGTGTAAAATCGGCTGTACTTCATGGGTATCCAGTGAGGTGGCGCCTTCCGCAATCGCCCGCTGTAACAGATTATGCGCCTCAGTGGTATTGGACGTCAGGTTACTCGGCAACGCTGGCGTTTCCCGCAGTTGCTTCTGGTTACGCCGGTATTCCACCATATGCATAAACGCGGTAATCGTGCCTTCCGGCGTGCGGTAGGTTGGTAATCCGGCTTCGCTGAATAGCCGTCTTGCCTCCTGAGACGAGAACTCGCCGCACCAGTTTGTCAGCAGCGTAACAAACTTGCCTCTGGGGTGGCGCTTAATCGTTTCGATCAGGGCATGGGCGCTTTCCGTACCCGGCGCGGCAGCGCTGGGAGAGTGGATAACCATAAGTGCGTCAAAATCCTGACTGGCGAGCAGGATATCCAGCGTTTTGACGTAATGTTCGCTGCTGGCGTCATCACACAGATCCAGCGGATTGGCAATATCAATGTGCGCGGGAAGCGCCTGCCGTAGTTGCAGGCAGGTCTCTTCGCTCAATGTCGCCAGCTTGCCGTTACGCGACCACAACTCATCTAACGCCAGCGCGGCAGGCGCGGCGCCATTGCTGATAATCATCAGTCTGTCGCCGCGTAGCGGACGCATATGGCTCAGTGTTTCGACGGCGGAAAAAAGCTCGTGCGTATCCTGGACTCGCAGCAGGCCTGCGCGCTGGATGGCCGCATCCCACGCAGGGTCCATTCCCGCGCTGGTATTAAGTAAACGCTGGGCTGCCGGGCTTCGGCCGCTTTTAATCACCAGAATCGGTTTGTTACGTGAAGCGCTACGGGCGGCGGAAACAAAACGGCGGGCGTCGCTTAACTGTTCCAGATAGAGCAAAATCGCGCTGGTCTTGCTATCGCGCGCCAGATAGTCCAGTAGTTCATCGACATCAATATCCAGGCTATCGCCCAGCGCGATAAAGTAGGAAAAGCCCATTTCACGCTGTTGCGCCCAGTCAAGAATGGTATTGGAAACGGCGGCAGACTGGGAAATAAAAGCGAGCTTGCCCTGTTTAATCGGGACGGGAGAAAAGCTGGCATTCAGCCCTTGCCACGGCGCGAGGAGCCCAAGACTGTTTGGACCCAGCAGACGCATTTTATAATGCCGGGCACAGGCAAGAAGTTCTTCATGTTGCGACGTGGGAGCAGAAAGGATAATGCACGTTTTACACCCTTTCGCGCCAAGCGCGTCCAGTAATGCCAGGTTACGGCTGGCGTTAGTGCATAAAATAGCCAGATCGGGGGTGAAAGGGAGACTGGCGATATCCGGCCAGGCCATGACGCCTAAAACAGCTTTCCAGGCGGGCGTCACGGGAAGGACGGGGCCATTGAATCCGCCCGCCAACAAGTTACGCATCATCAGGTAACCCGCGCGGTGGGGCTTCATTGATGCGCCAATCACCGCGATCGATTTTGGCCGCAGTAGCGCTTCCAGTCCTTGCTGGCTCATACCGGTTTCCCTTACACAGAAGTGACCGGATAATTTTAAACGCTTTCGCTATTTTATGCTGTGACGTTTCCCGGATGTTGCGTTTTTCCTGCCAGATAGCGCGTTTTGAAACGGGTAAAATGTTCACCTAAACTGGTTGCCGCCTCGGTATCTCCCGCCAGATCTAACAACGCTATCGCGACTTCGGCGGTACAATATTGCCCTTCGGCATGGATTTCACGCAGACGATAAGCTGAAAGACGCGATAAATCGACGGAAATGACCGGCAGATGATCCAGATAAGGGCTTTTACGAAACATTTTACGTGCTTCGGGCCAGGTGCCGTCCAGCATGATAAACAGCGGCGGTTTCCCGGCGGGCGGGGTGGAAATGACCTCGCGCGCTTCGCCGGCGTAGGACGCAGGAAAGACCACTATCGGCTGATAATCCGGATGCTGTACCAGCTCCAGCAACGCCTGCGGCGGCTCGGTACGCGACCACTGAAACGCCGCGGTATCCGGCAAAATATCGGCTATCAGCCGGCCGGTATTGCTGGGTTTCATCGGTTCAGTGTCAAACATGACCAGACAAAAACGGCTTTTCGCCTGAGAAGGCGTTAACGTATCACACAGGCAAGATTTTAGCGGCAGCAGGCAGCGTTGACAGCGGCGAACCCGATTGCCTCTGGCAAGAAAAGGGCGAGTAGCGCGCGCAAGCCGTTCGGCGCGTAACTGAAGGACAGCGTTATTGGTCATAGAAAGCGTTTGCGGAGAAAAACGCTATTGTGGCAGAGGTGAAAACGGGGCACAAGATGCGCCCCGTGGCGTTTACAGCGCTTCGTTCAGCCAGCTGTCGAAAGGCGCTTTAGGCACTGCGCCATTAAGCATATCGACCACTTGTCCATGTTTAAAAATCATAATCGTCGGGATGCTGCGAATACCGAAACGGGCGCTGAGTTCCCGTTCCGCCTCGGTATTCACTTTGACGAAACGGACTTTACCGCTGCGCTCTTCTGCGACATCCTCGAAGATTGGCGCAAAGTTACGGCAAGGGCCGCACCAGGGGGCCCAAAAGTCGATCACCACTGGAAGATCGTCCTTCAACAGTTTGTCCAGCGTTTCGCCGGTCGCATTAATGACTTCTCCGTCAAACAACTCATGACCGCAGCGTCCACATTTTGCCGCGTCCTGAAGCCGATCGTCGGGGATGCGGTTAATGGCCTGACAATGGGTACAAACGGTGTTCATAGCTAACCTCTGAATACGTCGGAAGACGTCCCGCTACGCGCGGGATGTTTCTATAATGTTACATATTATCGAGGAGTCTGTGCTAAACAACAATGTGTTTTATTCAATGAGTACAATAGTCGCAAGCTTTTAAACGAAATCATGGCTAACCGGATGCACATCGGGTAATCTTCGCGCTTCGCGCTGCGCTGGTGGAGAAAAGCATGAACGATGAATTAAAAAACAAAAGCGGCAAAGTCAAAGTGATGTATGTCCGTAGTGATGATGACTCTGATAAACGCACCCATAACCCGCGTACCGGGAAAGGGGGAGGCCGCCCAGCAAAGTCTCGCACTGACGGTGGACGTCGCCCCGCCCGTGATGAGCGAAATAATCAGAGCCGTGACCGTAAACATGAAACTTCGCCGTGGCGCACCGTGTCCCGCGCGCCAGGCGATGAAACGCCTGAGAAAGTCGATCATGGTGGTATTAGCGGTAAAAGTTTTATCGGCCCTGAAGTTTTGCGTCGCCAGCGTGCGGAAGAGACGCGCGTCTACGGCGAAAATGCCTGCCAGGCGCTATTCCAGAGCCGTCCTGACGCCATCGTGCGCGCATGGTTTATCCAAAGCGTAACGCCGCGTTTTAAAGAGGCGCTGCGCTGGATGGCGGCGAATCGTAAAGCCTACCATGTGGTGGATGGAGCCGAACTGGCAAAAGCTTCCGGGACTGAGCACCACGGTGGCGTGTGTTTCCTGATTAAAAAGCGTAACGGTACGACCGTTAAGCAATGGGTAAAGCAGGCGGCGGATCAAGACTGCGTGCTGGCGTTGGAAGATGTCGCTAACCCGCATAATCTGGGCGGCATGATGCGTAGCTGCGCGCACTTCGGCGTGAAGGGCGTGGTGGTACAGGATGCGGCGTTGCTGGAGTCCGGCGCGGCGATTCGTACTGCGGAAGGCGGGGCGGAGCATGTCCAGCCGATTACTGGTGAAAGCATTGTTGACGTACTGGATGATTTTCGTCAGGCGGGGTACACCGTGGTGACGACGTCCAGCGATCGCGGTCAGGCGCTCTTTAGTACGACCCTGCCGGAAAAGATGGTGCTGGTCTTAGGCCGTGAATATGACTACCTGCCGGAAGCGGCGCGCGAACCCGACGATCTGTGCGTGAAAATTAACGGCACCGGGAACGTGGAAAGCCTGAATGTGTCGGTTGCGACAGGCGTGCTGCTCGCCGAGTGGTGGCGACAGAATAAAGCGTAAGGGCTGCAGCCCGGTGACGCAACGCGCGCCGGGCCAATGATGTACTTCCTACCGCCCGGTCAGACAAGGCGCTTTCGCGCCGTTATCCGGGCGATAAAACGGCGAGCCGCCAACGTTATTCACTCTCAGCCGGTAATACTGGCGTCCAGTCGATAGTTTTCTCGCCGTGTTGTTCCAGCCATTGGTTCGTTAGCGCAAAATGGTTACAGCCAAAAAATCCGCGGTGCGCAGAGAGTGGCGAGGGATGCGGGGCTTTCAGAATATGGTGGCGCTGTGGATCAATAATCGCGCCTTTCTTCTGGGCGTGCGAGCCCCACAGCAGGAAGACAACCCCTTCGCGGTGTTGGTTAATCAGGCTTATCACTTTATCCGTAAAGGTTTCCCACCCCAGGCTGGCATGAGAGTGCGCCTGGCCTGCCCGTACCGTGAGCACCGTATTCAGTAACAGTACGCCCTGGCGTGCCCAGCTTTCCAGATAACCGTGCGCGGGGCGGACAAAGCCGGGAATGGAGGCTTCCAGCTCTTTGTACATATTCACTAATGACGGCGGGGGAGCGATCCCAGGACGCACGGAAAACGCCAGACCATGTGCCTGGCCGGGGCCGTGGTAAGGATCTTGTCCCAGGATCACCACCTTAACGTCGCCCAGTTCCGTGAAGCGAAAGGCGTTAAACACATCTTTTTGCGGCGGGTAGACCGTGATACCCGACTGACGCTCGCCAGCAACAGTGTGAAGCGTATTGATAAAGTAAGGTTGCTGTTTCTCATCAGCCAGCACATCGTGCCAGGTTAACTCAGTCGCCATCTCGCTCTCCTGCGAATTTCCAGTTCCCTTAGCTTAACTGCTTCTTTCTGCAGTGCAAAATCCTGCGTGCTACAAAAACGGTTACCTACAAAAGATAGTTGAAAATTTATGTAAAAAGTTTATAGGTCTGAATGGTGTAAGTTGATGTAAAACAATAAATTCCCTTCATTACCCTTTTTATGGTGTGGTTTTTATTGATTTAAATCAAAGAATGAAGGGTGATCGAAGGGTATATATACACTCAAGCAACAATGGTTTTACCAATTGGCCGGGATTAGGCCGACCGAAATCAAATAATTTTGCCTGGGGAGGCATCACATGATTACAGGTATCCAGATTACTAAAGCCGCTAATGACGACCTGCTGAATTCCTTCTGGCTGCTAGACAGCGAAAAAGGCGAAGCGCGCTGCATCGTTGCAAAATCCGGCTTTGCTGAAGATGAAGTTGTGGCTGTCAGCAAACTGGGCGAGATTGAATACCGTGAAATTCCGATGGAAGTTAAACCGGAAGTACGCGTTGAAGGCGGTCAGCATCTGAACGTTAACGTTCTGCGTCGTGAAACTCTGGAAGATGCGGTTAAGCATCCGGAAAAATACCCGCAGCTGACTATTCGTGTTTCTGGTTATGCGGTGCGTTTTAACTCCCTGACGCCGGAACAGCAGCGCGACGTTATCGCTCGTACCTTTACCGAAAGCCTGTAAGGCTTATCCGGTAATAACAAGCGGAAGAGGCCGGGCCTTTTCCGCTTTTGTTTTATTTGGGTCAGTAAAAAATCCGCACCGCGCAGTACACCAGCAGTAACGCCAGAATGATATTTAACTGGCGACCATAATGGCGAAAAGCCCGCTGAAACAGATGTCCCGCCAGCGCCCAACACACATTACCGAACGTGCCGATCAATGCCAGCAATATACTGACGCCGATGACCCAATTCAGCGCCTGCGTTTGCGGTAAGACAAATGTAGACAGAGCGGTAATGCCGTACAGAATAATTTTGACGTTCACAAACTGCAGGCCAAAGCTTACCCAAAAGCCAACCGGTTTTGGTCTGACCTTCTCATCCGCCGCTGGACTGGTGGCAATTTTCCATGCCAGCCACAGGATATACGCAGCCCCCACCCAACTGAGTAAATGAATGATTGCCGGATCGATAACCGCAAGGGAAAACGCGATCCCGGCGCACAGCAGCATAACGACCAAAAATCCCAGACTCATACCTGCCAGTACACGAATACTCTGCCGAAAACCATGTGCAGTTGCTGCGCTAAGCGCGAGAATATTGTTAGGGCCGGGGGTAAGGGCGGTGATTAATGTATAAGTCCAGAAAGCGCTTAAAAGCATCGGTGTCACTTGTCATCTCCTCTGTTTTAGCAGACAGTACCCGATATGAAATATTTAAAAAAATGAATGTTTTTTAATTCTGAATTCGGGATTTTCGATAGGTTGGTGGTTATGGATCTGCGTCGGTTTATTACGCTGAAAACGGTAGTGGAAGAGGGCTCGTTTCTGCGGGCTTCGCAAAAGCTGTGCTGCACTCAGTCGACGGTAACTTTTCATATTCAACAGCTTGAACGTGAGTTTTCCCTGCAACTGTTCGAGAAAATAGGGCGCCGAATGTGCCTGACCACTGAGGGGAAAAAGCTGATGCCGCATATCCATGAACTGACGCGTGTGATGGAGTCGATTCGTGAAGCCGCAAGACAGGATGCGGAACCCGGCGGAGAGCTGCGCGTGGCGACAGGTGAAACCTTACTGGCGTACAAAATGCCGCAGGTTTTACAACGTTTTAAGCTGCGAGCGCCGAATGTCAGATTGTCGCTACAATCGCTGAATTGCTATGTGATACGTGATGCGTTGCTGAATGACGAGGTCGATCTGGGCGTTTTTTATCGCGTAGGTAATGATGACGCGCTCACGATGCAGCAACTGGGGGAGCAGTCGCTGGCGCTGGTGGCCTCTCCACTGCTACAGAATGCTGATTTTACGCAGCCAGATCAGCATATCCCCTGTAGTTTCATCATCAATAAACCGCAATGTGTCTTCCGCCAGCTGTTTGAAAGTACGCTACGGCAGAGGCGGATTACGCTGGAGAACACCATTGAACTGTGGAGTATTGAAAGCATTAAACAGTGTGTGGCTGCTAACCTGGGCATCAGCTTTTTACCACGTTTTGCCGTTGAACGAGAACTTAGTACCGGTCAGTTGAAAGAGCTGCCGTTTGGCGCGCCGTCGCTATCGATCATGGCGCTGTGCGCCCATCATGCCGGGAAAGCGGTCAGCCCGGCAATGCAGATATTTATGCAGTGTATGGAGGCGTGTTTTACCGTGGAAGATAAAAAAATGCCGGGTTAACGAACCCGGCATTATTATTACTCTTCGCTGGATTGCTCCTGCATTTTCGTACCGCTTGGCCTGCGGCGTTTACCGATATTTTTTGTATCGCGGTGACGTTTCTTCACGCGCGGCTTCTCTTTTTCTTTCTCTTTTTTCTTCTCGGCGCGTTTCGCCAGCACTTTTTTCGACGGTTTGCCGGTCAACTTTTCGCTAGGCGCACGCGTGGTCGGGCGAAGCTCATCAATGACGCGCGCTTTTAGCGGCTCTTCGATGTAGCGACCGATTTTCAGCAGCAACAGATGGTCGTGGGCTTCTACCAGCGAGATTGCAGTGCCTTTGCGGCCAGCACGGCCTGTACGGCCAATGCGATGCAGATAGGTATCGCCACTGCGCGGCATGTCGAAGTTAATGACGTGGCTGACGTCAGGAATATCAATCCCGCGTGCCGCGACGTCGGTCGCGACCAGCACGTTAACGCGACCGTCGGTGAGACGCTTAATACCTTCGTTACGTTTGATCTGCGCCATCTCACCTTCAAGATAGCAATTGTTGATCCCTGCCAGACGCAGCGTTTCAGCCAATTCATGGACGCGTTCACGTTTACGTACAAACACGATAGAACGGGTTGCATCGTCTTGTTTTAGCAGGTGCTTCAACAGCGCAACTTTATGTTCGAAATTGTCGGCACGGTAGTACCACTGGTGAATTTTCTTACGCTCGCGGGTTGACGGATTGGCAGAAACCTCAACCGGGTCTTCCAGCAGGCGCTCGGCAAAATCTTTAATCGCATCGCCTTCCAGCGTGGCGGAGAACAGCATCGTTTGTTTACGCCAGCGGGTCTCACCAGCGATATGTTCAATGTCCTGAGCGAAGCCCATGTCGAGCATCCGGTCAGCTTCGTCAAGGATCAGTGTTTCAACCGCCCGGCAGTCAAAGTTCTCTTCTTTTATATATTGCAGCAGACGGCCCGTCGTGGCGACCACGATATCCTGGTTTTCGCTAAACACTTCAGCATGGTTCATATAGGCCACGCCGCCGGTAATCGTGGCGATATCCAGATGAGTATGCTTAGCCAGTTCACGAGCGTGATCGGCAACCTGCATTGCCAGTTCGCGGGTTGGCGTCAGGATCAGAATGCGCGGCGGCCCCGATTTTTTACGCGGAAAGTCGAGCAGGTGCTGCAACGCCGGCAGCAGATATGCCGCCGTTTTACCGGTGCCTGTCGGCGCAGAACCGAGTACATCACGGCCATCGAGCGCAGGCGGAATGGCGGCAGCCTGAATGGCGGTCGGGCGAGTGAAACCTTTATCCTGGAGGGCATCCAGCAGGCTTTCGTCGAGTTCAAGTTCGGAAAAAGTCGTTACAGTCATGTTCTACCTCTGTGTGGGGCGCTGATTATAGACGTTACGGCCGCAATCTTCATCTGTTTGTATGGATATCCCTTCTCAGGTATTGTTTTCACCCGGCGCTGTCGCCGTTTTTTGCAAGGTTGTTTTTACATGTCTCAGTCTGGCTCCGCTCTTCGTCGTAACGGATTTACGTTTAAACAGTTTTTTGTCGCACACGATCGGTGTGCGATGAAAGTGGGAACTGACGGTATTTTACTCGGGGCGTGGGCGCCGGTCGCGGATGTAAAGCGAATTCTGGATATCGGTACTGGAAGCGGTCTGCTGGCGTTAATGCTGGCGCAGCGGACGGATGACAATGTGCCTATTGACGCCGTGGAACTGGATGCCGGGGCTGCCATGCAAGCGCAGGAAAACGTGGCTCACTCTCCCTGGCCGCATCGAATAACAGTGCATACTGATGATATTCAGCGTTGGGCGCCTCGCCAGACGGTACGCTTTGATCTTATTATCAGCAACCCGCCTTATTACGAACCCGGTGTGGAATGCGCCACGCCGCAGCGGGAGCAGGCGCGTTACACCGCTACACTGGATCACCAGACGTTATTGGCTATTGCGGCGGATTGTATTACCGAAGACGGCTTTTTTTGCGTAGTCTTGCCGGAACAAATAGGTAACGCTTTTACGCAGCAAGCGCTCAACATGGGATGGCATTTGCGGCTACGTACTGACGTTGCGGAAAACGAAGCGCGCTTGCCGCACCGGGTTTTGCTCGCATTCTCCCCGCAAGCCGGGGAGTGCTTTAGCGACAGATTAGTGATTCGCGGGTCAGACCAGCATTATTCTGAAAGTTATACGGCGCTGACCCAGGCATTTTATCTGTTTATGTGAGGCGTTAACGGCGAAAGGATCGATGGGCCTGATTCAGCCAGTTGTTGCGGATAATCCAGCGTAAAGTGCAGCCCCCGGCTCTCTTTACGCATCATCGCGCAACGCACAATCAGTTCGGCCACTTGCACCAGATTGCGCAGCTCCAGTAAATTATTCGAGACGCGAAAGTTGGCGTAATATTCGTCAATCTCTTGTTGCAACATAGTAATACGCCGTAGGGCGCGCTCCAGCCGTTTCGTCGTGCGCACAATCCCCACATAGTCCCACATCAGCAGACGCAGTTCGTGCCAGTCATGCTGAATCACCACCCGCTCATCGGCGTTTTCCATGCGGCTTTCATCCCAGGCGGGAAGGACGTCAACGCTGTGGACAGAAGGCATTCGCCTGTCGATATCGATTGCTGCGGACCAGCCGTACACTAAGCATTCCAGCAACGAGTTGGACGCCATACGGTTAGCGCCGTGCAGGCCGGTGTAACTGACTTCGCCAATGGCATATAAGCCGTCTACATCGGTACGACCATAATCATCGACGACCACGCCGCCGCAGGTATAGTGTGCGGCAGGAACAACGGGAATCGGTTCTTTGGTTAAATCCATACCCAAATCGAGCAGTTTCGCATAGATCATCGGGAAGTGCTGGCGGACAAAATCGTCAGGCTTGTGGCTGATATCGAGAAACATACAGTCTGCGCCGAGTCGTTTCATCTCATGGTCAATAGCGCGGGCGACAATATCGCGCGGCGCCAGCTCGCCGCGTTCGTCAACGTCCGGCATAAACTGTGAACCGTCCGGACGTTTAAGGTATGCGCCTTCGCCGCGCAGCGCTTCGGTAAGGAGAAAATTACGCGCCTGCGGGTGATAAAGGGCAGTGGGATGAAACTGGTTAAATTCCAGATTAGCGACCCGACAGCCCGCGCGCCAGGCCATCGCGATACCGTCGCCGGAGGAAATATCCGGGTTAGTGGTATATTGATACACCTTTGAGGCGCCACCGGTCGCCAGCACCACCGACTTCGCATGACAGGTTTCAACCCATTCTTTATTGCGATTCCAGATCCAGGCGCCGACGACCCGGCGAGGCCCCGGTAGACCCATTTTATCGGAAATAATTAAATCAACGGCGTTGCTGCGTTCCAGCACCTGAATATTAGGATGATTTTGCGCCCGACTGACCAACGTGGTTTCGACTTCCTTTCCGGTAGCGTCGGCGGCATGAAGGATACGGCGATGACTATGGCCGCCTTCACGCGTGAGATGATAGCTCTCCTTGCCGTTTGGCTGGACATGCGTATCAAACAGGACGCCCTGATCGATAAGCCACTGCACGCAGGTACGGGCGTTGCTGGCGACAAACTCCACCGCGTGGCGATCGCAAATTCCGGCGCCGGCAATCAGCGTATCTTCGACATGCGACGCAATACTGTCGGTTTCATCAAACACGGCGGCAATACCGCCCTGCGCATAAAACGTGGAGCCCTCGCTCACCGGCCCTTTACTCAGGACGATAACCTTATGTTTTTCAGCCAGACGCAGCGCCAGCGAGAGTCCGGCCGCGCCGCTGCCGATAATTAACACATCACAGGACAGTTCAGGAGTTGTCATTATGGTTCTTGTTTAATTTACTAAACATGGTTGCGGCAGATTAGCACTATATGGCGCTAAAAAGCACGTTATGATTTCAAAAGTGTTGTGCTTATTAAACATAAAATAAAAATACGGCGAGAGATAAACGGCAAAAAATATTTTATAGGGCAGGGTGTTAGCGTCGGATTTTGTAGTGAAATAAAGATGCTGTTAGGTTACTCTGCAAACGACGAAATGGGCATTTCTGTACAGATAGTGCGTTGTTCAGCATCTGTAGACTTATAATGGAAGATAAGACCTGTCTACAACATGACAAACAAAAACAAATGCGTAACGGAACTTTACGAAACATAGACACTCTAACCTGTTGCTTGCTCATAGTGCGGCTTATGGAGTGGCGTTTCGAAAGCGCGTGGAAATTTGGTTTGGGGAGACATTACCTCGGATGAGCGAGCAGTTAACGGACCAGGTCTTGGTTGAACGGGTCCAGAAGGGAGATCAGAAAGCCTTTAACTTACTGGTAGTGCGCTACCAGCATAAAGTGGCGAGTCTGGTTTCCCGCTATGTGCCATCGGGCGACGTTCCCGATGTCGTACAGGAATCATTTATTAAGGCCTATCGCGCGCTGGATTCTTTCCGGGGGGATAGCGCTTTTTATACCTGGTTGTATCGTATTGCGGTCAATACCGCGAAGAACTACCTGGTTGCGCAGGGGCGTCGTCCGCCTTCCAGTGATGTAGACGCGATTGAAGCAGAAAACTTTGAAAGCGGCGGCGCGCTGAAAGAAATTTCGAACCCTGAGAACTTAATGTTGTCAGAAGAACTGAGACAGATAGTTTTCCGAACTATTGAGTCCCTCCCGGAAGATTTACGTATGGCAATCACCTTACGGGAGCTGGATGGCCTGAGCTATGAAGAGATAGCGGCTATCATGGATTGTCCGGTGGGGACGGTGCGTTCACGTATCTTCCGGGCGCGGGAAGCTATTGATAATAAAGTTCAACCGCTTATCAGGCGTTGACGATAGCGGGATACTGGAAAAGGTATTAGGCATGCAGAAAGAAAAACTTTCCGCTTTGATGGATGGCGAAACGTTGGATAGTGAGCTGCTCAAAGCGCTTACGCACGACTCGGAAATGCAGAAAACCTGGGAGAGTTATCACCTGATCCGCGATTCAATGCGGGGGGATACGCCTGACGTTCTCCATTTCGATATATCCGCTCGCGTGATGGCCGCTATTGAAAACGAGCCAGTACGTCAGGTGTCGCCATTAATCCCTGAGGCCCAACCCGCTCCGCAGCAATGGCAGAAAATGCCGTTCTGGAAAAAAGTGCGTCCGTGGGCGGCGCAGCTTACCCAAATGGGCGTGGCGGCGTGCGTTTCACTTGCAGTTATCGTCGGTGTCCAGCACTATAATGGGCAATCTGAAACATCCCAACAACCTGAAACGCCGGTTTTCAATACCCTGCCTATGATGGGGAAAGCCAGCCCGGTAAGTCTGGGAGTGCCTTCTGAAGCAGCGCCTGTCGGCAGTCAGCAACAGCAGGTACAGGAGCAGCGTCGTCGCATTAATGCCATGTTGCAGGACTATGAACTGCAGCGCCGACTGCACTCCGAACAGCTTCAGTTTGAGCAGGCGCAAACCCAGCAAGCCGCGGTACAGGTGCCAGGAATCCAAACTTTAGGAACGCAATCGCAGTAATGAAGCAACTTTGGTTTGCCATGTCCCTTGTGGCGGCTAGCCTGTTCTTCTCAGTAAACGCCTCGGCCGACCCTGCGTCCGGGGCGTTATTGCAGCAGATGAACATCGCCAGTCAGTCACTGAATTACGAGCTGTCATTCGTCAGCATCACGAAACAAGGCGTTGAATCTCTGCGTTATCGACACGCACGCCTGGATGGTCGCCCGCTTGCGCAATTGCTACAGTTGGACGGTCCTCGCCGGGAGGTCGTACAGCGTGGTAATGAAATCAGTTATTTTGAACCGGGCCTTGAGCCGTTCACCCTGAACGGTGATTATATTGTCGATTCTCTGCCTTCCCTGATTTACACCGATTTCAAGCGTCTGGCGCCTTACTACGACTTTATTTCCGTCGGTCGCACCCGTATCGCAGACAGATTGTGCGAAGTTATCCGCGTTGTGGCGCGCGATGGTACGCGTTACAGCTATATCGTCTGGATGGACATGGACACCAAACTACCGATGCGCGTTGATCTGCTGGATCGCGATGGCGAGACGCTGGAGCAGTTCCGCGTTATTGCGTTCACGGTGAGTCAGGATATCGGCAGCACCATGCAGGCGCTGGCGAAGGCGAATCTTCCGCCGCTGCTTTCTGTTCCCGGTGGCGAAAAAACGAAATTTAACTGGAATTCATCCTGGGTGCCGCAAGGCTTTAGCGAAGTTTCCAGCAGCCGTCGTCCGTTGCCGACGATGGATAACCTGCCTATCGAATCGCGGCTTTATTCTGACGGTCTGTTTAGCTTTTCCGTCAATGTGAACCGGGCGACGCAAAACAGCAGCGATCAGATGCTGCGCACCGGGCGCCGAACGGTTTATAGCAGCGTTCGCGACAACGCGGAAATCACCATTGTCGGCGAGCTTCCGCCGCAAACGGCGAAGCGCATTGCCGACAGTATCAAATTCAGGGCAGTACAATGATTAAAGAGTGGGCAACCGTTGTCTCCTGGCAGAATGGTCAGGCGGTGGTGAGCTGCGACGTTAAAGCGTCATGCAGCAGCTGCGCCTCCCGTGCGGGATGCGGCAGTCGCGTGCTGAATAAATTAGGGCCGCAAACCACGCATACCATTGTTGTGCCAAGCGCGGAGCCGCTGGCGCCGGGGCAGAAAGTCGAGTTGGGCATCGCCGAAAAAAGCCTTTTAGGTTCGGCGTTGCTGGTCTATATGTCGCCTTTAGCGGGGCTATTTCTTTGTGCGGCGCTTTTTCAGATGCTGTTTGGATCTGACCTTGCCGCATTAAGCGGGGCCGTGCTGGGCGGCGTGGGCGGTTTTCTGGTTGCCCGCGGCTATTCCCGAAAACTGGCGGAGCGTGACGCCTGGCAGCCGGTGATTTTAAACGTTGCCCTCCCGCCGAACCTTGTCCGCGTCGAAACTACCTCAATCGAAACGCGCCAGTAAACGTTTTGCCCAACGGTGCACCTGCCGCGTTGGGTTGTTGTCCCGATAAACATGCGCTTTTCCTGCGTTGCGGTGTTTTACAGGAAAAAAGCGAGGCGTTTTCCAGTTCCCGCTCTCCGTACACTATGAACATTTCCTCGCCTTAGCGTTGTAGTGTAGAATGCGGCGTTTCAGTTAAAACAGACGTTAAGCTCAGAACAGCGACCTCTAAAGTCTGGTCAACCAGGCGTAAGGCATAATAATTTATCTCTATGAAGAACATACGTAACTTTTCGATCATTGCTCACATTGACCACGGTAAATCGACGCTGTCTGACCGTATTATCCAAATCTGCGGTGGCCTGTCTGACCGTGAAATGGAAGCTCAGGTACTTGATTCGATGGATCTTGAGCGTGAGCGCGGTATTACTATTAAAGCCCAGAGTGTGACGCTGGATTTTAAAGCGTCTGATGGTGAAACTTATCAACTGAACTTTATCGACACGCCGGGACACGTTGACTTTTCCTATGAAGTTTCCCGTTCGTTAGCCGCCTGCGAGGGCGCGCTGCTGGTGGTGGATGCCGGCCAGGGCGTAGAAGCGCAAACGTTGGCGAACTGCTACACCGCGATGGAAATGGATCTTGAAGTGGTGCCGGTGCTTAACAAGATTGATCTGCCGGCCGCCGATCCGGAGCGTGTGGCGGAAGAAATTGAAGACATTGTCGGCATCGATGCGACGGATGCGGTACGCTGCTCCGCCAAAACGGGTGTCGGCGTGACGGATGTTCTGGAACGCCTGGTGCGCGATATCCCGCCGCCGCAAGGCGATCCGGACGGCCCGCTGCAGGCGCTGATTATTGACTCCTGGTTCGATAACTACCTGGGCGTGGTATCGCTGGTGCGTATTAAAAACGGCACCATGCGTAAAGGCGACAAAATTAAAGTGATGAGCACCAGGCAGACCTACAACGCTGACCGCCTGGGGATTTTCACGCCGAAACAGGTTGATCGTACCGAGCTGAAGTGCGGCGAAGTAGGCTGGCTGGTCTGCGCCATTAAAGATATCCTCGGCGCGCCGGTTGGCGATACTTTAACCTCAGCGCGTAACCCAGCGGAAAAAGCGTTGCCGGGCTTTAAGAAGGTGAAACCGCAGGTCTATGCAGGTCTGTTCCCGGTCAGCTCCGACGATTATGAAAGTTTCCGCGACGCGCTCGGCAAGCTGAGCCTGAACGATGCCTCACTGTTTTATGAACCGGAAAGCTCCTCGGCGCTGGGCTTTGGTTTCCGCTGCGGCTTCCTCGGCCTGTTGCACATGGAGATCATTCAGGAGCGTCTGGAACGCGAATACGATCTGGATCTGATCACCACTGCGCCGACCGTGGTTTATGAAGTAGAAACAACGGCGAAAGAGACTATCTATGTTGATAGCCCCTCCAAGCTGCCGCCGTTGAATAACATTTATGAACTGCGCGAGCCTATCGCCGAGTGTCATATGCTGTTACCACAAGCCTATTTAGGTAACGTTATTACGCTGTGTATTGAGAAACGCGGCGTACAAACTAACATGGTGTATCACGGTAACCAGGTCGCGTTGACCTATGAAATCCCGATGGCGGAAGTGGTGCTCGACTTCTTTGACCGTCTGAAATCAACGTCGCGCGGCTATGCGTCTCTGGATTATAACTTCAAGCGCTTCCAGGCTTCCGATATGGTGCGTGTTGATGTGTTAATCAACAACGAACGTGTCGATGCGCTGGCGCTGATCACGCACCGTGATAACTCGCAAAGCCGTGGTCGCGAGCTGGTGGAGAAGATGAAAGATTTGATCCCACGTCAGCAGTTTGATATCGCGATTCAGGCGGCGATTGGTACGCATATTATTGCCCGTTCGACGGTAAAACAGTTACGTAAAAACGTGCTGGCGAAGTGCTACGGCGGCGATATCAGTCGTAAGAAAAAACTGCTGCAGAAACAGAAAGAAGGTAAGAAACGCATGAAGCAGATCGGTAACGTCGAGCTGCCTCAGGAGGCGTTCCTCGCCATTCTGCATGTCGGTAAAGACAATAAATAATCCCTAAGGAGTTGGCATGGCGAACATGTTTGCCCTGATTCTGGTGATAGCCACACTGGTGACGGGCATTTTATGGTGCGTTGATAAGTTTGTTTTCGCGCCAAAACGTCGGGCGCGCCAGGCTGCCGCGCAAACGGCGTCGGGAGATGCGCTGGATAACGCTACGCTCAATAAAGTGGCGCCTAAGCCGGGCTGGCTGGAGACCGGGGCGTCGGTTTTCCCGGTTCTGGCGATCGTTCTGATCGTTCGTTCATTTCTTTATGAACCCTTTCAGATCCCGTCAGGCTCAATGATGCCGACACTGCTTATCGGCGATTTTATTCTGGTGGAAAAATTTGCCTACGGCATTAAAGATCCGATCTACCAGAAAACCCTGATTGAAACCGGTAATCCGAAGCGCGGGGATATTGTGGTATTTAAATATCCGGAAAATCCTAAGTTAGATTACATCAAACGCGCAGTCGGTTTGCCGGGCGATAAAATCACTTATGATCCAGTTGCGAAAGAAGTGACGATTCAGCCTGGCTGTAGCTCCGGTCAGGCGTGCGAAAATGCGCTGCCGGTTACCTACTCTAACGTTGAGCCGAGCGATTTTGTACAGACCTTTGCCCGCCGTAACGGCGGAGAAGCGACCAGCGGTTTCTTTGAAGTTCCGCTAAACGAGACAAAAGAAAACGGCATTCGCCTGACCGAACGTAAAGAGACGTTAGGCGATGTAACCCACCGCATCCTGATGGTGCCGATAGCCCAGGATCAGTTGGGCATGTATTACCAACAGCCAGGACAACCGCTGGCGACCTGGGTTGTACCACCGGGACAATATTTCATGATGGGCGACAACCGCGATAACAGCGCGGATAGCCGTTACTGGGGATTTGTTCCGGAAGCGAATCTGGTCGGTAAAGCGGTCGCTATCTGGATGAGCTTTGACAAGCAGGAAGGGGAGTGGCCGACAGGCGTACGCCTGAGTCGTATCGGCGGTATTCACTAACTGTGACGAAATGATCGTTCACGCTGCCGTCTTTTTAGCGGCAGCGTGAATTATTTCCTGGATAAATTCCCTCAGACTAACGACATCCCCTGTCGTTGTGTATAGAATATTCCCCCGAAGTTTTAGGTTGGCGCCGTTTGGTCGCCACGGCACACGAAACAGCGTTGGTTATAGACAACCTTCTTTCCGCTGCAGCGATGCGGCAGGACAGATGACGTGTATCAGGTCTGTTTCGTGTGCTGGATTGTTGACGCATTCATTTATTGGTATCGCATGAACCCCATCGTAATTAATCGGCTTCAACGGAAGCTGGGCTACACTTTTAATCATCAGGAGCTGTTGCAGCAGGCATTAACTCACCGCAGCGCCAGCAGTAAACATAACGAACGCCTGGAATTTTTAGGCGATTCAATCCTGAGCTTCGTTATCGCTAACGCGCTTTATCACCGTTTTCCACGGGTGGATGAGGGAGATATGAGCCGTATGCGCGCCACGTTGGTACGTGGCAATACGCTGGCGGAATTAGCCCGTGAATTTGATTTAGGCGAGTGCCTGCGTTTAGGGCCGGGCGAATTAAAAAGCGGCGGATTTCGTCGAGAGTCCATTCTGGCGGACACCGTTGAAGCGTTAATCGGCGGAGTATTTCTCGATAGTAATATCCAGACCGTCGAGCAGTTAATCCTTAACTGGTATAAAACTCGTCTGGATGAGATAAGTCCGGGCGATAAACAAAAAGATCCGAAAACGCGCTTGCAGGAGTATTTGCAGGGTCGCCATCTGCCGCTGCCATCTTACCTGGTTGTGCAGGTACGCGGCGAGGCGCACGATCAGGAATTTACTATCCACTGCCAGGTCAGCGGCCTGAGCGAACCGGTGGTTGGCACGGGTTCCAGCCGTCGTAAGGCGGAGCAGGCTGCCGCCGAACAGGCGCTGAAAAAACTGGAGTTGGAATGAGCACTGACAAAACTTACTGCGGATTTATTGCCATCGTCGGACGTCCGAACGTTGGCAAATCCACCTTGCTGAACAAACTGCTTGGGCAGAAGATTTCGATCACTTCCCGTAAAGCGCAGACCACGCGCCACCGCATTGTCGGTATTCATACCGAAGGCCCGTATCAGGCAATCTATGTCGATACCCCGGGTCTGCATATGGAAGAAAAGCGCGCCATTAACCGTTTGATGAATAAGGCGGCGAGCAGTTCGATTGGCGACGTTGAGCTGGTGATTTTCGTTGTGGAAGGCACCCGTTGGACGCCGGACGACGAAATGGTCCTGAACAAACTGCGCGATGGCAAAGCACCGGTTATTCTCGCCGTTAACAAGGTGGATAACGTGCAGGAAAAAGCCGATTTGCTGCCGCACCTCCAGTTCCTGGCAAGCCAGATGAACTTTCTTGATATCGTACCCATCTCTGCTGAAACGGGTATGAACGTCGATACTATTGCTGGTATCGTGCGTAAACATTTACCGGAAGCGATTCACCACTTCCCGGAAGATTACATCACCGATCGCTCTCAGCGCTTTATGGCGTCTGAAATCATTCGTGAAAAGCTGATGCGTTTTCTCGGCGCCGAGCTGCCGTATTCCGTTACCGTTGAGATTGAACGTTTTGTTACCAACGAACGCGGCGGCTATGATATCAACGGGCTGATCCTCGTCGAGCGCGAAGGGCAGAAGAAGATGGTGATTGGCAACAAAGGCGCCAAAATCAAAACCATTGGTATTGAAGCGCGTAAAGACATGCAGGAGATGTTCGAAGCGCCGGTACACCTGGAACTGTGGGTGAAAGTGAAATCCGGCTGGGCTGATGACGAACGCGCTCTGCGCAGTCTCGGTTACGTAGACGATCTGTGAGTTAACACAGCGTGGAAGGGTGGCAGCGCGCATTTGTCCTGCACAGTCGCCCCTGGAGCGAAACCAGCCTGATGCTGGACGTCTTCACGGAAGAATCGGGGCGCGTGCGCCTTGTCGCCAAAGGCGCGCGATCTAAACGTTCCAATCTGAAAGGCGCGTTGCAGCCTTTTACGCCGTTATTGCTACGCTACAGCGGACGCGGCGAGGTGAAAACCCTGCGCAGCGCCGAGGCAGTTTCTTTGGCGCTGCCGTTAAGCGGTATTACGCTCTATAGCGGCCTGTACATCAACGAGCTCCTCTCTCGCGTACTGGAATATGAAACGCGCTTCTCCGAACTCTTTTTTGATTATCTGAACTGTATTCAGGCGCTAGCGGGAACCACCGGCTCGCCTGAACCGGCGTTGCGACGTTTCGAACTGGCGTTGCTGGGTCATCTGGGGTATGGCGTCAATTTCACCCACTGTGCAGGCAGCGGCGAACGGGTGGATGACACCATGACCTACCGTTACCGCGAAGAAAAAGGCTTTTTCGCCAGCGTCGTCATCGATAACAACACCTTTACCGGACGGCACCTGAAAGCGCTGGAGGCGCGGGAATTTCCGGATGTAGATACCCTGCGTGCCGCTAAACGCTTTACCCGTATGGCATTAAAGCCGTATCTTGGGGGAAAACCGTTAAAAAGCCGGGAGCTGTTCCGGCAATTTATGCCCAAACGCACAGTAAAAACGAAAAAAGATTAACGAGGATTGTCATGGCTGAATTACTGTTAGGCGTCAATATTGACCACATTGCCACGTTACGTAATGCGCGCGGCACCGACTATCCGGATCCGGTACAGGCGGCGTTTATTGCTGAACAGGCAGGCGCGGACGGCATTACCGTACACCTGCGTGAAGATCGTCGCCACATTACCGATCGCGATGTGCGCATTCTGCGTCAGACGCTGCATACGCGTATGAATCTGGAGATGGCGGTGACCGAAGAGATGCTGGCGATCGCCGTAGAAACCAGGCCGCATTTCTGTTGTCTGGTGCCGGAAAAACGCCAGGAAGTCACCACCGAAGGCGGTCTGGATGTGGCCGGACAGCGCGATAAAATGCGTGATGCCTGTGCGCGCCTGGCGGCGGCTGGCATCCAGGTTTCGCTCTTTATCGATGCCGATGAAGCGCAAATCAACGCGGCGGCGGAAGTCGGCGCGCCGTTTATCGAAATCCATACCGGCTGCTACGCCAACGCAGAAACCGATGCGGAACAGGCAAAAGAGCTGGCGCGTATTGCCAGCGCCGCGACCCTGGCGGCCCGTCTGGGGCTAAAAGTAAATGCGGGTCATGGCCTGACCTACCATAACGTCAAAGCTATTGCCGCACTGCCGGAAATGCACGAGCTCAATATCGGTCATGCCATTATTGGTCGGGCAGTGATGACGGGGCTGAAAGAGGCGGTGGCTGAAATGAAACGTTTGATGCTGGAAGCGCGCGGCTAATGGCGATTCTCGGCCTGGGAACGGATATTGTAGAGATTGCCCGCATTGAGGCAGTGATCTCCCGTTCCGGCGAACGTCTGGCAAGGCGTGTGCTCAGTGACAACGAGTGGGCTATCTGGGAGACGCATCAGCAGCCGGTGCGTTTTCTCGCCAAGCGTTTTGCGGTGAAAGAGGCGGCAGCGAAAGCTTTTGGCACCGGCATCCGCAACGGTCTGGCGTTTAATCAGTTCGAAGTATTTAACGATGAGCTGGGAAAACCACGTTTGCGGCTGTGGGGCGAGGCGTTAACGCTGGCGGAAAAACTCGGTGTGGCGCACATGCATGTCACGTTGGCCGATGAACGCCATTACGCCTGCGCTACGGTCATTCTGGAAAGTTAGATTTGCCGGATGGCGGCGTAAACACGTTACCTGACCTACAGGCCGATATATTGTCGGCCTGATAAGCATAGCGCCATCAGGCATTGTTGCGTTGGAAGTGCGTTAACCCGCTTACAGTTTATCTGCGTGATGCATCAGAACAAACTTATCCCACAACTGTTCTTCGGTTTCGACATGGGCGGGATCCTGCAAAATCGTATTGGGGATCGGACAGACTTTCTGACAGGTCGGCGTTTCGTAATGGCCTACACACTCGGTGCATTTGTCGCTGTTAATTTCATAAATGTTGTCGCCCATTGAAATCGCCTCATTCGGGCACTCCGGCTCGCACATATCGCAGTTGATACATTTTTTGGTGATTAACAGCGCCATCAGGAAATTCTCAGAAACAACACAAATCGGGCGGGCATTATACGCCTATTTTCTGCTCGGGCCAGCTCTTTTCTGGCGCTGATTTGTTATCTACCGTGTAAAAATTTTTGATCTGCTTGAGCAGGCAGATAGTTGCGTTATCCAGTGAAAGGTCATTACTGTGCACCAGCATGACAGGAATAAAGAATGCGGGGATGCCCAGTGAAACCAGGCGAACATTTTTGGGTGTCGATAAATGGGTTAGCGAGCGGGTAATAAATGCGATGCCAATCTGCGCTTCGGCATACTCAAGGCATGAGTAGTGGTTATCCAGCTCGCAGATGACGTTAGGGACGACTTTGCGGTTATTAAATTCAGTGGTGATGATCCCCCTTAATAGCAGAGAGTCATTAAGCACGATAATGGGCTGGTCGTTTAAATCTTTTAGATGCAGACGTTCGCGTGTCGCCAGAGGATGAGAAAGTGGGATTGCAGCGATAATTTCATCTTCAAACAGCATGGTCGAGCTTAGCTGGGCAGGGAGCGCTGTTCGATAAACAATGCCAATATCAACGACGCTATCCGTCAGCTTTTTAATGGTTTGCTCAGTTGAGAACTCTTTAACATTTAAAGATATTTCCGGATGGTGCGCCATAAAGCTGCGAAAAGCGGACAGAACCAGGTAGCTGCCTGACACCCCGATTGAAATAGTATCGCGCTGTTGATCCTGATAGGGAAGAAGTTCATTTTCTGCATTTTTTAAATCCAGCATTATTTTGTTAGCGTGTCGTTGCAAAATAATGCCTGCTTTTGTTAATTTAATTCCTCTACCTTTTCGCTTAAATAATATTGTTTTAAGTGATGACTCAAGTTGTTTGATTTGCTGACTTAATGATGGCTGAGTGATAAACAGGCGACTGGCCGCCCGACCATAATGTAATTCATCACACAATATCAGGAAGGAGTGTAGTTGTTTGATATTCATTAAAATTTAATGCCAATCGATTGGGTTTTGTTATAACGATTATAAAAAATACCAAATTGTTTGCCTATTTTGCTTTTTTTAAACTGTGATCAGTGCATTTTAAAGGGAAAATTATGTCGGCATCAATCAACCGCTGGGGAATGCTTGCCGCTCACGTGTGCATCAATTTTGTGCTCGGGGGCGTCTACGCATTTAGCTATTTCAAAACACCACTCATGGCGCAATATCACTGGGATCCGGCTACGCTGGCGTTAGCATTCTCTATCAACATGGGGATCATTCCTTTACCGATGATTTGGGGCGGGAGAATGATCGACAATGGTAAAGGAAAGCAGGCGATAGTTATCGGCGGTATCCTGTTTTCTTTAGGTTTTATCTTGTCCGGGTTTGTGGATAATTTGCCCATGCTGTTTTTAACCTACGGCGTCATTGCCGGGTTGGGATCGGGCCTGGCTTTTACGGGTAATCTTAATAATATTTTGAAATTTTTCCCTGACCGTCGCGGTCTGGCCAGCGGTATCGTACTGGCGGGTGTTGGCGTCGGGACGCTACTTTGCACCCGCCTGGCCGAATATTTTATGACGCAAACTCATGATGTTAGTCGGGCGTTGTTATATCTGGGTATTGTTTATCTGGTGGTTATTTTTATCGTCCAGTTCTTTATTCGTAGCGCGCCAGCAAAAGATAGCGGAGGAATTAAAGCCTCGCCACTGGATAAAGACTATCGGCACATGCTGAAAGATCTGCGCTTCTGGCTGCTGTTTATGATTCTGGCGCTGGGCGTGTTCTCTGGGATGGTAATTAGCTCAAGTTCTGCGCAAATTGGTATGACGCAGTACGGTTTACTGTCCGGTGCATTAGTCGTTAGCCTGGTCTCGATATTTAACTCGATCGGTCGCCTGTTCTGGGGAGGGTTAACCGATAAATTAGGCGGCTATAATACGCTGGTTATTGTTTATCTTTTTACCTGCGTCTGTATGCTGCTGCTGTTGTTCTTCAACGGTAATACTTCGGTATTCTATTTCAGCGCTCTGGGCGTGGGCTTTGCTTATGCCGGTATATTAGTTATCTTCCCTGGCTTGACCAGCCAGAATTTTGGTATGCGTAACCAGGGACTAAACTACGGCTTTATGTATTTTGGTTTTGCCGTCGGTGCGGTTATTGCTCCTTACGTCACGTCCGCTATTGCAAAATATACCGGAAGCTACAATACAGTATTTATTTTGACAACGGTGCTATTGCTTATTGGAGTCGTGTTGACCCTGATAACGAAAAAATATGTCGCAACGGTTTTAGCCAAAATTCATTAATCAGATAATAAGGAAATAAAAATGAAAATTGCAATCGCAGGTGCAGGCGCTATGGGGTGTCGTTTTGGCTATATGCTGCTGGAGGCCGGGCACGACGTGACGCTTATCGATAGCTGGCAGGAGCATGTCGACGCTATTCGTAGCAAGGGGTTGTTTGTCGAAACGGAAACGACGCAGAAGTATTACCCCATCCCTGCTATGTTGGCTGATGAATCCCAGGGGGAGTTTGAGCTGGTTATTCTGTTTACCAAAGCCATGCAGTTGGATAGCATGTTACAGCGTATCAAGCCATTACTGCCAGCCGCGAAAGTCGTGATGATTCTATCTAACGGTCTGGGAAATATTGAAACGCTGGAGAAATATGTCGATCGGCATAAAATCTATGCGGGTGTGACGTTATGGTCCAGCGAACTGGAGGGGGCTGGGCATATTATGGCCACCGGTACCGGAACGATTGAACTGCAGCCGATTGCCAGCCAGGATTCGGCTCAAGAGGCTAAGGTCATTGCCACCCTTAATAGCGCTGGATTGAATGCTGAAATAAGCCCTGACGTATTATTATCGATCTGGAAGAAAGCAGCCTTTAATAGCGTAATGAACACCTATTGCGCGCTACTGGATTGTAATGTCGGCGGATTTGGTCAGCGGCCTGGTGCTTTAGATTTAGCGCAAGCCGTAGTTGATGAGTTTGTGTTAGTTGCTGCCAGCCAGAATATTTCGTTGACTGAGCAAATGGTGATGAATACGGTGAAGAAAGTGTTCGATCCGCGTGAGAGCGGCCACCACTATCCTTCTATGCATCAGGATTTACATAAAGGCCGACTGACTGAAATCGACTATTTAAATGGTGCGATTGCGCGAATCGGCGTTCAGAACAATATTGCCGTACCGGTTAACACACTCCTGACGCAATTGATTCACGCTAAAGAAGCGCAATAAACTTGATGGCTCTTCTGCATGAGGCGGAAGAGCCATTTTCATACCAGTTTTTTTACCAGCGCCTCGCTATGGCGAATACGCTCCGGCGCCCGCTCTAAATCCTGTTGTACCAGCGCCATAAACAGTAAGTCGGTCAACATCATTTGCGCATGTGTCGAGGAGATAGCGGCGCTGCGCGTCGCCTGCTCTTCAGCAATCGTATACAGACAGTGAGTGGCGCGCTGCTGCAAGGCGTTGGGAGAAAAACCGGTAATGGCCAGGATTTTCGCGCCTGCGCGTAATGTTTCGTCCGCCGCCAGGTTCAGCTCGCGCCGCTCCCCGGAATAAGAGATCGCCAGCAGCAGATCCTCCGGCGCCAGCGCCTGCACCGTCGCCAGCAGGGCGTGCATATCGCGCTCAACCACCGCGTTAATGCCAATCTTCAGTAGCTTCCAGGCAAAATTTTGCGCCACCAGCCCAGAGGCGCCAATCCCGGTGATCACAATACGGCGGGCGTGGCGCATCATCGTGACGCTTTCTAACAGCTTTTCTTCACTGTTAACGTCCAGCGTGGCGTGCATCGCCGCCACATTCTCTTTAATTAATTTTTCCCCGACCAGGCGCATCGGATCGTCGCCGCGAATCTGGTTATGAACGGGAACGGAATGCGGATTAGGATTGCTGGCCAACGCTTCGCTGATAGCCAGTTTCAATGCCGGAAACCCTTTAAACCCCAGTTTTTGCGCGAACTTGACTACGCTGGATTGGCTGACGCCCGCTTCGGCCGCCAGTTGCTGCGAGCTCAGATGCCGCGCCGTATCCGGTTGCGCGAGCAGATAATCCGCCAGTTTCCTGTCGCTTTGCGCGAGATCCGGATAACGCTGGCGAATACGTATCAAACAGTTCATGGGCAGCTCCTGCGAAACGTGATGGCGACGACAAAACGAAATTTCACTCGCCTGGAGGAATATTCTATTCCATCATGGACGCTTATTATGAATTAAAAATTCCAGAGGGACAAAAATGAATCTTGGTACCTTAGTGTCTGAAACCCGTAACCCGCAAACGATGGATCTGGATGCGTTGCCTACTCCTGAATTAGTTAAGCGTTTTAATGAACAGGATACGCTGGTAGCGGAAGCAGTAAAAGCCACTCTGCCTGACGTCGCGCGTGCGGTGGATGCCGCGGCGGCGGCGCTGAAGTCTGGCGGACGTATCATCTATATGGGCGCGGGCACCAGTGGTCGGCTTGGCGTACTGGATGCCTCAGAATGCCCCCCGACGTTTGGCGTTCCGCACGGTCTGGTCGTCGGGCTGATTGCCGGCGGGCCGGGCGCGTTGCTGAAAGCGGTCGAAGGCGCGGAAGATAGCCAACAGGCAGGCGAAGACGATCTTGTCGCGCTAAATCTGCAAGAACAGGATCTGGTCGTGGGGCTCGCGGCGTCGGGGCGTACACCCTATGTGATTGGCGGCCTGCGCTATGCGCGACAGTCCGGTTGTACCACTGTTGCCGTCTCCTGTAATCCAGATTCGCCTATTGCGCGGGAGGCTAATATCGCTATTTCGCCCGTTGTCGGGCCGGAAGCGCTTACCGGCTCCACGCGGCTGAAATCCGGCACCGCACAGAAAATGGTGCTCAATATGATTTCTACCGGCGCGATGGTGAAGTTCGGCAAGGTCTATCAAAACCTGATGGTGGATATGAAAGCCACCAACGTCAAACTGGTCGATCGCGCGTGTCGGATGGTCGTTGAAGCGACCGGGATAGGTCGTGAAGAGGCGGAAGCTTTGCTGAAACAGACCGATTTTGAGGTTAAGCCCGCCATTTTGATGGCGCTTACGGGGCTGGATGCTGCAGCCGCCAGGGAAAAACTCGCCGCTCATCAGGGCTTTTTAAGGGCGGCGTTAGAACACTAAAGAGGTGTGTATGGATAAGACGGCAGCGCTCGCCAGCGACATTTTACGTGGTATCGGCGGAGAGCAAAATATTCTGCGCCTGGAAAACTGTATGACGCGAGTCAGGGTGGAGGTACAGGACGACAGCCAACTGGATATCCCACGCTTAAAAGCGTTGCCTGGCGTCAGTGGATACGTAAAGCAAGGGGAGCAACATCAGCTGATCGTTGGGCCGGGGAAGGCTGCGCAGGTGGTTGATGCGATGCGCGTGCAGATTGCCGCAGGTGGTGTAAAGCCGGATGACGCTATGGTGCGTACCAAATCCGAGGCGAAAGCGAAGTATAAAGCGCCGATGAGCGATGCGTTGCGTAAGCTGGCGAATGTTTTTATTCCGCTCATCCCCGCCTTTATCGCATCCGGCTTGATTACCGGCATTATCAACATTCTGAAACGTCCGGATATCGTCGGCGATGTTGCCGTCCACTATCCTAACCTGCTGGGCCTGATGGGGATATTTGGTAGCGCGGTGTTCGCTATCATGAACATTCTGGTTGGCGTCAATACCGCGAAAGTCTTTGGCGGATCGCAGGCGTTAGGCGGCGTGATGGCGGGGATCCTTTCCAGCCCGCAACTGGCGCAGATTACGCTCTTTGGCGAGGTGCTTCAGCCGGGACGGGGCGGCGTCATCGCCGTCCTGCTGGTGGTGGCGTTAATGTGCTGGATTGAGCGCCAGTTCCGTAAGCTGCTGCCGGGGTCGCTGGAGTTAATTCTTAACCCTTTATTGACGACTGTTATCACCGGCGCGGTAGCGATTGTCGCTCTACAACCGCTTGGCGGCTGGATTTCAGACGCTATCGCTCACGGCGCGTCCTGGGCTATCGATCGCGGCGGTTTTCTGGTGGGCGCGGTGTTAGCCGGAACCTTCCTGCCGTTGGTACTGACCGGGCTGCATCAGGGGCTGGTGCCTATTCATGTGGAGCTGGTGCAAGCGCACGGCTATAACGCGCTGTTTCCCATCCTGGCGATGGCGGGCGTTGGTCAGATAGGCGCGGCCATTGCCGTACTGATGAAAACCCGAAATGCGCGACTCAAAAAGGTGATTAAAGGCGCGCTTCCTGTCGGACTGCTGGGGATTGGCGAGCCGCTTATTTTTGGCGTCACGCTGCCATTGGGTAAGCCATTTATTGGCGCTTGCCTTGGCGGCGCGGTAGGCGGGGCGTTGATCAGCTACTGGAAAGTGGCGACGGTAATTACCTTTGGTATTTCCGGTTTGCCGCTGGCATTAACAATTGTTGCCGGAAAAGTCCTGTTCTATCTGTTAGGCTATTTAATAGCGGTAATTGCCGGGTTTATTTTTACCTGGCTGCTGGGGTTCAATGATCCAGAGGAGTAAGGTTTGGTCAGCCACGAGCGTCGTGTCGTCTTTTTTGATTTGGATGGAACGTTACATCAACAGGATATGTTCGGCAGTTTTCTGCGTTATTTGCTGCGCCGTCAGCCGCTAAATGCGCTGCTCGTACTGCCGTTGTTACCCATTATCGGTATCGGTTTACTGGTAAAAGGGCGTGCGGCCCGCTGGCCGATGAGTCTGTTGTTGTGGGGCTGTACTTTTGGCCATAGCGAAACGCGTTTGCAGGCGCATCAGGCGGATTTTGTCCGTTGGTTTCGCGCTAACGTCACGGCGTTTCCGGTTGTACAGGAGCGTCTGACCACCTATCTATTGAGCTCTGACGCGGATATCTGGCTTATTACCGGTTCTCCGCAATCATTGGTAGAGCAAGTCTATTTTGATACGCCGTGGCTGCCGCGCGTTAACCTTATCGCCAGCTAGATGGCGCGACGGTATGGCGGCTGGGTATTAACCGTGCGCTGCCTGGGCCATGAAAAAGTCGCGCAACTGGAACGTAAAATCGGTACGCCGTTGCGTCTTTATAGTGGCTACAGCGACAGCAAACAGGATAACCCGCTGCTTTATTTTTGCCAGCATCGCTGGCGGGTGACGCCGCACGGCGAGTTGCAGCAGCTCGAATAGTGAAACGCATAGCGTTTGTGTATAATGCCGCCCGCTTTCATTACCGGAGTTACCTCTTTGTCTGATGTCGAATTAGATCACGAATACTGGATGCGCCACGCGCTGACGCTGGCGAAACGCGCCTGGGACGAACGCGAGGTTCCGGTTGGCGCGGTATTGGTGCATAACCATCGCGTCATTGGCGAAGGCTGGAACCGACCCATTGGCCGCCACGATCCTACTGCGCATGCTGAAATAATGGCGCTGCGTCAGGGCGGTCTGGTATTGCAGAATTACCGGTTACTGGATACCACGCTGTATGTCACGCTGGAACCCTGTGTGATGTGCGCAGGCGCTATGGTGCATAGCCGCATTGGACGCGTTGTCTTTGGCGCGCGCGATGCAAAAACCGGCGCGGCCGGATCGCTAATTGATGTGCTGCACCATCCGGGAATGAATCACCGGGTCGACATTATTGAAGGGGTGCTGCGCGATGAATGTGCGACGCTGCTCAGTGATTTTTTCCGTATGCGTCGTCAGGAAATTAAAGCCCTGAAGAAAGCCGACCGTGCGGAAGGCGCGGGGCCGACAGTATAGCGCAATGCCGGATAAGAGGTTACGCGTCGCCATCCGATAAGACCACCGCGCTATTTTTCTTCTTTCTTCTGCGGCGTAAACAGTAAAGACGGCGAATGCGTCAGGTAGCCTGATGACTGCGATAAAAACGACAGGAGGGGGAAGGGCGCTTTATTCAGCTCCTCCGGCGACACCGCCGGGTAATCCTGCGCCAGTTTCATGGCTTCCGCTTCCTGCTTTTCTTTTTCCTGCAAATACCCCACCAAGCTTATCTGGTATTTACGGATATTTTCCACATAAGCATAAGCCTCATGTCCACGCGCGTAACCGTAGGTTAGCTTACTGTAATACGGTTTTTGGCTTAATAGCGGCAAACGCTGCTTCACATCGGTCCAGCTATCCGGATTGCCTTTGGTTTTTACCGTCAGCGATCTGGCGTCGAGCATGTGCGCATAACCCATATTGTAGGCGGCTAAAGCAAACCAGATACGCTCGTCTTCCGGAACGGTTTCGGGAACTTTAGCCATCATATCTTCAAGATAGCGAGCGCCGCCGCTGATGCTTTGCTCCGCATCGGTACGGTCGGTCAGCCCCAGACTTTGGGCGGTATTTTTAGTCAGCATCATCAGGCCGCGCACGCCGGTTGGCGAGGTCGCCAGCGGGTCCCAGTGTGATTCCTGATAAGAAATCGCCGCCAGCAGGCGCCAGTCTATCTCTTTGGCATATTTTTTAAATAACGGTTCCAGCTCCGGCAGGACGTTATCCACCGCTCGCAGGAAAGAGCGGGTATCAACGTAGTCGAAATCATCGCCATGCCCCAGATATTTCTCTTCGATCCGCGCCAACGACCCGTCTTCATTGATCGAATTGAAAAAATCGAGCAGCGCGGCGGAGAGCGTATTATTGTCGTCCAGTCGGCTAAACCAGGTCACGGGCTGTTCATCCGTGACATCCAGCGCCACGGCCAGTTCGGGATGGACGCGCTGAAACAGACCGATTGCCACTGAATCGGCAATGGTGTAATCCAGTTTGCCGCTGATGACCTCTTCCAGCAGCGTCGTCGAGCCTTTTTTATCATCCACTTTCCAGCTCAGGTCGGGAAACTTTGTCTCTTTTAAACGCTGTAAATCATTGACCACGACGTGCCCTGGCGCAATGGTAAGCTGATTCTCGTTAACGGTCGCCAGCGAACGTGGGCGATATTGTCCGACCCGGTAGACAAGCTGTTGCGAAACCGAATAATACATGGGGCCGGGCTGATAGTTTTTAACGCGCGCGCTGTCGTAGACCAGCCCTGCCGCGAGCAGGTCGGCATTGCCGTTATCCAGATCGTCAAACAACTGGCTGATATTCTGGCGCACCGTCACTTTCAGCTTCACGCCGAGATAGTTGGCGAACTGCTGCGCCAGTTCATAGTCCAGACCATATTTTTTACCGTTGATAACGGAATAGGTTAATGGCGAGTCGATCGTACTGACGCGCAGTACCCCCCGGGCTTGAATCGCGGCGATATGGTTTTCGGTTTTACCGAACCAGGGGATTGAGGGCCAAAGGGCTGCTGCCAGCAGCAGCGTCAATATGCCGATGAACAGATAATTAATCTTTAATTTTTTCAATTAGTTAATTCTCTGGATCGTGCGTTGCCTCGGGCTGAAAAAGATGTTTTGCTGCAATAGATAAGTCATTAATGAGCGGCATTTTGCGTAACAATGCGCCAGTTGGCAACTTATTCGCAACGATAGCCGCACCGTATGACAAGAAAAAGCGGTGATTTTATTTCTACGCAAACGGTTTCGTCGGCGCGTCAGATTCTTTATAATGACGGCCGTTTCCCCCCTTGCGCACACCGAAGCTTAGAAGACGAGAGACTTATGATGGAAATTCTGCGTGGTTCGCCTGCACTGTCTGCATTCCGTATCAATAAACTGCTGGCGCGCTTTCAGGCTGCCAACCTCCAGGTCCACAATATATACGCTGAGTATGTCCATTTTGCTGACCTGAACGCCCCGTTAAATGATAGCGAGCAGGCGCAGCTTACCCGTCTGCTACAATACGGCCCGGCGCTTAACAGCCATACGCCGGCGGGTAAACTCCTGTTGGTCACACCGCGTCCTGGTACCATCTCCCCCTGGTCTTCAAAAGCAACGGATATCGCCCACAACTGCGGCCTGCAACAGGTTGATCGGCTGGAGCGCGGCGTAGCGTACTATATCGAGGCTTCGACGTTGACGGCGGAACAGTGGCGACAAGTGGCCGCAGAGCTGCACGACCGTATGATGGAGACGGTGTTCTCTTCTTTAACCGATGCGGAAAAACTGTTTATCCACCATCAGCCTGCGCCGGTTTCCAGTGTCGATCTGCTGGGAGAAGGCCGTCAGGCGTTAATTGACGCCAACCTGCGTCTCGGTCTGGCGCTGGCGGAAGATGAAATCGACTATTTGCAGGAGGCGTTTACCAAACTGGGGCGCAACCCGAACGATATCGAACTGTATATGTTCGCCCAGGCGAACTCCGAGCACTGCCGCCACAAGATTTTTAACGCCGACTGGATTATCGACGGTAAACCGCAGCCGAAGTCGCTGTTTAAAATGATTAAAAACACCTTCGAAACCACGCCGGACTATGTGCTCTCTGCCTATAAAGACAATGCCGCGGTGATGGAAGGATCTGCGGTGGGGCGCTACTTCGCCGACCACAATACTGGCCGTTACGATTTTCATCAGGAGCCCGCACACATTCTGATGAAGGTCGAAACGCATAACCATCCAACCGCCATCTCTCCGTGGCCGGGGGCGGCGACCGGTTCCGGCGGCGAAATTCGTGATGAAGGCGCCACCGGGCGTGGCGCGAAACCAAAAGCCGGGCTGGTAGGCTTCTCCGTTTCCAACCTGCGTATTCCGGGCTTTGAACAGCCGTGGGAAGAGGATTTTGGCAAGCCGGAACGTATTGTCACCGCGCTGGATATCATGACCGAAGGCCCGCTGGGCGGCGCGGCGTTTAACAACGAATTTGGTCGCCCGGCGCTGACCGGTTACTTCCGTACTTATGAAGATAAAGTGAACAGCCACAACGGCGAAGAGCTGCGCGGCTACCATAAGCCGATCATGCTGGCGGGCGGGATCGGTAATATTCGCGCCGATCACGTGCAGAAAGGCGAGATCGTCGTGGGCGCGAAGCTGATCGTCCTTGGCGGCCCGGCGATGAATATCGGCCTCGGCGGCGGCGCGGCATCGTCAATGGCTTCCGGCCAGTCTGATGTGGATCTCGATTTTGCCTCTGTTCAGCGCGACAACCCGGAAATGGAACGCCGCTGCCAGGAAGTGATCGACCGCTGCTGGCAGTTGGGCGACGCCAACCCAATCCTGTTTATCCATGATGTGGGCGCGGGCGGTCTCTCCAACGCCATGCCGGAGCTGGTGAGCGACGGCGGGCGCGGCGGGAAATTCGAACTGCGCGACATTCTTAGCGACGAGCCGGGCATGAGCCCGCTGGAAATCTGGTGTAACGAATCCCAGGAGCGCTACGTACTGGCGGTCGCGGCTGACCAGTTGCCGCTGTTCGACGAACTGTGTAAGCGCGAACGCGCGCCGTATGCGGTCATTGGCGATGCTACCGAAGAACAGCATCTCTCGTTGCATGATAACCATTTCGACAATCAGCCGATCGACCTGCCGCTGGATGTCCTGCTGGGCAAAACGCCGAAAATGACCCGCGATGTGCAAACATTGAAGGCGAAAGGCGATGCGCTGAACCGCGCGGATATCACGATTGCCGACGCGGTAAATCGTGTTCTGCATCTGCCGACCGTGGCGGAAAAAACCTTCCTTGTCACTATTGGCGACCGTACCGTCACCGGTATGGTGGCGCGTGACCAGATGGTTGGCCCGTGGCAGGTTCCGGTGGCTGACTGCGCGGTCACTACCGCCAGCCTCGACAGCTACTACGGCGAAGCGATGTCGATTGGCGAGCGCGCGCCGGTGGCGCTGCTGGACTTTGCCGCCTCCGCCCGTCTGGCCGTCGGTGAAGCGTTGACTAACATTGCCGCGACGCAGATTGGCGATATCAAGCGCATTAAGCTTTCCGCTAACTGGATGGCGGCAGCCGGTCATCCTGGCGAAGATGCCGGTTTGTATGACGCGGTTAAAGCGGTGGGAGAGGAACTCTGTCCGCAGCTTGGCCTGACGATTCCGGTGGGCAAAGATTCGATGTCGATGAAAACCCGCTGGCAGGAAGGCAACGAACAGCGCGAAATGACCTCGCCGCTGTCGCTGGTGATTTCCGCGTTTGCTCGCGTGGAGGACGTGCGTCACACCCTTACGCCGCAGCTGTCAACGGAAGATAACGCCTTGCTGCTGATCGATCTTGGCAAGGGCCACAACGCGCTGGGCGCAACGGCCCTGGCGCAGGTCTATCGTCAGCTTGGCGACAAACCCGCGGACGTGCGTGACGTCGCGCAACTGAAAGGCTTCTATGACGCCATGCAGGCGCTGGTCGCTGCGCGTAAATTACTGGCCTGGCACGACCGTTCCGACGGCGGTCTGCTGGTGACGCTGGCCGAGATGGCCTTTGCCGGCCACTGCGGCGTGCAGGTCGATATCGCCGCGCTGGGCGATGACCATCTGGCCGCACTGTTCAACGAGGAGCTGGGCGGCGTGATTCAGGTACGCGCTGAAGACAGAGAGGCGGTCGAAGCGCTGTTGGCGCAGTACGGCCTTGCTGACTGCGTCCACTACCTTGGTCAGGCCCTGGCTGGCGATCGCTTTGTGATTACCGCTAATGACCAGACGGTATTCAGCGAAAGCCGCACTACGCTGCGTGTCTGGTGGGCGGAAACCACCTGGCAGATGCAGCGTCTGCGCGACAATCCGCAATGTGCTGATCAGGAACATGAGGCGAAAGCGAATGATGCCGATCCGGGCCTCAACGTGAAGCTGTCGTTTGATATTAATGAAGATATCGCCGCGCCGTACATTGCGACAGGCGCACGACCGAAAGTCGCTGTACTGCGCGAGCAGGGGGTGAACTCTCACGTGGAGATGGCGGCGGCGTTCCATCGTGCGGGCTTTGACGCGATTGACGTCCATATGAGCGACCTGCTGGGCGGTCGTATCGGTCTGGGCAACTTCCATGCGCTGGTGGCTTGCGGCGGCTTTTCCTACGGCGACGTGCTGGGGGCGGGCGAAGGTTGGGCGAAATCCATTCTGTTTAACCCTCGGGTGCGCGACGAATTCGAAACCTTTTTCCATCGTCCGCAGACGCTGGCGCTTGGGGTGTGCAACGGTTGCCAGATGATGTCGAATCTGCGCGAGCTGATCCCGGGCAGCGAACTGTGGCCGCGTTTTGTACGTAACCATTCTGACCGCTTCGAAGCCCGCTTCAGCCTGGTAGAAGTGACGCAAAGCCCATCGCTGCTGCTGCAAGGAATGGTAGGCTCACAGATGCCGATTGCGGTTTCCCATGGGGAAGGGCGCGTTGAGGTGCGGGACGATGCGCATCTTGCCGCGCTTGAGAGCAAAGGCCTGGTCGCCCTGCGCTACGTTGATAACTTTGGTAAGGTGACCGAAACCTATCCGGCTAACCCGAACGGTTCGCCGAACGGCATCACGGCGGTGACGACCGAAAATGGTCGGGTGACGATTATGATGCCGCATCCGGAACGCGTATTCCGCACCGTCGCCAACTCCTGGCACCCGGAAAACTGGGGCGAGGATAGCCCGTGGATGCGTATCTTCCGTAATGCGCGTAAGCAGCTTGGTTAATTAGCCCGATAGCCATAAAGCCCCTCTTCACGAGGGGCTTTTTTGTAGACGGCGCTTATCAGGCCCACGGGGAAGCGCGGTTGAAGCTACCGTCTTGAACGTCAAGCGGTAGGCCGGATAAGGCGTTTACGCCGTCATCCGGCAATAAACTAGTGCTTATGCCGCAAGATTAAAGTGTCGGGAAATCCCGACATGAGTGGGGGATAGGTTGTCGCCAAAAAGAGACATTTAACTATTTGATTTTAAATTGTTTTATTTTTAGGTGTTGCAGGTGTTGCTGATTGGCGACAGAAAGGGCAAAAAACAGACAGAGCCATTTTTAGCATGAATAACGATATTTTTCATATCTATCATTGTGTTAACAAAGTCTTTTGAATGTTGGCACAATTACTGCATAATGATAACCAGTGGCTCATTCACCTTCTTATGTCAGCCCCTTAGGGACGCGCTACATAAACTTCGAATGACGCACAACAAGGTGCCTGCCGTCCAACTTCTGATAATAGCGTAGCTTTATCAACCTCCGGGCGAAACGTCGAGTTAGGCACCGCCTTATTCCATAACAAAGCCGGGTTTAGCCCGGCTTTGTTGTATCTGGCGCTTCCCTCGGTTAGCATCTTTTTTATTCTTCTTTTATGTGAGCGACACGTTGAAGCGCTGGTCTGTTTTCCCCCGTTCTTTACGACAATTGGTCATGCTGGCTTTTTTGCTGATCCTGCTGCCGTTGCTGGTTCTGGCCTGGCAGGCGTGGCAAAGCCTTAACGCATTAAGCGATCAGGCTGCGGTGACTAACCGCAGCACGCTTATTGACGCCCGGCGCAGCGAGGCGATGACCAACGTCGCGCTGGAGATGGAGCGAAGCTACCGACAGTATTGCGTGCTTGACGATCCGACGCTGGCAAAAGTGTATCAAAGCCAGCGTAAGCGCTATAGCGATATGCTGGACGCCCATGCCGGCGTCTTGCCGGATGATAAGTTGTATCAGGCGTTACGCCAGGATTTAAACGCGCTGGCGCAATTGCAGTGTAAAGATAGCGGCCCGGAAGCGGCAGCGGCCGCGCGTCTGGAGGCCTTTGCCAACGCGAATACGGAAATGGTGCAGGCGACGCGTACTGTGGTTTATTCGCGTGGGCAGCAGTTACAACAAGAAATCGCCGAGCGCGGACAATTTTTCGGCTGGCAGACGCTGGTACTATTTCTGGTGAGTCTGGCGATGGTGCTACTTTTTACCCGCATGATTATCGGGCCGGTGAAAGGAATTGAACGGATGATTAATCGCCTGGGCGAAGGCCGTTCTTTGGGGAATACCGTCACCTTTACCGGTCCGCGTGAATTACGATCGGTGGGGCAGCGCATTATCTGGCTGAGTGAGCGTCTGGCGTGGCTGGAATCCCAGCGCCATCAATTTCTACGTCACCTGTCCCATGAGCTGAAAACCCCGCTGGCCAGTATGCGCGAGGGGACAGAGCTGCTGGCCGATCAGGTGGTTGGGCCGCTGACGCCGGAGCAAAAAGAGGTGGTCGATATTCTGGATGACAGCAGTCGTAATTTACAAAAATTGATTGAGCAATTGCTTGATTACAACCGGAAACTGGTAGACAGTGCCACAGAGCTGGAAGCGGTCGATATCGCGCCGCTTGTGGATATGGTGGTTTCCGCCCACAGTTTGCCTGCCCGCGCTAAAATGATGCATACCGATGTCGACCTGGAGGCCGAACGCTGCATAGCAGAGCCCATGTTGCTGATGAGCGTGCTGGATAATCTCTATTCCAACGCGGTGCACTATGGCGCTGAATCCGGTAACATTTGTATCCGTAGTCGCTCTCAGGGCTCCACGGTTTATATCGATGTGGTTAATAGCGGCGAACCGATTCCGCAAACCGAAAGAGAAATGATTTTTGAGCCTTTTTTCCAGGGAAGCCACCAGCGAAAAGGGGCGGTAAAAGGCAGTGGGTTAGGGCTGAGTATCGCCAGAGATTGTATTCGTCGAATGCAGGGAGAGATCCAACTGGTGGATGACAAAGCGCAGGAAGTTTGTTTTCGCATCTCGCTGCCATTGCCTGCATCTGACAAACACTAATATGAATTTAAGCCTGGTGCGTGTGTCACACGTTTTCGTCCAAACTATTAAACGATGCCTTTTGCGGTGGGGAATACCGGTGGGCATATCGTGTCTGGCGCTGACAGCATGTGTTCCCCATGCTTCACAGCAACTGCCCGGTAGCGCAGCGCAGGACACGCTCCCCCATTATCAACTGGCGGATTATCTCCCGACGGCGTGCGCGGATATCTGGTCGCTACGCGGGCAGGCGGTGGAGACGAATCCGCTGTACTGGCTACGCACGATTGACTGCGCCGATCGTCTGATGCCGGTTCAGTCGCGCGCAGAGGCGCGCGCGTTGACGGATGATAACTGGCAAAATGCCTTCAGGCGCGGGATTTTACTGGCGGATGCAAAAATTACGCCGCCGGAGCGGCGCGCCATAGTGACCCGTCTGGAGGCGTTAAGCGCGCAAATACCGGCTCAGGTACGGCCCGTCTACCAAATCTGGCATGACGGTCAGGCGCTGCAACTGGCGCTTTCTGCCGAACGTCAGCGTTATAGCAAACTCCAGCAAACGTCAGATAGTGAGCTGGATGCGCTGCGCCAGCAGCAACAGGCCTTGCAAACGCAGCTCGATCTTACCACCCGTAAGCTGGAGAGTTTAACCGATATTGAGCGCCAGCTTTCGACACGAAAACCGGCAGGGAATTACAACGCCGATACGCCGCATACGAATGACAAACCCGCGACGTCTGAAGATGGCGCGGCGCCGTCGCCGTCACAAGATGAGGTAACGCCATGATAAGCCGTAAACCGGCGCACCTGCTGCTGGTCGATGACGATCCCGGATTACTGAAATTGCTCGGTATGCGCCTGACCAGTGAAGGATACAGCGTCGTGACCGCAGAGAGCGGCCAGGAAGGACTACGGGTACTGCATCGGGAAAAAGTGGATCTGGTAATAAGCGACCTGCGCATGGACGAAATGGATGGTATGCAACTGTTCACAGAAATTCAGAAAGTACAGCCGGGAATGCCGGTTATTATTCTGACGGCGCATGGTTCTATTCCGGATGCGGTGGCCGCTACCCAGAAGGGCGTATTCAGCTTTTTGACGAAGCCGATCGACAGAGACGCGTTATATAAAGCGATAGATGAAGCGCTGGAGCAGTCCGCTCCCGCGACGGACGATAGCTGGCGCAACGCTATCGTTACCCGTAGCCCGCTGATGCTGCGACTGCTTGAACAGGCGCGCATGGTCGCGCAGTCGGATGTCAGCGTATTGATTAACGGACAAAGCGGCACCGGGAAAGAGATTTTCGCACAGGCGATTCATAATGCCAGCCCGCGCAATAACAAGCCGTTTGTCGCCATCAACTGCGGCGCGTTACCGGAACAGTTGCTGGAGTCCGAATTATTCGGCCATGCGCGCGGCGCCTTTACCGGCGCAGTGAGCAATCGTGAAGGGTTGTTCCAGGCGGCGGAAGGCGGCACGCTGTTTCTGGATGAAATTGGCGATATGCCCGCGCCGTTACAGGTGAAGCTGCTGCGGGTGTTACAGGAGCGCAAAGTCAGGCCGCTGGGCAGCAATCGCGATATTGATATCGACGTGCGAATTATTTCCGCGACGCACCGCGATCTGCCGAAGGCGATGGCGCGGGGCGAATTTCGTGAAGATTTGTACTACCGGCTGAATGTCGTGAGCCTGAAAATTCCGGCGCTGGCGGAGCGTACCGAGGATATTCCGCTGCTGGCTAATCATCTGCTCAGACAGTCGGCACAGCGGCATAAACCGTTTGTTCGCGCCTTTTCTACTGATGCAATGAAACGGCTGATGACGGCAAGCTGGCCGGGCAACGTGCGCCAACTGGTCAACGTCATTGAACAATGCGTGGCGTTAACCTCTTCGCCGGTGATCAGCGATGCGTTGGTCGAACAGGCGCTGGAAGGCGAAAACACCGCGCTGCCCACCTTTGCCGAAGCGCGAAACCAATTTGAACTGAACTATCTGCGCAAGTTACTGCAAATTACCAAAGGTAACGTGACGCACGCGGCAAGGATGGCGGGGCGCAACCGCACGGAATTCTATAAGCTACTCTCCCGTCACGAACTGGATGCGAATGATTTCAAAGAGTAGTTTTCATGCCGTAAAGTAGCGCGAAATATGTTACGTTTAACCGATCAAAACACAGGCGACCTTTTCAAGGAATAGCATGAAAAAGATTGATGCGATTATTAAACCCTTCAAGCTGGACGATGTCCGTGAAGCGCTGGCCGAGGTAGGTATTACCGGCATGACGGTCACTGAAGTCAAAGGCTTTGGCCGTCAAAAAGGCCACACCGAGCTGTATCGCGGCGCGGAATATATGGTGGATTTTCTGCCGAAGGTAAAAATTGAAATCGTTGTGCCTGACGACATCGTGGATACCTGTGTTGATACCATCATTCGTACCGCGCAGACGGGGAAAATCGGCGACGGTAAGATCTTTGTCTTTGATGTCGCCCGCGTTATTCGTATCCGTACTGGCGAAGAAGACGACGCGGCTATCTGATGTGCCGATTCGCTGCCCGTCCCCTCCTTGTGGGCAGCGAACCACCGTTTAATCGCCCTGCGGTAGCGCCGATGTTGTCCGGGTGCAAACCCATCTCAGGCCGACAATGGCGACGATCAGCGCCACGCAACTTAGCGTCCACTCGCCCATTTGCGAGAAAAAGTGTCCGTAGGCGGCTACCGCCGTATCACTAATTTGCGATTCCGTGGTTTGTTGCGCGACGACGCCAGCCAGCCAGTTAGCGACCGCGCCGGTCGCCAGCATATAAATACCGGTTAGTACGCCCGTGACGCCAGGCAGGTTGAGGCGGGTAATTTGCGCCATCGCGACCGGATCAATAAACAGCTCCGCAAAGCCCATCAGCGCCAGCCCTGCGATCATCATTCCCATTGATGCCTGCCCATCTAACCGGGCCTGATGCGCGTTTAGCGCCAGCAGCATAAAACCGCCGCCCATTAATACCAGCCCCACGGCAAATTTAAGCCAGACGCGCAGCACCGAGCGGGCGCTCTCTTTCGGGCTGCTCAGCCACGCCAGCACCACGCCCGCCGCCATCACCGCAATCGCATTGACCGACTGGAACAATGCGGTGGGGACGGTCATGTTTAGCCAGTGGCGGTTGACAAAACGGTCGATGAATAAACTGATCGAACTTCCGCCCTGCTGCGCCAGAACCCAGAAGAGAGTGCCGGTGATCATTAACAGAACGATTTGCCACAAGGCGCGACGGTGTTCGGGAAATTTAACCATAATACGGGCGATAAGTTGCGCCGCGAAGACGCAGACAATGGCCAGCACATAGCCAGACCAGTTATTTTCCAGCAGGAGGGTGAAGAATACCGGCGCGATACACAGCATTAATACCAGCCAACCCCAGGTTGGAAGGGCGAATTTAACCGCCCGCAGCGCGGGGCGATTAACACCGCGCGTCTGCTGAAAGTGGCGATGACCGCTTAAAAAGATGAGCAGGCCGATGAACATTCCCACGCCCGCCAGCGCAAAGCCGACATGCCAGCCATACCACTGCGCCGCCAGACCACAGGCGATCGGCGCGGCTATCGATCCAATATTTCCGGCGGCGTAGAGCAGCGAGAATCCTCCGTCGCGGCGGTTGTCATCAGGGGCGTAAAGTTCGCCCAGCAGACAGCTAATATTGGATTTAAACAAGCCGTAGCCGCAGATAATAATGGCCAGCGCCGCATATAAACTCAGCGTTGAATCAGATTCTAAGCCCAATACCACATGACCCAGCGTCATCAATAAGGCGCCGGTGATAACCGCCACGCGGTTGCCAAGCAGGCGGTCGGCAAGCCAGCCGCCAAGAATAGGGGTAACGTAAACTAAAGAGGCGTAGGCGCTGAAGAGGTTGATCGCGTGGCTGTCATTAAAACCAAGCTGGTGGGTAAGATAAAGGATGAGTAAGGCACGCATGCCGTAAAAGCTGAAGTATTCCCAAATTTGAATCGCCACGATGTAAAAAATCGCGCGCGGTTGTGAGGGTGTTTTCATAAAGTCTCCTTGCTGCGTGAAAAAAGGGAAGTGGCAAGCCACTTCCCTTTGGTACTTATTTCGTATTTTCTTTCAGCACTTTAACGGTGTAACGTCCGTCTGCCTGACGATAGGCGCCGTGGATATCTGTTTCGAAGCCCGGATAGTGGGCGCCGATTTCGCACAGCATTTGCAGGAATTCCAGTACCGGACGGCTTTCCTCGGTGATCATTTCACCAGGCATCACCAGCGGCACTCCCGGAGGGTAAGGAAGGATCATGTTGGCGTTGACGCGTCCAACCATCTCTTCAAGATACACCTCTTCCGTTTCGCCATGCAGTTCTTTCTGGAACGCAGTATACGGCGTCATCACCATTTTCGGCAGCACTTCAAACGCACGGTACATTAAGTCCGGCAGATTATGGTGTTCGACCAGTTTATGAATATTCTGCGCCAGTTCCTGGATGCGCATATTTTCATAAAACTCAGGCGCTTCGCGGTACAGTGCCGGCAGAATGTTTTTGACGCGCAGATTCAGGTCAAAGGCGCGTTTAAATTCAGTGAGCGCGCGCAGCAGGCTCAGAGCTTTGGTTTTGTCGATACCAATGCTGAACAGGAACAGCAGGTTGTATGGACCGGTTTTTTCTACGATGATGCCGCGTTCATCGAGATATTTGGCGACCAGACTTGCCGGAATACCGAATTCATCCATCGTACCGTCTTTCTTCATCCCCGGCGTCAGGATAGTGACTTTGATCGGGTCGAAGTACATGTGTTCGTTATCGATATTTTTGAAGCCATGCCATGCGCTATCTGAACGCAGCGGCCAGCACTCAGCTCCATCGATATGTTCCGGCTGCCATACGTCAAAGAACCAGCCGTCAGATTCGCTTTTCAGGCGTTTAATTTCTTTACGGAATTTAATCGCACGTTCAATAGAGCCGTTAATCAGGCGTTTACCCGCATTACCTTTCATCATCGCCGCTGCGGTTTCAGTAGACGCTACGATACCGTAGTGCGGAGAAGTGGTGGTATGCATCATGTAGGCTTCGTTAAAGGTTTCTTCGTTAATGTCGCCTTTAACATGAATCATGGATGCCTGTGAAAACGCCGCCAGCAGTTTATGCGTGGACTGGGTTTCATAAATGATTTTGCCTTCCACACGGTCGCCGCTCATACCGCATTTACCCTGATAAATAGGGGAGAAATTGGTATAAGGCACCCAGGCGGAGTCAAAATGAATGGACTTCACATCCAGAGTTTTCTTGATGTAGTCAGTGTTATACAACAGACCGTCATAGGTTGAGTTAGTAATAACAGCATGGACCGGCCAGGTTGCGTTAGGCGTCTCTTTTACCCGTTTAGCGATAGTGGCGTGCTGGAACTCGCTTTGCGGGATACCGCCAAGAATACCGTAGGCGTTACGGGTTGGGCGGAAATAAATCGGCGTAATGTCGCTCATCATCATCAGATGGGTCAGCGATTTATGGCAGTTACGGTCAATCAGTACCGTGCTGCCTGCCGGCGCGGAGTACATACCGACGATTTTGTTCGCCGTAGAGGTGCCGTTCGTCACCATGTAGCTACGTTCGGCGTTAAAGACGCGGGCGATATACTCTTCCGCTTCTTTATGCGGGCCGGAGTGGTCCAGCAGTGAACCCAGTTCAGAAACGGAAATCGAAATATCGGATTTCATCGTGTTCGGGCCGAAGAAATCATAAAAGATGCTGCCGACGGGGCTTTTCTGGAAAGCGGTCCCGCCCATGTGGCCAGGCGTACAGAAAGTATATTTCCCTTCGCGCACATATTTGAACAACGCTTTTGTCAGCGGCGGCAGAATATTGTCGATGTATTCATCGGTATTCTGGCGAATTTTCGCCGCGATATCGGCTGCGGCGCCTAAAGCATATTCAAAGAAGCGAACCTGCATTCTCAGATCGTTGAGGCTGACGTCCAGCGTAGAGTAGCTGTTGGCGAAGGCGTACAGCGGCATATACTCGTTCAGCTTGCTAATCTCTTCGCAAAGCTCAAGGTTATATTTATCCCGGTCGAAAATGACGCCGCAAAGGCGGGAGTTATTTTCAATCAGCTTCAGCAGGTCTTCTCGGTCGTTTGGATAGACGATACGGAAATTTAAACCTTCCAGTGCACGATGCAGTTCACGAATAGGCTCTTCTTTAAAGTAGACGCCCATGTGGTTCATGATAGCAATAACGTTCATAGTCTTGTTCCTGGTAAAGTGGGCCCCTCCCGCTACGCTATAGCAGGTGACGAAAGGGGCTTTGAGAAAAAGGAGTTAGCGGTTAAAGCGCTTCAGCCGTATTGTTGTCGCTGTCGTTGTTCTGGCGCTGGTGCATTTTGCGACCGTAGAACATCAGGATGATCAGACTGACGATAAAGGTGCCGGAGAGTTCGAAGGAGCTGGCGCCCATCAGTGCGATGAAGCAAAATGCGCAGCCCAGTACAGAACAAATCAGGCTTACCGAGTTACGGATGTTGAACCCTTCGAAACGAATCAGGTCAACACAAGAGTAGAAGTACGGCAGCATGGTAAGCAGTACGGCAATCCCGGTCAGTTCGCCGAACAGGTCGGACGCTTTACCGCCGCTGGAGTTCATGATGGTGATCAGAATCATCAGCGCCGTCATTTTCACCGCAGCCAACAGCAGACCTTTTTTCGGAATACCGTTTTTATCCATTTCACCGTAAATTTTCGGGAAGTTGCCGTCGTTGGCGGCGCGAACCCCAGCCTGGCCGACCAGCATCATCCAGGAGCCCAGAGACGTCAGGCAGGCGAAAGCGGTAAAGGCGGAAACCAGCGGCGCAGCCCAGCCACCCAGAATCGTGGAGGTACTGATAGCGAACGGCGCGCCGGAAGAGGCCATAACGGAAGCTGGGAACATCCCGGCGATAACCTGAGTCGCGGCGATATAGATGATGCCTGCCAGCGCGGTACCCAGCATGGTTGCCAGCGGTACGGTGCGTTTCGGGTTTTTCACCATGCCGGTGCTGACGGCGGCAGACTCAACGCCAACGAACGCCCACAGGCAGAGCAGAATACTTTTAACAATGGCGTGAGAGTCGGTCGTCGTAGACGTGTTCCAGTTCGCGTGATAGGTCGCGATATCGAACCAATGCCAGCCGGCGACTGCGGTCAAGACTACCGGGATCAGCACCAGAAACAGGCCAATCGTTGTCAAGCGGCTGACCCAGGCCCCGCCCAGCATATTAATAAAGGTGAACAGCCAGACGATAGCAATACAGGCAATACCTGCCGGTATTGGATTATTTAATGCCGGGAAGAACGTAGAAAGATAAGAAACCGCGGTAATACCGATGGCTAAGTTACCAATCCAGTTTGCGTGATAATAAAGAACGCCGGTCTGGAAACCAAACGCCGGAGATATTTCCCCAGCATAAGCGATAGGGCCACCCTGTTGCGGGTTTTTGGTTGCCAGCCTCGCATAAACATAAGCCAGCGACATTGCCCCAATAATAGAAATTACCCAGCCCCAGATGGCAATGCCACCAATACTGGCAAGGTTGGCGGGTAATAATGCAATCCCGCTCCCCATCATATTACCGGCAACGACGCCAGTACAGGCAAATAGCCCGATCTTTTTGACAGAACTCATGTTCATTTCTCCTGAGCTGTATTTTTAAGAACCGGGCTTATGCTTCATATATGCTGCGTGCCCGTTCAACTGTCGACAAGATTAACGAATGGGTTGAGATAAGTCCTAAAGAAAAAGTGAAATAAACACAAACATGAAAAAACTGATAGATTGATTTTTTTGAATTAACATATAAATATCATGGAAAATATCATGAAAGGATAAACATTGTTTAATTACAAAGGGTTATATTTACATTTCTTTGCGATGAATATGTTGCCAAAATTAACATAAGCTATTTTTTGCAACATATTTTTCACAAAATAAAAGCGAAAAATTTAATATCTTTTCGCTTTTATTTGTCATGGTTCAGCGTTAAATTTAATCTTCTGCCAGAAAACTATTCAGATAAGGGACAATTTTCTGAACGGATGTCTGAAATACGCCGTTCTCGATCCAGTACAGCGTATTTTCACCTGGACGTAAATTAAAGGCGGTCAGATAGGCATCAGCGGCCAGACGATTCTCACCTTTCATTTCGTAAACTTTCCCCAACAGGACATAGTTAAACCACGACATTTCAAGCTCGATGCTTTTATTGATTTCCTCATACGCTGCATCGATATCACCTTTGCCCAAAAGATCAACGGTCTTGATTTTATAATAAACAGACGTTTTCTCAACGCCCGGAATTTGATCTATTTTTTTTAACTCTTCGTTCAGCGCAGCCACTTGTTCTTTATCAAACGGCTGTTGTGATTGCCGTAATACATCTACCAGCACTTTATATTCATAGGCATAGTTGAATCAGGCGTTTCCTTAATAATGCCATTCAGAATATCGCTGGCTTTACTTAGCGCCTGCGCATCGCCGCTCAGAATAAGCTGGCGCGCCTCATAAAAACGCATCAGCGCGGTATTTTGCGGCGTTCTGAACAGGGCCAGTTGTTCTCGCATACGATTAGGCCAGGGCTGTGTTAAAACGAAAGACAGGCTATTAAACAGATCATCCTGGATGGACAACTGGTTAGTATTGGTGACGAAATAACGCTTATCCAGCATGGTTGAACCATCGGCGTTATCAATGAGCACCACAGACATAAAGCACTGCTGCGCCCGATAGTGGCGCTGATTGACAAACTGAATGGTTAACGTCTTACCGGAGCTGCTTGGCTCATTGACCCGGTAATTGGTTTTATCGTGCACCATAAAGGTCGAGTAGGTGTTCAGCAGGTCGGTGATTAAGCCGCCCAGACCGATGGCGTAGGACTCCTGCGAGACCCAGTTATTACAGGAATTGCCGCCTTCAAAACGAACATCTATATCTCGTGGGTTAAGTAATAACCGCGTTTTTGTTACCGCGGCATTATGATCTACCACCGACATCACGATAAACACCACCAGCGTCGCCAGCGAGAGCAGGAACATCACCCACGTCCAGAAAGCGGCGATACGCGGCTTTTTCGCCTTTTTAGTCGGCGTTTGCAAAGAGGCGGGCGGCACAGGCGCAGCGGCAGGAACCCCCTCTGTCGGTTCTGCATTCGTTGCTGCGATCGGCGGCGGCGGCGACGTTGATAAATTATCGATCTCATCGCTATTTTCTTCGCACCAGATAACCGGCGCCGTCAGCTTATAGCCGCGTTTAGGTACGGTAACGATGTATTCAGCATTGCTGTCTCCGCCATCTCTTAATGATTTGCGTAGTTCAGAAATGCTTTGGGTGACAACATGGTTGGTCACGATGGTGCGCATCCAGACATGATCAATAATGTTATCCCGGCTTAACACTTCATCCGGATGATGCGCAAAATACATCAGAAGATCGATCAGCCGTGGTTCAAGAGTAATCTGGCGTCCCTGACGACTGATCTGATTAACAGAAGGTGTAACCAGCCACTCTCCAATGCGTACAACAGGTTGCTGCATAAAAAGATGCCCTAACGAGCTAAGTCAAACGTTAATAATAACACGATTTGCACAGACTTTTTTTATTCCCCTTTTTTGTAAAAGAAAGGCATAAAAAGCAGCGCAATAAGCAGGAGAACGGGGAGGAAAACGGGCGTTCGCCTTAACGATAACGCCCGTTTTTTCAGCGGATTTCTTGCAATTACAGCACCTTATGCGGGCCGAAGCATTCGTAATGAATGTTTTCGTTATTCACGCCAAGTGAAACCAGTTGTTTTGCGGCAAACTGCATAAAGCCTACCGGGCCGCAAAGATAGAACTGCATTGCCGGATCGCTGATCGCGGCTTCCAGTTGGCTTAAATCCATCAGCCCTTCGCTGTCAAAGACGCGTTGGGCGCGATCGGCCTCGGTTGGCTCGCGGTACCAGGTATGGGCAGTGAAACGCGGCAGTGTACGGCCCAGCTCGCTCACTTCGTCGGCAAACGCATGGACGTCGCCGTTCTCCGCCGCGTGGAACCAGTTCACCTGCGCGGTATGCTGTTCTTTCGCCAGCGTATCGAGCATCGCCAACATCGGCGTCTGGCCGACGCCAGCGGAAATCAGCGAAACGGGGGTATCAGCGGCGACATTCATAAAGAAGTCACCTGCCGGCGCAGCCAGATGCACCACATCGCCTACGCTGGCGTGATGGTGTAACCAGTTTGATACCTGGCCGCCGTCTTCACGCTTCACGGCAATACGGTACCCTTTGCCATCGGGTTTACGGGTCAGTGAATATTGGCGGATCTCCTGATGCGCAAAACCTTCCGGCTTCAGCCAGACGCCCAGATACTGCCCGGGACGGTATTCCGCCACCGTACCGCCGTCGACCGGTTCAAACTCAAAGCTGGTGATCAGTGCGCTACGCGGGGTTTTCGCAACGATGCGGAAGGGGCGCGTGCCTTCCCAGCCGCCGTCTTTGCTGGCGTTCTCGTGATAAATCTCGGCTTCCCGATGAATAAAGACGTTAGCCAGTACGCCATAGGCTTTACCCCATGCGTCCAGCACTTCCTGGCCCGGGTTGAACATTTCATCCAGCGTCGCCAGCAGATGCGTCCCGACGATGTTGTACTGCTCCGGCTTAATCTGGAAGCTGGTGTGCTTCTGCGCGATTTTTTCTACCGCCGGCAGCAACGCCGGTAAATTTTCGATATTGCTGGCGTAGGCCGCGATAGCATTAAACAGGGCTTCGCGCTGATCACCGTTACGCTGGTTGCTCATATTGAAGATTTCTTTGAGCTCCGGGTTATGCGTAAACATACGGTCGTAGAAGTGGGCGGTCAGTTTCGGTCCTGTTTCAACCAGCAGGGGAATGGTGGCCTTTACTGTAGCGATGGTTTGTGCGTCAAGCATACGTGCTTCCTTTATGTGAAAATCTAATGATGTATATCAAATGCATCTTATAAAAATACCCTTGCATTGTAAATGGATCTTCTCTGCTTTACGTTATGGAGGTAACAACGTGAAAAATCTGCATCACAAAGCTGAAAAGAAATCCGTTGAAATTCGTCAGGCTCTCGTTCAGGAAACCCTTATCTGACGCATAGGTAATCGTTTGCGTAAAAACCTTTGTCAAGACCTGTTATCGAAGAATGATTCGGTTATACTGTTGGCCGAAGTCCCACGGACTGCCTTTTCAGGCACAAATTTTATTGTTAGCTGAGTCAGGAGATGCGGATGTTAAAGCGTGAAATGAACATTGCCGATTATGATGCCGAATTGTGGCAGGCTATGGAGCAGGAAAAAGTACGTCAGGAAGAGCACATCGAACTGATCGCCTCCGAAAACTACACCAGCCCGCGCGTGATGCAGGCGCAGGGGTCTCAGCTGACCAACAAATACGCTGAAGGATATCCGGGCAAGCGCTACTACGGCGGTTGCGAATACGTTGATGTCGTAGAGCAGCTGGCTATCGACCGCGCGAAAGAACTGTTCGGCGCCGACTACGCTAACGTGCAGCCGCACTCCGGTTCTCAGGCTAACTTCGCTGTTTACACCGCGCTGCTGCAGCCGGGCGATACCGTTCTGGGTATGAACCTGGCGCAGGGCGGCCACCTGACTCACGGCTCCCCGGTTAACTTCTCCGGTAAACTGTACAACATCGTACCTTACGGTATCGATGAGTCCGGTAAAATTGACTATGACGAGATGGCGAAGCTGGCCAAAGAGCACAAGCCGAAGATGATTATCGGTGGCTTCTCTGCCTACTCCGGCGTGGTTGACTGGGCAAAAATGCGTGAAATCGCTGACAGCATCGGCGCATACCTGTTTGTCGACATGGCGCACGTGGCGGGCCTGATTGCCGCAGGCGTTTACCCGAACCCGGTTCCGCACGCTCACGTTGTCACCACCACCACCCACAAAACCCTGGCGGGTCCGCGCGGCGGCCTGATCCTGGCGAAGGGCGGCGATGAAGAGCTGTACAAAAAACTGAACTCCGCCGTGTTCCCAAGCGCGCAGGGCGGCCCGCTGATGCACGTGATCGCGGGTAAAGCGGTAGCGCTGAAAGAAGCGATGGAGCCGGAGTTCAAAGTTTACCAGCAGCAGGTGGCGAAAAACGCCAAAGCGATGGTGGAAGTGTTCCTGAACCGCGGCTACAAAGTGGTGTCTGGCGGCACTGAGAACCACCTGTTCCTGCTGGACCTGGTGGATAAAAACCTGACCGGTAAAGAAGCTGACGCCGCGCTGGGCCGTGCTAACATCACCGTGAACAAAAACAGCGTGCCGAACGATCCGAAGAGCCCGTTCGTGACCTCCGGTATCCGTATTGGTTCTCCGGCGGTTACTCGTCGCGGCTTCAAAGAAGCGGAAGTGAAAGAGCTGGCTGGCTGGATGTGTGACGTGCTGGACAACATCAATGATGAAGCCACCATTGAACGCGTGAAAGCGAAAGTGCTGGATATCTGCGCCCGCTTCCCGGTTTACGCGTAAGCGTTTGTGTTGTGTAAATGGCCCGATGGCGCTGCGTCTGTCGGGCATTACTTATGCGCCATAACGTGACGCCGCCGGAAGTCATTATCCGGCGGCGTTGCCGTTTGAACTTCTCCCTCCGCCTGTTAACCTTATGTTACCCTTGCCAGCGCAACCGTTTACCGCCAGACTATCGCCTCCAAACGGGAGGGAATCATGGCATTGCATTCCACGCGCTGGCTGGCGCTCAGTTATTTCACCTACTTCTTTAGTTACGGTATTTTTCTGCCCTTCTGGAGCGTCTGGCTCAAAGGTCTTGGGCTAACGCCGGAAACCATCGGTCTTCTGCTGGGCGTGGGTCTGGTCGCGCGTTTTCTCGGTAGTCTGCTCATTGCGCCTCGCGTAAGCGATCCTTCGCGGTTGATCTCCGCGCTGCGCGTACTGGCATTGCTGACGCTGGTATTTGCGCTGGCATTTTGGGCAGGAACGCATGTCGCGTGGCTAATGGTGGTGATGGTTGGGTTTAACCTCTTCTTTTCACCACTGGTGCCGCTGACCGATGCGCTGGCCAATACCTGGCAAAAGCAAATTACCCTGGACTATGGTCGGGTGCGGCTGTGGGGGGCCATCGCCTTCGTGATAGGGTCGGCGCTGACCGGTAAGCTGGTGAGTTTATACGATTACCAGGCGATTCTGGCGCTACTGACGCTCGGCGTCGCCTCGATGTTGCTGGGTATGTTGTTACGTCCCAGCGTGCCGCCGCAAGGGGAAAGCCGTCAGCAGGAGAGCGCAGGCTGGCCCGCCTGGCGTACGCTGGTGGCACAAAGTTGGCGTTTTCTCGCCTGCGTCTGTTTGCTGCAAGGGGCGCACGCCGCCTACTACGGTTTTAGCGCCATCTACTGGCAGGGGGCTGGCTATTCAGCATCGGCGGTCGGCTATTTATGGTCGTTGGGCGTGGTGGCGGAAGTGATCATTTTTGCCCTGAGTAAAAAGCTATTCCGCCGGTTTAGCGCCCGCGACTTGCTGTTGCTTTCCGCTGTGTGCGGCGTGGTACGCTGGGGACTGATGGGCTGGAGTACGGCGTTGCCGTGGCTGATTGTGATACAAATCCTGCACTGTGGCACGTTTACCGTTTGCCATCTGGCCGCCATGCGCTATATCGCTGCGCGTCAGGGAAGCGAGGTGATTCGCTTGCAGGCCGTCTATTCCGCTGTGGCGATGGGCGGCAGCATCGCGATTATGACAGTATTTGCCGGTTTTCTGTATCAACATCTGGGCGGCGGCGTATTCTGGATTATGGCGCTGGTGGCATTGCCCGCTATCTTCCTTCGGCCCAAAGTGGTTGCCGCGTCATGATTCCAGGATCTTGCGGATCTGCTGCTGTTGGTGCTCTGTGAGGGCGCGATCCGCATGAATTAATGGCGGTGAGAAGAGCGGTAGCGGCGTGGCGTAAGGGGTAACAATCAGCGCTACGCCGCGCGGGCATCCCTCTTTTTGAAACGCTTGGAGCGATATCCGTCTGATATTCAGCGGCAATAGGGTCAGTTCACGCAGTTGCTGCTCAATATGCGTCTCCAGCGCATCATTTTTATCCGCTAACAATACGATCTGTCTCTCATGCAAATCGTTATCCTGCATCAGCCAGGCGCCGAAAATCACTGCCACCAGCCCCGTCTCTTCCTCGGAAAAGTGGATACCATATTCGGCTTCAAACCCGGCGAGCGCCTCACGTGTGGTGCGAACCAGACGCGGATAAAGACGGTTGAACTCTTCCGGAAGCGTATTATCGATGCCAATCGTGAATAAACTTCGGTTCAGCGCCTGGGCGAGATGGACATAGAGCTGATCGTTAAGCCCTTGTTCGTCGCTGAAGCGTACGTTCCCTTTTTCTCGAAAGCGCAGCACCAGCCGCGCCACCTCCAGTCGCAGTTGCTGCGCCCGTTGATGCGTGTCGCGAATCGGGTCGGGGAGGCGAATCATTGAAAACAGTAACGCCATAAACAGCGCTTCATTGAGCGGTGCGGCCTGCATCACGTGGCGCTGCCAGTGACGACCAATTTCCTGGGCGAGTGGATATTCCGCGCACGACTGCGCCCAAATCTGCTGTACAGGGTTGAACTCCGGGGTGATGCCGGCATGGTGTTGTAGCAGACAATACTGTAAAAAGAGACGCAGGAACTGCACGTCGCGATGTTCAAATGGTTTTTGCAACCGGCGGGCGCACAGATTGATGAGCGCGTGAAGATTAATATCATCATACAGCGGACGCGCGATACCGCGCTGTTTTAGCGCGTTTTTTAAGGCCGGGGTAAACTGTTGCGTGACGAAGGTCGGGCATAAACGCAGGCCGCGCCTGAGCCAGTGTAAAAGGCAAAGGCGCTGATCGAGTGCTGTACCTTCGATCCGATAGCAACCGTTCTGGCATGTTGTGATGGCAAGGCGATGATAGCGCTGGATCTCCAGGCTTGTCTCAGTGATATCCTCACGGGCAGTATCATCATCAACGCCATTAAGCGCGCTGAAGATTTCCACCGTGGCAATTGGCTCCGGCTGGAAAAGCGTCAGCAATACCTGACAGCGGCGCTGGGGAGCGGAAAGTACAGATGGTGGGGCAATTGTCGGCATCATCTGTCAGGTCTCCCGTTAGTTTGTCTGGTAAGGATAGCTAAAGTTTGCGCGTGAAAAATGTGATAAGCGTGCTTTTAGGCCAGGAATGCTGAGGAACGTCACAGAATTTTTATCGCGAGGAACAGATGAAGCCAGTGAAACGCAGCGCCTTAACACTATTTCTTGCCGTTTTATCTTTCGTGGCGGCGGCGCATCCGCACAGCTTCATCCGTCTGCAAACGCAGGTGGTCAGTGAAAATGAGCAATTTGTGGCGTTAAAAATGCGCTGGACAATGGACGCGCTGACGTCCGCAGATCTGCTGTATGACGCCGGAAACGCGGCACCGGGGTCAGAAATATGGAAAAAGTTGGCGGCGGAAGTGATGGCTAACGTACTTGGGCAGCACTACTTTACAGAAGTGTGGCGCAATGGCGCGAAAGTGAAGTTTAAAAACAGGCCGACAGAATACGGTATGACGCGTGACGCGCATCAGGCGGTATTGACCTTTACGCTACCGCTGGCTGAACCGCAGCCGTTAAGCGGACAGACTTATACCTTTTCAACGTTTGATCCCTCTTATTATGTCGATATGCATTATGACCAGGACAGCGATATCACGATGCCGGAACCGCTGCGCGAAAAGTGTCGGATTCAGGTTTATACTCCTGCGCCCGGCGAAGAGACGCTACGTTTCGCCCAGTCGCTGGATAAAGAGGACGCGCCGCCGGAGGATATGGATTTAGGTAAACAGTTTGCCCAAACGGTGACCTTGCAATGTCAGTAATTTTTTCTCAACGCACTCCGGGGCGACGCTGGCTCTCGCTGTGGCCATTGGCGTTATTCCTGCTGCTGATGCTGGTTGGCGGTCTGTGGATATGGCAGGCCTGGCCGCAGGTGATGTTGAAAAGCGCTCTTTGGCAGCGGGACGTAAATCAGCAGTTGAGCGCGCTGCTTAATGCGGTGGCGACGCATCCTGAGCGGGCGGGCGGATCGTTGCTTCTGCTGAGTTTTATGTATGGCGTGCTTCATGCGCTGGGGCCGGGACACGGCAAAGTGGTGATCGCGACATGGCTGGCGACGCATCCTTCGAAGCTGAAATCAAGTATCGTGTTAACCCTCGCCGCCGCGTTATTACAGGGGTTCGTGGCTATCGGGTTGGTGGTGGGCGTGCTGACCGTATTGCAACTTCCGGCCAGGCAGCTCCATCTGAGCGGTTTCTGGCTGGAAAAGGGGAGCTATGCGTTAGTTGGCGGGCTGGGCATCTTGCTGTGCTGGCGGGCCATAAAAAGGTTACGCGCGCTGCTACGTAAACCTGTCTTTATCGCTTTTACGCCGCGCCATGTTCACCATGAAAAATGCGGCTGCGGACATCAGCATCTACCGACGCAGGAACAATTGCATAGCGGCGATGACTGGCGCGCGCGACTCATGATCGTACTGTCTATGGGGATGCGGCCCTGTTCCGGCGCGATAATGGTGCTGTTATTCAGTAAAGTGATTGGCGTTTTTAGCTGGGGAATGGCGTCGGTACTGGCAATGGCGGCGGGAACCTCGCTAACGATTACCTCGCTGGCGCTGCTGGTACACACTTTTCGTGCTCTGGCGGTGAAACTCAGTGGAAACAAAGCGCCGGCGTTATGGCGGCAGGTAGGCTGGTCAACGCTGGCGCTGGCCGGAGGGGTAATATTGTTTGTCGCGGCGCTGGTCATGTGGTTTAACGTGCCGCAGCCTGTGGGCGGGTTGCGGCCATGGCGTGGTTGATTAGTGCCCGGCGGGTTTGAGATGCATCCGCGCGACGGATTCGTCTTTGGCCCAGTAAATGCGTTCGGCGACCATCGCTTCCGGATTGAGCTGAACGTCGCGCAGTACCCGTTCTTTAAAACGCAGATAGCCGCCTTTGTCGATCAGATGGCCCATATGTAGATAGATCGGTTTTCCGCCGAGCATCTCTTTTTCAAATTCATACAGGTTAACGATCACCTGCTTTATCACATCTTCGGTCACCCAGTTGAGGAAGAGCTTGCCGACGCGCGGCGTCTTTTTACTGGTGCGTCCGCCCAGACGGACTTGCCAGAGCTGATCCGGCTTACGTTGCCAGGCCAGCGTCGGACAGGCCAGCACGCACTCGCCGCAGCCGATACAGGCGGACTCTTCTTTGACCGCTTTGCCGTTCTTCAGCGCCAGGCAGCCTACCGCGTGGTGACTACAGGCTTTCACGCAGGCGCCGCAGCCGATACAGCGATCGGCAGTGAAGCGCATTTTCGCCACGCCAATAATCCCCAGATCGGCCATTGACGCCTTCGCGCAATCATTCGGGCAGCCGACGATGACCGTTTTGAGATGATAAGGGCTGGGATAGACCAGTTTTTCAAGACGACGGGACAGACCGGTCGTGTCAGTGTTGGCTTTCTGGCAAATGCGGTTCCCCTGACAGGCGACAATATTTCGCCCGCCAATAGCGAGATAGCCCGCTTTGGTATCCTCAACCTGGACGTCGCACAGTTCTATTTCAATCTCGCGAAGAAACGGCTCCAGCGCGGCGTTCACGTTGTCGATATCTTCGTAACGGATACCCGGCATCGCCAGCTTCTGGCGGGTAGTGAGGTGAATTTGTCCGTTGCCCCAGGTTTCGGCGATGTCACGCGCCACCGTTAGCAAATGCGCGGGCAAAATACCGCCGGGAATGCGGACGCTGATCATGGCTTCGCCGCGCACTTTTGACAGGCGATATTCGTTTTTCGCACGGGCTTTAATGATATCAATATCAATGCTCATGATGTTCTCCTTAATCGGCAAAACGTTGCGCGACGGCGTAGTTAAATATCGGGCCGTCGGTGCAGACATACACTTCGCCCATACGGCAGTGGCCGCACTTCCCGACGGAGCAGGCCATCCGGCGTTCGTAGTCCACCCAGATTTGCTCCGGCTTGAGCCCTTTTTGCAGCAGCATTTTTACGGTAAAGGTAATCATTATTGGCGGCCCAACGACGATGGCCTGCATGGTGTCGATATCGCTAAGCGTCATGTCGGCAAGCCGATCGGTCACCCGACCAATCTGGTAACGGTCATCAGCCTCGCCTTCATCCAGCGTGAGCACCAGATTATGTTTGCCGCGCCACGTCGCCATTTCTTCTTTGTACAGCACGCAATCGCGATTTTTATAGCCGAGAATCATATCCAGTTGACCAATTTCCTGGGGATTCTCAACGAAATAGCGCATTAAGCCTTTCACCGGCGCGACGCCCGTACCGCCTGCGACAACCAGTAAGGGCTTATGGCGCAGCGTATCGACCGGATAGCCATTGCCATAGCAGCCGCGTAGCCACACGTTGTCGCCTTCTTTCAGCGTAAAGAGGGCGCTGGTCACTTTTCCGAGATTACGAATCAGCAGATCTATCCAGCCGTCGCCGTAGTCGGAAACGGAGATGGGCGCTTCGCCGACGCGCGGCAGCGACACCTCAACAAATTGCCCCCAGTGCGCGGGAAAATCGACGGCCACGCGGAAATTCCACTCCAGCGGCGTGTGGCGAGTAATACTGAGGATGCGGTACGCCGCAGGCAGCAAACTGTGCTGCGGTTTATCATGACAGGAACAATGTGACATGCGTTATGCCTCCTCTGCCAGCGCCTGCCGAACGGCAGCGGTCATTTTGTTAATAATCAAAGAAAATTTGATGTATTGCGGGCAGCGATCGTCGCAGCGGCCGCAGCCGACGCACATATGTTCAATGCCGTTGCGCGCTTTGTAGTCATTGACCTTATGCAGGGCGCGGTAGCGCAGACGCTCGCCGGGTTTTTCGCGAAAACCATGACCGCCGGCCATGTCACTAAAGCCCGGCACCATGCAGCTTGCCCACTGGCGACGGCGTTCGCCGCGCTGCGGATTTTCATCATAGGCGACGTCAAAGACGCTATAGCAGGTACAGGTTGGGCATCCGGTAGTGCAGCGACCACAACTGATGCAGCGGCTGTCGTAGGCGTCCCATAGCGGATGGCGGGTGAGAATGTCGCGAATTTTTTGCGGATCGCGGCAAACGCTGTCCGGCGTGACGACGGTTTCCCGGTTTTCGCTGACGAAAGAGGGGGTATAGTCAGCCTCTTGCCCCAGCCCTTGTATCGCCGCCTCGATAAAGGGATCGCGGATGCTGACAAGCGCGCCCTCATCGCTAAAACGCATGGCGGCGCTATAACAGTCAGTTTTATTAGTACCCATTGAGACGCAGAAACAATTTTCGAAGCTTTTTTCACACTCAATAAGGACGAAACGAATATGCTCCCGTAGCAGTTGATAACTGTAATCGGAATTATTCCCATTTGATAAATACATATAATCCAGCCGCGACATGGCGTTAATGTCGCAGGCGCGGGCAAAGATGATTATTGGGGAGGTGTCTGTCTCGGCAATTTGAATCGTGTCTTTATCGAAATAAAAGAGCGTTTCGGTGATAGGGGCGATAATGGTATTCGGCGACATGTGCGATTTCTCGTGCCAGATGAGATCGCGCCAGCCGCTAATCCGTTGATAAATAATGTTGTCAGTGTCGGAAAAACGTCCGCCGCGAAACTCTGCGGACGGGGCAAACACGCGCCATTTTTTGTTTAATCGCTGGATAAGCAAACTAAACTCGTCAGGCGTAATTTTGATAGCCATCACATACTCCACAGTAATATTCAGGAAAAACAAATGAAAATAAATTGTTATAAAAATCAGTTGAATATTACTGTTACGCTAGCGCTAATCCACCGCCTTCGCTAACGGGAAAAAATGGTTTTTACTATCGGTATAATAAATATATTCTTAATCATAAAATATGCATATATACAGCGTCGCGCTATTTAGCGGATAGCGCGGTCTGAATAAATTTAATCATCGCATCACGGTAAAGGTTTGCATAACGTCCGGAAAAAGCATCAATGTGATCGCCGTCAGGAATGAAGATTTTTTGTTTGGGCTCCCGGGCGAGGGCATACAATTTCTCACTGTCCTGCCAGGGAATAACATGGTCTGCCGTGCCATGAAGAATCAATACCGGAATGGGGCTGACGCTGGCGATATTGCGATCCGCGCTATAGCGGTCATCAAGCAAATAGCCGCTGCCCGGGATCATCTGGTTGGCGATGGAGGAATAGGATAAAAACGTTGAGTCGAGAATAATCGCACGTATGCCCGCCTGGTCGGCGTAGCGCATATTTGCGCAGCCTACGCAGTGGCCTACGGCGGCCAGCACATTATTTCCGCCCAGGCTCTGCCCCAGCAGTACCAGGCGCTCGGGGTTAACGTCGGCGCGATGCCGCACATAATCTATCGCGCTTTTCGTATCGTCCAGTAGCCCCTCCTGTGATGGGGTGCCCTCAGATTCGCCAAACCCACGATAATCAAACATAAACAGGTTTACGTTGCGTTCTGGCAGCCAACTGACTAACGGCCAGTGCGCCGACATATTTCCGGCGTTGCCATGGACATGAATCACCGTCGCGACGGCGTTTTCCGGCCTGCCGAAAGCAGTGGGAATAAACCAGCCGTGCAGATGCGTGCCATCTTTAGCGGTAAAGGTAATGGATTCAGCTTCGGCAGGGGTTGGTCCATAGACTTTATTGTCCGGGTAATAAAAGGCATTGATCGCTACGCGGGGTAGCAGGTAAATACAGACCACAATGATAAACAGAATAAAAAGGGATTTGACGATGCGTCGGGTATGTTGAAGGGTCATGTTCGCTTCCTTGCCGCTTTATGTCCATAGCGGAGCAGGGAGCGATCGTACAAAAACATGCCGGCAAGTAAAGCGATGAGGCTGTGTTTAGGAAAAACGCCTGAAAAGGCACGGCGGATGAGTGGCTCCATCCGCCGAAGAGACTTAGCGCTTCAGCGCATCGCTCAGTTCGTCGCGCATATTCGCCAGCATGGCTTTAACGACGCGCGGATTCCCCGCCACGATATTACCGGTCATCATGTAGTTATGGCCGCCGGTGAAATCGCTGACGATACCGCCCGCTTCACGAACCAGCAGTTCGCCTGCGGCGAAATCCCACGGACGAAGGCCAATTTCAAAGAAACCATCGACACGACCTGCAGCCACATAAGCCAGATCCAGCGCGGCGGAACCGGTGCGGCGGAAATCGGCGCATTCGGTGAACAGCTTGCCGATAATATTAATGTAGGTGGTCGCATATTGTTTGGCTTTGAACGGGAAGCCAGTAGCGAGGATAGTGCCGTCCAGATCGCGCGCGGTACTGCCGCGCAGACGGTAGCCGTTCAGCTGTGCGCCCTGACCGCGGGTGGCGGTGAACAGTTCGTTACGCATCGGATCGTACACGACAGCCACTTCAGTACGGCCTTTAATGCGTACAGCAATGGAAACAGCGAAGTGTGGCAGACGTTTGATGAAGTTGGTGGTGCCATCCAGCGGATCGATAACCCATTGAACATCCTGATCTGTGCCAACGTGCTCACCGCTTTCTTCGGTGATAATAGTGTGTTGCGGGTAAGATTTGCGAATGGTGTCGATAATCACCGCTTCAGCGGCCTTATCTACATTGGTCACAAAATCGTTACTGCCTTTTTGGCTCGCTTCTACAGCGTCCGGAGTTTCATAGTTTTTGGCAATTACATTACCCGCCTTGCGCGCTGCGCGCACGGCGATGGTCAGCATCGGATGCATCGGTCTCTCTCACTGGATGTTAAAGAACGGGAAAACGGCGCAGAGTATAGCAGCGAGATCGGAATCTGTCTTGGTTTTATGGTAAGATGTCAGAATAATCTTTAGCTGAAGAAAGACAATGCTGCAAAACATTCGAATTGTGCTGGTGGAAACCTCCCACACCGGCAATATGGGCTCCGTGGCTCGCGCTATGAAAACCATGGGCTTAACTAACCTGTGGCTGGTAAACCCGTTGGTGAAACCGGACTCCCAGGCCATCGCCCTGGCGGCAGGCGCCAGCGATGTGATCGGTAATGCGCAGATCGTCGATACGCTGGATGAAGCGTTGGCTGGCTGTAGCCTGGTGGTCGGCACCAGCGCTCGCTCCCGCACTCTGCCGTGGCCGATGCTTGATCCGCGCGAGTGCGGCTTAAAAAGCGTGGCGGAAGCGGCAAATACGCCGGTTGCGCTGGTTTTTGGCCGTGAGCGTGTCGGGCTGACTAACGATGAGTTGCAAAAATGCCATTATCACGTCGCTATTGCCGCTAACCCGGAGTACAGCTCGTTGAATCTGGCGATGGCGGTACAGGTCATCGCGTATGAAGTCCGTATGGCCTGGCTGGCGACGCAGGAAAACGGCGACGCGGCAGATCATGAAGAGACGCCGTATCCGCTGGTGGACGATCTTGAACGTTTCTACGGCCACCTGGAGCAGACGTTGCTCTCCACTGGCTTTATTCGCGAAAACCATCCGGGGCAGGTGATGAATAAATTGCGCCGTCTGTTTACCCGCGCCCGCCCGGAAAGCCAGGAGTTGAATATTCTGCGTGGGATTCTGGCGTCTATTGAGCAGCAGAATAAAGGCAAGTAACCGCGTTAATGCCGGATGGCGCATCAATATCGCACGGAACGCTAAATACCTGACTAATTTACTCAAGTAAATAGTTGACCAAATTACTCGGGAATGTCAGACTTGTCCCTGCTATGCAATACCCCCATTTTACAATAAAAAACCCCGGGCAGGGGCGAGTTTGAGGTTAAGTAAGACATGAGACTGACATCTAAAGGGCGTTATGCCGTGACCGCAATGTTAGACGTTGCGCTCAACTCCGAAGCGGGCCCGGTACCGTTGGCTGATATTTCTGAACGTCAGGGGATTTCCCTTTCTTATCTGGAACAGCTATTTTCCCGTTTACGTAAAAACGGTCTGGTTTCCAGCGTACGCGGGCCGGGCGGCGGTTATCTGCTGGGTAAAGATGCTGGCAGTATTGCGGTCGGCGAAGTGATCAGCGCGGTTGATGAATCCGTTGACGCGACCCGTTGCCAGGGCAAAGGCGGCTGCCAGGGCGGCGATAAATGCCTGACCCATGCGCTGTGGCGTGATTTAAGCGATCGCCTGACCGGTTTTCTCAACAATATTACCTTAGGCGAGCTGGTGAATAACCAGGAAGTTCTGGATGTGTCTGGTCGCCAGCACACGCATGACGCGCCGCGCGCCAGCGGTCGTGCGCAGGACGCTATCGACGTTAAATTACGCGCTTAATTAAAATATTACGCCATCTCTTCTGGCGGCCTCATGCGGTGAATGCCGCGGTCGTCTGAAGGATGAAGCGTAAAAAAGAATTCAGAATCAGGCCGGGACGCGGACGTCCCGTCAACACGGTCGTACATCCAGCCGGTTGCCTGATTCCTTGCATTGAGTGATGTACGGAGTTTAAGAGCAATGAAATTACCGATTTATCTCGACTACTCCGCAACCACGCCGGTGGACCCGCGTGTTGCCGAGAAAATGATGCAGTTTCTGACCCTGGACGGAACCTTTGGGAACCCGGCGTCTCGTTCACACCGTTTCGGCTGGCAGGCTGAAGAAGCCGTCGATATCGCCCGCAACCAGATTGCTGAACTGGTCGGCGCCGACCCGCGTGAAATCGTCTTTACCTCAGGGGCGACGGAGTCCGATAACCTGGCGATTAAAGGCGCTGCTAACTTTTATCAGAAAAAAGGCAAGCACATCATCACCAGCAAGACCGAGCACAAAGCGGTGCTGGACACCTGCCGTCAGCTTGAGCGCGAAGGGTTTGAAGTGACCTACCTGGCGCCGCAGCGCAACGGCATCATCGATCTCAACGAGCTCGAAGCAGCGATGCGTGACGACACCATTCTGGTTTCCATCATGCACGTGAACAACGAAATCGGCGTGGTGCAGGATATCGCGACCATCGGCGAAATGTGCCGCGCGCGCGGTATCATCTACCACGTTGACGCCACCCAGAGCGTGGGCAAACTGCCTATCGACCTGAGCCAACTGAAAGTGGATCTGATGTCCTTCTCCGGTCATAAAATTTATGGTCCGAAAGGCATTGGCGCGCTGTATGTGCGTCGTAAGCCGCGTATTCGCATTGAAGCGCAGATGCATGGCGGCGGGCACGAGCGCGGTATGCGCTCTGGTACTCTGCCTGTTCACCAGATCGTCGGCATGGGCGAAGCTTACCGTATCGCGAAAGAAGAGATGGAGACCGAAATGGCCCGTCTGCGCGGTCTGCGTAACCGTCTGTGGAACGGCATCAAAGATATTGAAGAAGTTTACCTGAACGGCGACCTTGAGCAGGGCGCGCCAAACATTCTCAACGTGAGCTTTAACTACGTTGAAGGCGAGTCGCTGATCATGGCGCTGAAAGACCTGGCGGTCTCTTCCGGTTCCGCCTGCACCTCCGCCAGTCTGGAACCGTCCTACGTGCTGCGCGCGTTGGGCATGAATGACGAGCTGGCGCATAGCTCTATCCGTTTCTCTTTAGGTCGTTTTACCACTGAAGAAGAGATCGACTACACCATTGATCTGGTTCGTAAATCCATTGGCCGTCTGCGTGACCTTTCTCCACTGTGGGAAATGTACAAGCAGGGTGTGGATCTGAACAGCATCGAATGGGCACATCATTAATCGGTATCGGAATCAGGAGAATTTATAATGGCTTACAGCGAAAAAGTAATCGATCACTATGAGAACCCGCGTAACGTAGGGTCGTTTGACAACAACGACGATAACGTGGGAAGCGGTATGGTTGGCGCGCCGGCCTGCGGCGACGTCATGAAGTTGCAGATTAAAGTTAACGATGAAGGTATCATTGAAGACGCGCGCTTCAAGACTTACGGCTGCGGTTCCGCTATCGCCTCCAGTTCTCTGGTAACGGAGTGGGTGAAAGGGAAATCCCTGGACGAAGCGCAGGCGATTAAAAACACCGACATTGCAGACGAACTGGAGCTGCCGCCGGTGAAAATTCACTGCTCTATTCTGGCGGAAGACGCGATTAAAGCCGCTATTGCGGATTACAAAAGCAAACGCGAAGCGAAATAAAATAGAACGTTAACATTGAGGTTTTGTTATGTCGATTACACTTAGCGACAGTGCAGCAGCGCGAGTTAATACCTTCCTGGCCAACCGTGGTAAAGGGTTTGGTCTGCGTCTGGGCGTGAGAACCTCCGGCTGCTCAGGTATGGCTTATGTACTGGAATTTGTTGACGAGCCGACGGCGGAAGACACCGTGTTTGAAGACAAAGGCGTTAAGGTAGTGGTTGACGGCAAGAGCCTGCAATTTCTGGACGGTACACAGCTGGACTTCGTAAAAGAAGGCCTGAACGAAGGGTTTAAATTCTCCAACCCGAATGTGAAAGATGAGTGTGGTTGCGGCGAAAGCTTCCACGTGTAACTGTGTTCCGCTGTTATACCGAGTCATTCGTGCTGCAGAAAAGCGGCAAGCGAGTGAATCCCCAGACGCTTACTTGAGTAAGTGACTGGGGGAACCCGCGCAGACAACGCATCTGCGGCGCGAAGTAAGAAGGTATAACCCCACCGTGGTCGCCTGCGTGTGGGGTTTGTTCTGACAGGCTATCCCTGAGAATGTTATGGATTACTTCACCCTCTTTGGCTTACCAGCCCGTTATCAGATTGACACCCAGGCGCTGAGCTTTCGTTTTCAGGATCTGCAACGCCAGTATCACCCTGACAAATTTGCCAACGGCACTCAGGCGCAGCAGCTTGCCGCCGTCCAGCAATCCGCCACGATCAACCAGGCCTGGCAAACGCTGCGTCACCCTTTGACGCGCGCGGAGTATCTGCTTTCCTTACACGGGTTCGATCTGGCCAGCGAGCAGCATACGGTACGCGACACCGCGTTTCTGATGGAACAACTCACGCTTCGCGAAGAGCTGGACGATATCGAACAATCAAAAGACGACGCGCGGCTGGAAAGCTTCATCAAACGCGTACAAAAGATGTTTGATGCTCGTCTTCAGCAAATGGTGGAACAGTTGGACAACGCCGCGTGGGACGCGGCGGCGGATACGGTGCGCAAACTGCGGTTTCTCGATAAACTGCGAAGCAGCGCAGAACAACTCGAAGAAAAGCTGCTCGATTTTTAACTGGAATCTAACATGGCCTTATTACAAATTAGTGAGCCTGGTCTGAGCGCCGCGCCGCATCAGCGTCGTCTGGCGGCGGGCATCGACTTAGGCACTACCAACTCTCTGGTTGCGACGGTTCGCAGCGGCCAGGCGGAAACACTGCCTGACCACGAAGGGCGCCACCTGTTGCCTTCAGTGGTTCACTATCAGCAGCAGGGCCATACGGTCGGTTACGCTGCGCGTGACAATGCCGCGCAGGATACGGCCAACACTATCAGCTCTGTGAAACGCATGATGGGACGCTCGCTGGCGGATATCCAGGCGCGCTATCCGCATCTGCCTTACCGGTTTAAGGCAAGCGTTAATGGGCTACCGATGATTGACACGGCGGCTGGATTGCTCAATCCGGTACGCGTATCTGCTGATATTCTCAAAGCGCTGGCCGCGCGGGCTAGCGAATCGCTCTCCGGCGAGCTGGATGGCGTGGTGATTACCGTTCCCGCCTATTTCGATGATGCCCAACGTCAGGGGACGAAAGACGCCGCGCGGCTGGCAGGCCTGCATGTCCTGCGCCTGCTCAACGAACCGACGGCGGCGGCGATTGCCTACGGTCTGGACTCAGGCAAAGAAGGCGTTATCGCTGTTTACGATCTCGGCGGCGGTACCTTCGATATCTCTATCTTACGCCTGAGCCGCGGGGTGTTTGAAGTGCTGGCGACGGGCGGTGATTCTGCGCTCGGTGGCGACGACTTTGACCATCTGCTGGCGGACTATATTCGTGAGCAGGCGGGAATTGCCGATCGTAGCGACAATCGCGTTCAGCGCGAACTGCTGGATGCCGCGATTACCGCGAAAATCGCCTTAAGCGATGCTGATACCGTTCGCGTTAATGTTGCAGGCTGGCAGGGGGAGATCACCCGCGAGCAGTTTAACGATCTCATTTCCGCGCTGGTTAAGCGCACGCTATTGGCCTGCCGTCGCGCATTGAAAGATGCCGGCGTTGAGCCCCAGGACGTTCTGGAAGTGGTCATGGTCGGCGGTTCGACCCGTGTACCGCTGGTGCGTGAGCGGGTGGGCGAATTTTTTGGCCGCACGCCGTTAACCGCTATTGACCCGGATAAAGTGGTCGCTATTGGCGCAGCGATTCAGGCCGATATTCTGGTCGGCAACAAGCCGGACAGCGAAATGCTGCTGCTGGACGTGATTCCACTCTCTCTTGGGCTGGAAACGATGGGCGGCCTGGTGGAAAAAGTCATTCCGCGCAACACCACTATCCCGGTGGCGCGCGCGCAGGATTTCACCACCTTCAAAGACGGCCAGACCGCGATGTCTATCCATGTGATGCAGGGCGAACGCGAACTGGTGCAGGACTGCCGCTCGCTGGCGCGCTTTGCGCTGCGCGGGATCCCGCCGCTGCCGGCGGGCGGGGCGCATATTCGCGTGACCTTCCAGGTAGACGCCGATGGCCTGTTGAGCGTCACCGCAATGGAAAAATCCACTGGCGTCGAGGCCTCCATTCAGGTCAAACCTTCCTATGGCCTGACCGATAGCGAAATCGCCTCGATGATCAAGGATTCCATGAGTTTTGCCGAGCAGGACGTGAAAGCGCGTATGCTGGCGGAGCAAAAAGTCGAAGCCGCGCGCGTGCTGGAAAGTTTGACCGGCGCGCTAACTGCCGACGCCGCGCTGTTAAGCGCCGCAGAACGTCAATGCATTGATGATGCCGCCGCACATTTAAGCGCGGTCGCACAAGGCGATGATGTTGACGCCATAGAACAAGCCATTAAAAACGTAGATAAACAAACCCAGGAATTTGCCGCTCGCCGCATGGACCAGTCGGTTCGTCGCGCGTTGAAAGGCCATTCCGTAGACGAGGTTTAACATGCCGAAGATTGTTATTCTGCCTCATCAGGATCTTTGTCCGGATGGCGCAGTTCTGGAAGCTGAGACCGGTGAAACCATTCTTGACGTTGCGCTGCGCAACGGCATCGAGATTGAACACGCCTGTGAGAAATCGTGCGCCTGCACCACCTGTCACTGTATTGTACGTGAAGGCTTCGACTCCTTGCCGGAAAGTTCGGAAGAAGAAGACGATATGCTGGATAAAGCGTGGGGGCTGGAGCCGGAAAGTCGACTGAGCTGCCAGGCCCGCGTTACCGACGACGATCTGGTTATCGAAATTCCACGTTACACAATCAACCATGCGCGTGAGCATTAACAGAGGGTAGTATGGGACTCAAGTGGACCGATAGCCGCGAGATCGGCGAAGCGTTATACGACGCATATCCTGATGTCGATCCTAAAACCGTTCGTTTCACCGATCTGCATCAGTGGATCTGCGAACTGGACGATTTTGACGACGACCCTAACGCATCCAATGAAAAAATTCTGGAGGCGATTCTGCTAGTCTGGTTGGATGAAGCAGAGTAAGTCAAATAACGGGCTGCCCTACGGCGGCCCGTTTGCTAATAAGGAAAATAACAATGACAGAAGCCATGAAAATTACGCTTTCCACGCAGCCTGCCGATGCGCGCTGGGGCGATAAAGCCACTTACAGTATTAATAACGACGGTATTACCTTGCATCTTAACGGTAAAGACGATCTGGGATTGATCCAGCGTGCGGCGCGTAAAATCGACGGCCTGGGAATAAAACAGGTCGCGCTGACAGGCGAAGGATGGGATACCGAGCGTTGTTGGGCATTCTGGGCGGGTTACAAAGGACCAAAAGGCGTCCGTACCGTAATGTGGCCGGATTTAGACGATGCCCAACGTCAGGAGCTGGATAACCGCCTGACCATTATTGACTGGGTGCGCGACACCATTAATGCTCCGGCGGAAGAGCTTGGGCCGGAGCAACTGGCGCAGCGCGCAGTGGATCTGCTGTGCAGCGTCGCGTGCGATAGCGTCACTTATCGTATCACCAAAGGCGAAGATCTGCGCGAGCAGAACTATATGGGGCTGCATACCGTAGGCCGTGGTTCCGAGCGTCCGCCGGTGCTGCTGGCGCTGGATTACAACCCGACGGGAGACAAAGATGCGCCGGTTTATGCCTGCCTGGTCGGTAAAGGTATCACCTTTGACTCCGGCGGCTACAGTATCAAACAAAGCGCTTTTATGGATTCTATGAAATCCGATATGGGCGGCGCGGCGACAGTAACAGGCGCGCTGGCGTTCGCCATTACCCGTGGGCTGAATAAACGCGTAAAACTGTTCCTGTGCTGCGCCGATAATCTGATCAGCGGCAACGCGTTTAAACTGGGCGATATTATTCGCTACCGTAATGGCAAGAATGTCGAAGTCATGAATACCGATGCGGAAGGGCGACTGGTACTGGCGGATGGCCTGATTGACGCCAGCGCGCAACACCCGCAGCTAATCATTGATATGGCGACGTTAACCGGCGCGGCGAAAACGGCGCTGGGTAACGACTACCATGCGCTATTCAGTTTTGACGATACGCTGGCGGGGCGCTTGCTGACCAGCGCGGCGCAAGAGAATGAACCGTTCTGGCGTCTGCCGCTGGCGGAGTTTCACCGTAACCAACTGCCGTCTAACTTTGCGGAACTGAACAACACCGGCAGCGCGGCGTATCCCGCCGGGGCAAGCACCGCCGCGGGTTTTCTGTCGCACTTTGTTGAAAATTACCGCGAAGGCTGGCTGCACATTGACTGTTCCGCCACTTATCGCAAAGCGCCGGTTGAGCAGTGGGCTGCCGGGGCAACCGGTCTGGGTGTGCGCATCATCGCGAATCTGCTGACCGCCTGAACGGTGTTTTTGTAGGCCGGGTAAGCGAAGCGCCACCCGGCATTTCGCCTGATGGCGACGCCGTGCGTCTTATCAGGCCTACAACCCATATACATAATTTGTGATTCCTATGTCCGAAACTAAAAATGAATTAGAAATCTTGCTGGAGAAAGCGGCGACTGAGCCCGCGCATCGTCCGGCATTTTTTCGTACCTTACTGGAGTCCACCGTCTGGGTGCCGGGCAGCGCTGCCGAAGGCGAGGCGATTGTGGAAGACAGCGCTCTGGATTTGCAGCACTGGGAAAAAGAAGACGGCACGACCGTCATTCCCTTCTTTACTTCTCTGGAGGCGCTGCAGCAGGCCGTGGAAGACGAACAGGCGTTTGTGGTGATGCCGGCGCGCACGCTGTTTGAAATGACGCTTGGCGAAACGTTATTCCTCAACGCTAAATTGCCGACCGGCAAAGAGTTTATGCCGCGTGAAATCAGCCTGCTTCTCGCTGAGGAAGGCAGTCCGTTAAGTACGCAGGAAGTGCTGGAAGGCGGCGAGTCGCTTATTTTATCCGAAGTGGCCGAGCCGCCGTCGCAGATGATTGATTCCCTCACTACGCTGTTTAAAACCATCAAACCGGTGAAACGCGCATTTCTCTGCGCGATTAAAGAACATGCGGACGCCCAACCTAATCTGCTGATTGGCATTGAGGCTGACGGCGAAATTGAAGAGATCATTCACGCAGCGGGCAATGTGGCGACCGACACGTTACCGGGTGACGAACCGATCGATATTTGTCAGGTGAGGAAGGGCGCGCAGGGTATCAGCCACTTTATCACCGAGCATATCGCGCCGTTCTACGAGCGTCGTTGGGGTGGGTTCCTGCGCGATTTTAAACAGAACCGCATCATCTGAAGAAAAGAAAGCCGCCCAACAGGGCGGCCTCCTGGCTTACCTGCTCTGGACGTTGAGCGTTACGGGAACAGAATTACCTGGGTAGCTTCTGTCTGCGTGAAGACACAACGTGCCAGAAACAAGAAGCACGACACAAAAGCATCGTACCTTCATGTTGCGGTCCTTGCGAAGACCGCATCACGGTAGCACCGCTGGCGATAATGCCGTGATAGCAGGCACTGTGGTGTGCCTGCGCTTACGGCCATGGAACATCCTCTCCTGAAGCCAGCGCTCGTTTGCGAGACGGCGGAGGGGGCCGGGAAAGATAATACCTCAAATGCTGAATAGTTTCGTCGTGAATTAACTTGACTTTGCTCTCCTTAAAAGGGAGTATTTACCTACTGTGGTGTGCCTGCGTTGCTATGGCAACAAAGCCTGCTGGAAAGGCCGCGAACCGGACCAGCACAAAAAAACCGCTCAACTGAGCGGTTTTTTTGTGGCCTGCTTAAACAGTATTTATGTAGATTCGTTTTAAATCAGCCTGAACGGTAGGCCGGATAAGCGTGAGCGCCACCCGACAGCATGTCGATTAATCGACGAGCGCGTCCAGTTTTGCCCAAAACGCCTCATGATAATCCTCCAGGTCAAGTAAAGCGGCATCGCGTTGTTCATTCATTTTTTGCTGTGCCTTCCATTGCGGAAGATGTAAATCCTCTTCGGTAAAGCCAATGTCTTTAGCGCCCGAAATAATATTATAGAGGTATTCCACCAGAGAAGACTCCGCCAGCCAGAATTCATTACGCTCTATGCGGGCAATAGGGTATTCGCCGTTGGCATCCCGTTCTGTGATATAGATAAAAATGGCCTGATCGCCGACATGATCGATACGAATTAATGCCGGAAGACGGGGATCGTTACTCCAGACAGGCATCAGATCTTCAATATCAATACCTGAGCTATCCATGCCAGCGCCGTAATACGCCTCTTCATCAGGAGAGTAAGAATGTATTACTCCCTCTTTATCAATAGATCTTTGTAATGTTTCAATCACAGGCATATTATAATTGCTAAGTAGATCGCGGTCGTAGGCCAGTAGCGCCTTCAGGCTTTCAGGTAACTCAGTGGTTTCCGTATTTTGCGGATCGCGATACTTACGCACTCGCAGACGACTTATTTCCTCGGCAGACATAGGAGTAGGTACCTTATTACGGTTAACCTTTTTAACCAACTCAATTAAATTAGCGAGTGAAATATCCATTTTCCATCCTTAAAAATTATATTTACAGGAGTTATTTTCCGGTGAAAACCAAAACAGCGGTGATGATACTCCTTATACCCGGCGTAAAGTATTTACCGATAAAAAATAGGATTTTATTAAGAGAAAATAATGCCCGTTTGCAGGACAGTGGAAAACAGCTGAATAAAAACAATGTCTGTAGATCGTTTTACATCAGCCTGAACGGTAGGCCGGATAAGCGTGAGCGCCATCCGGCATGGCAGATATTAAGCGGGTTCAACCGGTAAATCGGTACGCACGCCCCATTCGCTCCACGCGCCGTCGTAAAGCGTGACGTCAGGTACATCCAGCGTGGCGAGCGCCAGCACCACGACCGCGGCCGTCACACCGGAACCGCAACTGGCGATAATCGGTCTGTCGAAACTCACGCCGTGGCTGAAAAAAACCTCATTCAGTTCGTCAGTGGTCTTTAATTCGCCCTCATACACCAGTTCCGTCCACGGGACGTTTAGCGCGCCAGGAATGTGTCCGCGCCTCAGTCCCGGACGCGGTTCATCAGCCTGAGCGTTAAAACGCGCCGCCGGACGCGCGTCAACGATTTGCGCGGTTTTTTCATGGCTTGCCAGCAATACGTCGGTGAGACGCACCACGGCTTGCGGCGTGAATTTCGCCTCAAACTCGCCTCCTTCATGCGCTTCCTCGCCTTCGCGCAATAGCCATTCGTCGCGCTGCCAGCCCGCCAGTCCGCCCGCCAGAATGGACACTTTCTCGGCACCGAACGTGCGCAGCATCCACCACGCCCGCGGAGCGGAGAACAGATTGCCTTCATCGTATATGACCAGGTGTTTATCCTGGCGAACACCCAGTTCACGCATGGCCACCGCAAACGCTTCCGGGCGCGGCATCATATGCGGCAACGGCGATGCGCGATCGGAAAGCGCTTCAATATCAAAAAACAGCGCGCCGGGAATATGTCCGGCGCGATATTCGCCCGCCATATCACGATGTTCCTGTCCTGGCGGCGCCATACGGGCGTCAAGAATCTGTATTTCCGGATCATCAATATGTTCGGCAAGCCAGTCGGCGGCGACAAAAAAGGCGGTGGTCATGGGCATCTCCATTGTTACCTGATTATGGTCAAATTGTCGGACGTTTCCCGAAAAGGGACAAGTAGAAGAGGCTGTTTTGGCTGGCGAAACCACATTTCTGCGTAAAATTTTCGCATCATCACAGTAATACGGACTTACACAATAAAATTTCTCGCGCATAATATCTCATCAACCGTTGCTGACAGGCCGTTAAGGCCAGGGATGAAAGATGAAACATTTACGCGTGGTGGCCTGCATGATCATGCTGGCGCTGGCGGGATGCGATAACAACGATAAAACCGCCCCGACGACTAAAAGCGAAGCGCCAGCCGTAGCGCAGCCCTCGCCCGCGCAAGACCCGGCACAGCTACAAAAGCTGGCGCAGCAAAGCCAGGGCAAAGCGCTCACGCTATTAGACGCCTCCGAAGCGCAGCTCGACGGCGCGGCGACGCTGGTGCTGACGTTTTCAATTCCTTTAGATCCTGAACAGGATTTCTCCCGTGTGGTTCACGTGGTTGATAAGAAAAGCGGCAGCGTTGATGGCGCATGGGAGCTGGCGCCAAATTTAAAAGAGCTAAGGTTACGTCATCTGGAACCTGAGCGCGTGCTGGTGGTCACGGTTGATCCCGCCGTTAAAGCGCTGAATAACGCCACCTTCGGCAAGTCTTATGAAAAAACGATTACCACGCGTGATGTCCAGCCCAGCGTCGGCTTTGCCAGCCGGGGATCGCTGCTACCGGGGAAAATCGCGGAAGGACTGCCGGTCATGGCGCTTAACGTCAACCACGTTGATGTGAACTTTTTCCGCGTTAAGCCCGGATCGCTGGCGTCATTTGTCAGCCAGTGGGAGTACCGTAGTTCTCTCTCTAACTGGGAGTCCGGCCATCTGCTGAAAATGGCGGATCTGGTTTATACCGGTCGTTTTGATCTTAATCCGGCGCGCAATACGCGTGAGAAACTGCTGCTGCCATTAAGCGATATTAAGCCGCTGCAACAGGCGGGCGTATATGTGGCGGTAATGAATCAGGCTGGACACTACAACTATAGTAATGCCGCTACGTTGTTTACCCTTAGCGATATCGGCGTGTCCGCGCACCGTTACCATAATCGGCTGGATATCTTTACGCAAAGCCTGGAAAACGGCGCGGCGCAGTCGGGAATTGAGATCGTTCTTCTGAATGATAAAGGTCAGACGCTGGCGCAGGCGACGAGCGACGCGCAGGGACATGTGCAACTGGAGGCTGATAAAGCGGCGGCGCTATTACTGGCGCGTAAAGAGGAGCAGACCACGCTGCTCGATCTCACGCTTCCGGCTCTGGATCTGTCGGAATTTAATGTCGCTGGCGCGCCCGGCTACAGCAAGCAGTTCTTTATGTTCGGCCCGCGCGATCTCTACCGACCGGGCGAAACGGTTATCCTCAACGGATTACTGCGCGATAGCGACGGTAAAACGCTGCCCGATCAACCCGTTAAGCTGGAAGTGGTAAAACCAGATGGACAGGTGATGCGTACCGTTGTCAGCCAGCCGGAAAACGGGCTATACCGTTTGAATTATCCGCTGGATATCAACGCGCCGACCGGCTTGTGGCATGTCCGCGCCAACACCGGCGATAATTTGCTGCGGAGTTGGGATTTCCACGTGGAAGACTTTATGCCGGAGCGGATGGCGCTCAACCTGACGGCGCAAAAAACGCCGCTGGCGCCTGCGGATGAGGTGAAATTCTCCGTTGTCGGCTATTACTTGTATGGCGCCCCTGCTAACGGCAATACCCTGCAAGGGCAACTTTTCCTGCGTCCGCTGCGCGACGCTGTCGCGGCGTTGCCTGGCTTCCAGTTCGGCAATATTGCCGAAGAGAATCTTTCGCGCAGCCTGGACGAAGTTCAACTGACGTTGGATAAAGGCGGACGTGGTGAAGTGAGTGCTGCCAGCCAGTGGCAAGAAGCGCATTCGCCGCTGCAGGTAATTCTACAGGCCAGCCTGCTGGAGTCTGGCGGTCGTCCGGTCACTCGTCGCGTAGAGCAGGCGATTTGGCCTGCCGATACGTTACCGGGAATTCGTCCACAGTTCGCCGCCAAAGCGGTATACGACTACCGTACGGATACCACCGTTAATCAACCGATTGTCGACGAAGACAGCAACGCCGCATTCGATATTGTTTACGCCAACGCGCAGGGCGAGAAAAAAGCGGTGTCCGGTTTACAGGTGCGGCTCATCCGCGAGCGTCGCGACTATTACTGGAACTGGTCGGAAAGCGAAGGCTGGCAGTCGCAGTTTGATCAAAAAGATCTGGTGGAGGGCGAGCAGACGCTGAATCTGAACGCGGATGAAACCGGAAAAGTCAGCTTCCCGGTGGAATGGGGCGCGTACCGTCTGGAGGTCAAAGCGCCGAATGAGACGGTCAGCAGCGTTCGTTTCTGGGCCGGCTATAGCTGGCAGGATAACAGCGACGGTAGCGGCGCGGCGCGTCCGGATCGCGTCACCCTCAAACTGGATAAAGCGAATTATCGTCCAGGCGACACCATGAAATTGCATATCGCCGCGCCGGTCGCCGGTAAAGGTTATGCCATGGTGGAGTCCAGCGATGGTCCGCTGTGGTGGCAGGCGATCGACGTGCCGGCGCAGGGGCTGGAGCTCACGATTCCGGTGGATAAAACCTGGAATCGCCACGATCTCTATCTCAGTACGCTGGTGGTGCGTCCCGGCGATAAATCTCGTTCCGCGACGCCAAAACGCGCCGTGGGGTTACTACACCTACCGCTGGGGGATGAAAACCGCCGCCTCGATCTGGCGCTGGAAAGCCCGGCTAAAATGCGCCCGAATCAGCCGCTCACCGTCAGGGTGAAAGCCAGCGTTAAACACGGCGAAATGCCAAAACAGATCAACGTGCTGGTTTCCGCGGTCGATAGCGGCGTATTGAATATCACCGATTACGCGACGCCGGACCCGTGGCAGGCGTTCTTCGGTCAAAAACGCTACGGTGCGGATATCTACGATATTTACGGCCAGGTCATTGAAGGGCAGGGGCGGCTGGCGGCGTTGCGTTTTGGCGGCGATGGCGACGCCCTTAAGCGCGGCGGAAAACCGCCGGTAAACCATGTCAATATCATCGCGCAGCAGGCGCAGCCGATCACGCTCAATGAGCAGGGCGAAGGGGTCGTAACGCTGCCGATTGGCGACTTTAACGGCGAACTGCGGGTTATGGCGCAGGCATGGACAGCGGACGATTTTGGTCGCGGCGAAAGCAAAGTCGTTGTCGCCGCGCCAGTGATTGCCGAGCTGAATATGCCGCGTTTTCTGGCGGGAGGGGATGTTTCGCGACTGGTGCTGGATGTCACCAATCTGACCGAGCGTCCGCAGACGCTGAATATTGCGCTCGCCGCCAGTGGGTTACTGGAACTGCTTAGCCAGCAGCCGCAACTGGTCAACCTGGCGCCGGGCGTGCGCACCACCTTATTCGTTCCGGTACGCGCGTTGGAAGGTTTTGGCGAAGGCGAAATCCAGGCGACCATTAGCGGTCTGAATCTGCCGGGAGAAACCCTCGGCGCGCAGCATAAGCAGTGGCAAATCGGCGTGCGTCCGGCCTGGCCTGCCCAAACGGTAAATAGCGGCATTGCGCTGGCGCCGGGAGAGAGCTGGCATGTACCAGAGCAGCATCTGGCAAACGTCTCGCCAGCCACGTTGCAGGGACAACTGCTGTTAAGCGGAAAACCGCCGCTCAATCTGGCGCGCTACATTCGCGAGCTGAAAGCATATCCGTACGGGTGCCTGGAACAAACCGCCAGCGGGTTATTCCCGGCGCTGTACACCAATGCCGCTCAATTGCAGACGCTCGGTATTACCGGCGATAGCGATGAAAAACGGCGCGCCGCGGTGGATATCGGCATCTCCCGGATACTACAGATGCAGCGTGATAACGGCGGTTTTGCGCTATGGGATGAAAATGGGGCGGAAGAGCCCTGGCTAACGGCCTACGCGATGGATTTCCTCATTCGCGCGGGCGAGCAGGGATATAGCGTCCTGCCGGAGGCCATTAACCGGGGCAATGAGCGACTGCTGCGCTATCTGCAGGATCCCGGCACGATGCTGATTCGTTATAGCGATAATACCCAGGCCAGTACTTTTGCCGCTCAGGCTTACGCCGCGCTGGTACTGGCGCGTCAGCAGAAAGCGCCGCTCGGCGCGCTGCGCGAAATCTGGGAGCGCCGTAGTCAGGCGGCTTCAGGACTGCCGCTGATGCAATTGGGCATCGCGTTAAACACGATGGGCGATGCCAGACGTGGCGAAGAGGCCATTACGCTGGCTCTGAATACGCCGCGTCAGGACGAACGGCAATGGATAGCGGATTACGGTAGTTCTCTGCGCGATAACGCTCTGATGTTGTCGCTACTGGAAGAGAACAACCTCAGACCGGACGCGCAAAACGCGCTATTAAGCTCGCTTTCTGAGCAGGCCTTCGGTCAGCGCTGGCTCTCTACCCAGGAGAACAATGCCTTGTTCCTCGCCGCGCATTCGCGACAGGCCAGCGCGGGCGCCTGGCAGGCGCAGACCTCTTTAGAGGCGCAGCCGCTGGCGGGCGACAAGGCGCTGACCCGTAATCTGGATGCTGACCAGCTGGCCGCCCTTGAGGTGACGAACACCGGTAGCCAGCCGCTATGGCTGCGTCTGGATAGCAGCGGCTATCCCTCATCTGCGCCTGAGCCTGCCAGCAACGTTTTGCAGATTGAACGACAAATACTGGGGACCGATGGTCAGCGCAAATCGCTGTCCTCGTTGCGTAGCGGCGAACTGGTGCTGGTCTGGTTAACGGTAGTGGCCGATCGCAATGTGCCGGATGCGCTGGTGGTGGACCTGCTCCCGGCCGGGCTGGAGCTGGAAAACCAGAATCTGGCTGACAGCAGCGCCAGCCTGCCGGAAAGCGGTAGCGAAGTGCAAAATCTGCTTAATCAGATGCAGCAGGCGGATATTCAGTATATGGAATTCCGCGACGATCGATTTGTGGCTGCCGTCGTCGTCAATGAGGGCCAGCTCGTGACGCTGGTCTACCTGGCGCGCGCGGTAACGCCGGGGACGTACCAGCTTGCGCAACCGCAGGTGGAATCGATGTACGCGCCTCAGTGGCGGGCAACCGGCGCGAGCGAGGGGCTGCTGATTGTGACGCCTTAAATGAACGGTTGGCGTGGTAAACGTGGCCGCTGGCTGTGGCTGGCGGGCGCGCCGCTTTTTATTTTCCTGGCGTTATGGGCGGCGGATAAACTCTGGCCGCTGCCGCTCAATGAGGTCCATCCTGCGCGGGTCGTGGTAGCCCATGACGGTACGCCGCTGTGGCGCTTTGCCGACGCCGGGGGGATCTGGCGTTATCCGGTGACGATTGAAGAGGTCTCTCCCCGCTACCTGGAGGCCTTAATCAATTACGAAGATCGCTGGTTCTGGCGGCACCCTGGCGTTAACCCTTTCTCCGTCGCGCGCGCGGCATGGCAGGATCTTACCGCCGGGCGCGTTATTTCCGGCGGCAGTACGCTGACTATGCAGGTGGCGAGACTGCTGGACCCGCATTCGCGCACGTTCGGCGGTAAAATCCGCCAGCTTTGGCGCGCCCTCCAGCTTGAATGGCATTTGTCCAAGCGCGATATCCTGACGCTGTACCTGAACCGCGCGCCGTTCGGCGGCACGCTACAGGGTATTGGCGCTGCAAGCTGGGCCTACTTCGGCAAGCCGCCCGCGCGCCTGAGCTACGCTGACGCGGCGCTGCTGGCCGTATTGCCGCAGGCGCCGAGCCGGTTACGCCCCGACCGATGGCCTGCGAGAGCCGAAGCGGCACGGAATAAAGTGCTGGATCGGATGGCGGAGCAGGGCGTCTGGCCTGCCGAAACGGTACGCGAGTCGCGTGAAGAGCCGGTCTGGCTGGCGCCGCGTCAAATGCCGCAACTGGCGCCGCTTTTTGCCCGAATGATGTTGAGTAAAAGCCGGAGCGACAAAATTGTGACCACGCTGGACGCCGGGTTGCAGCGGCAACTGGAAGATCTGGCGCGGGCATGGAAAGGGCGGTTGCCTGCACGCAGTTCATTGGCGATGATCGTCGTCGATCATACCGATATGAGCGTGCGCGGCTGGGTAGGATCGGTAGACCTTAATGACGACAGCCGTTTTGGTCATGTCGACATGGTAACGGCGATCCGATCGCCGGGATCGGTACTCAAACCCTTTGTGTATGGTCTGGCGCTGGATGACGGCTTGATCCATCCCGCATCATTATTACAGGACGTTCCGCGCCGTACCGGAGATTACCGCCCGGGAAACTTCGACAGCGGATTTCACGGCCCGGTCAGCATGAGCGGCGCGCTGGTACGCTCGCTGAATCTGCCTGCCGTTCAGGTGCTTGAAGCCTATGGGCCGAAACGATTTGCGGCAAAACTGCGTAACGTCGGCCTGCCGCTATATTTGCCTGCTGGCGCGGCGCCCAATCTTTCACTGATTCTGGGCGGCGCGGGCGCGCGGCTTGACGAGATGGCGGCGGCATACAGCGCATTCGCTCGTCATGGGAAAGCGGCGAAACTACGGTTACAGCCGGACGATCCGCTGTCGGAAAGACCATTAATGTCGCCGGGAGCGGCGTGGATCATTCGACGGATTATGGCGGATGAAGCGCAACCCTTGCCGGATAACGCGCTGCCGCGCATTGTGCCGTTGGCGTGGAAAACCGGCACCAGCTACGGCTATCGCGATGCGTGGGCTATTGGCGTTAACGCGCGCTATATCATCGGCATCTGGACAGGCAGACCCGACGGCACGCCTGTGGTGGGGCAATTTGGTTTTGCCAGCGCGGTGCCATTGCTTAACCAGGTCAATAATCTGTTACTGGCGCATACGGGACGCCTGCCGGAAGATCCGCGTCCGCAGACGGTAAGCCGCGGCGTCATTTGCTGGCCGGGCGGACAGACTCTGCCTGCCGGAGACAGCAACTGTCGCCGCCGACTGGCGACATGGCTGCTTGACGACAGCCAGCCGCCCACGCTGCTGTTACCTGAGCAGGAAGACATCAACGGTATTCGTTTCCCGGTCTGGCTGGATGATACGGGGCGGCGTGTCGCTGCCGACTGTCCGCAGGCGCGTGCGCATACGTTTATCGTCTGGCCGCGGCCGCTGGAGCCGTGGCTGCCGCCTGCGGAAAGACGTAGCGCCCGCTTGCCCGCGGCGTCCGACCGCTGTCCGCCGCTACAGGGCAATGATGCCGCGCCGTTAATGCTGTCAGGAGTGAGAGATGGCGCGGTGATCAGGCAATTGCCAGGCCAGGAAAACGTCACGCTGCCCGTCTCGACTACCGGCGGTAAAGGGCGTCGCTGGCGGTTTTTAAATGGCAAACCTGTTAATGGCGAAAATAATCGCCTTTCTTTATTACTCAATATCGCTGGACGTTATCAACTTGTCGTAATGGATGAGTCCGGTCAGGTTGCAGCGGTTAATTTTGAATTAATACGTTAACAACTCTTCAGAATAAATTATGAATTTCATTTAATTTAAAGTTAATGAGAATTATTAATTTTTTCCAGAATTACCCTTAATGAGGGAGCTTGATAAATATCAAGAGATCTAACACTTAAAAACGTGAGAATGGGTTTTTATTTGACGAGTCGGATCATGAAAAATATAAAAAGCCAGGGAAATGGCGAACAGCCCGCTATTTCTCGCCGCCATTTTATCCAGGCCAGCTCCGCGCTTATTGCGTTACCGTTTGTCTCCTCGCCAGCTACCGCTCAGGCGCGCGCTGTGACGGCAACTGAAAACAGGCCTGCGGAAAAAGTCGTTCAGACATGCAGCACTTTTGACTGCGGGGGCAAATGCGATATTCGGGCGCATGTTAGTGACGGTATCGTGACGCGAATTTCAACGCGACCGGATAATGCGCTGGATGCGCAAATGCCGGTGATGCGTGCCTGTGTTCGTGGACGCGCATACCGTAAATTTGTTTATCATCCTGACAGACTTAAATATCCCATGAAGCGCGTAGGAAAACGCGGTGAAGGAAAATTCGAGCGAATTTCCTGGGATGAAGCGACAACCTTAATCGCCGATAATTTAAAATCGATTACTGAAAAATATGGCCCGGCTTCGCGCTATGTTCATGTTGGCACCGCCGTTTCCGGCGGCACCTTTTCCGGCGATAAAATGGCGCGTCGCCTGCTGAATCTGACCGGCGGCTATCTCGAAAGCTACCATTCTGTGAGTATGGGCAACACGGCGGCCGCGACGCCTTATACTTACGGCATTGCCGCCAGCGGCAGTTCCTGGATACACTTTTGGAGACCAAACTGGTGATTCTGTGGGGCCATAACCCGACGGAGACCATTTTTGGTCATACCAACTATTTCTTGCAGAAGATGAAGCAGAACGGTACGCGGTTTATCGTGGTCGATCCGCGCTATTCCGACACCGTTTCGTCGCTGGCGGATCAGTGGATCCCGCTGCTGCCCACCACCGACAATGCGCTGATGGACGCGATGATGTACGTCATCATCAGCGAGAATCTGCACGATCGCGCATTTATTGCGCGCTACGCTATCGGTTTTGATGAAGACTCAATGCCGGAAGGCGTACCGGCTAACGAATCGCTGGTGGCGTATCTGACCGGCGCCAAAGACGGTGTCGTTAAGTCCCCCGAGTGGGCGGAAAAGATCACCCATGTGCCCGGCGCAAACCATTCGCCAGTTAGCGCGTGATTACGCGAATACCAAACCCGCCGCGTTGATTCAGGGGTGGGGACCACAGCGCCACAACTGCGGCGAGCGCACCGCGCGCGGCTCGACCCTACTGGCGACCATTACCGGTAATGTCGGCATCAAAGGCGGTTGGGCTGCGGGTTACGGCGGCTGCGCTAACCGTAAATTCGCCGCGGGTCCGGAGATGCCGGATAACCCGGTAAAAGCCAAAATTTCGGCGATGAACTGGGTGCAGGCCGCAGACGACGCCAGCAAAGTGACGCCGGATATGGGGCTGAAAGATGCCGATAAGCTGGACAGTAACATCCGTATTCTGTTCTCGCTGGCCGGGAACTATCTGGCGAATCAGAACCCCGATCTGCACCAGGCGGTACGCGTACTGGAGGATGAATCAAAGATCCAGTTTATTGTCGCCAGCGATCTGTTTATGACGCCGAGCGCGAAATACGCTGATCTACTGCTGCCGGAAACCAGCTTTATGGAACGCTGGAACATCGGTGAAACCTGGGGCACGGCAAGCTACCTGATACTCTCTGAAAAACTGATTGAGCCTGAATTTGAGCGGCGCTCCGACTACGACTGGCTACGTGAGGTGGCGGCGAAATTAGGCATTGAGAATGAATTTAGCCAGGGGCGCGATGAGAAAGCGTGGATTGAACACATCTGGGAACAGACGCGTCTGGCGATGCCGGACGAAAATCTGCCGGATTTCGCCACGCTGCAAAAGACCCGTCAGCATCTGTTCAAAAGCGCGCCATTTATCGCCTTTGAAGACAATATTCGCGATCCGGACAATCATCCGTTCCCGACGCCGTCAGGGAAAATAGAGATCTTCTCGAAGCGCCTGTACGACATGCAGCATCCGGAAATCCCGGCGTTGTCGCACTACGTTCCCGCGCATGAAGGCCCGGAGGATGCGCTGGTGAAAGATTTTCCGCTCCAGTTAATTACGTGGAAAGGAAAAAACCGCGCCAACTCAACGCAATACGCTAACCCGTGGCTGATTGAAGTGCAGCAGCAGACATTGTGGATCAACCCGCAGGATGCGCAAACGCGCGGCATTACGCATGGCGACATGGTGCGTATTCATAACTCACGCGGGATTTGCGAAATCCCGGCGGAAGTGACGCCGCGCATTATTCCCGGCGTTGTCGCGATGCAGGCCGGCGCCTGGTGGCAGCCGGATGAGAACGGTATTGATAAAGGCGGCTGTGCGAACGTCCTCAGCTCGGCCCGTATTACCGCGCTGGCAAAGGGAAATTCACATCAAACCATGCTGGTGGAGGTGGCTAAAGCATGAGTCAGTTTACACATTACCCGCCGGTGAGCGATAAACAACTGGGATTTTTCATCGACTCCTCACGCTGCTCCGGTTGTAAAGCCTGCCAGGTGGCCTGCAAAGACAAAAACAATCTGGAAGTAGGCCGTCGTTTCCGCCGCGTCTATGAAGTCAAGGGCGGAAGTTTCATCCCGACCGGGCAGGGCGGGGTCAGCAATAACGTATTTGCTTATACGCTTTCCATTTCCTGCAACCACTGTGCGGACCCTGTCTGCACCAAAAATTGCCCGACTACCGCTATGCATAAACGCCCGGGCGACGGCATCGTGCGCGTTGATACCGACAAATGCGTCGGCTGTGGCTATTGCGCCTGGTCCTGCCCTTACGACGCGCCGCAGCTTAACGAGCAGACCAGCCAAATGTCCAAGTGCGACATGTGCGTTGATTTACTGGCGAAAGGTGAACTGCCCGTCTGCGTCGCGACCTGTCCGCTGGAGGCCATCAAGTTTGGCCCGATTGATGAACTGCGCGCGAAGTACGATAGCGTATGCGACGTTAACGGGCTGCCAGATTCATCCATAACCAAACCTAATCTGGTTGTCAAAGCGCATCAGGGCGCAGAAAAAGAGGGTAAACGCCATGCATGAGTTACCGCTGCTGATTTTTACGCTCTGTTTGCAAGGGTCTGTGGGTGTGACTCTGTGGCTGGCGTTGGGCCGCCAGTACGCCGTAGAGGGACGCGTGCCTGCACGTGGCGCGCTTCCCGCGATGGCGGGGGCGTTTGTACTGGCCTGCGTGGGGCTGCTTGCTTCAGCGCTGCACATGGGCTATCCCCTGAACGCGCTAAATGCGTTACGTCATGTCGCCAGTTCGTGGCTGAGTCGCGAAATCGTCTTTGCCAGCCTTTATCTGGCGGCGCTGGGACTGGGGGTTGTGCTGCTGTTTTTCCGAAAGCCAGGCTGGCAGCCGCTGCTGGCGCTGGCGGCAGCGTTCGGGCTGGTGGATGTATTCTGCATGGCGCAGGTTTATATCCATGCCTCGGTGGCGACCTGGCAGCATAGCAACACGCTGGCGCTGTTCTTTGGCACGTCAGGCATTATCGGCTCGGTAGTCATTGCGCTGGCTTATCTGCGCAACGCTGGCGCCGCAATGCGCTGCGCTGTGGTGGTGGTCGCACTGATGGTGTTGATTCGTCTGATCATGCAGCCGCTATGGCTGGCGGATATTAATGCGGTGGATACGACGGTCGTCACTTTCCCGCATCATCCGCTACAGGCGCTGGCGCAGTTGCGTGACGTCTATCTTCTCGGCTGGTGTGTCTCAGCGGCGGGAATGCTCTGCTTTGCCGCAGGCGGTCTGCGAAACGCCAGAGGGACTCTGATGGCGGGCAGCGTATTGCTGCTTCTCGGCGAGATTATGCTGCGCTACGTCTTCTTTAGTATTGGCTGATGGTTAACCTGACGATCGATCCGGCGGTAGACGTGACGCAGGCCTGCGTCCGTCGTCGTTTTCGTTTTTCTTCCTGCCGCGCTTGCGCCGATGTTTGTCCGGCGCAGGCGTTTTCGCTGGCGCAGGGGCAGGTCAGCATAGATACGACGCGCTGCATAGCCTGTGGCGACTGTCTGTTTGTCTGTCCTGTTGACGCCATTACCGATATCAAACCGGTTAAACGCTTTGTGCAGGGGGATACGTTGGTGGGGCCGTTTTCGCTACAGGCGCCAACGGTCGATGAACTGCTTCTCTGGCACAGCCAGTACGGTATTCGCTTTATTGATATTGCGGTGGAGCGATCGGCGCAGTGGCTGATGGCGTTGGCGGGGCTAAATTTAGCGCTGCGCCGCTACGGCGAGCCGGGCTGGTCTTTCAAACACGTTGTCGGCGCGGAAATTAATGCCTCGCGGCGCACTCTGTTTCATGTTCCGCGCGACGCCATTACCCCGTGCGCCGTCGAGCCGGGGAAACGGCGTCTCAGACAGGCGTTTTCCGCGTTCAGCGAATGCGTACCCGAAATCAGTCCGCAAGAGTGCAGGATGTGCGGCGCCTGCTGGCGAAGCTGCCCGGAAAACGTTATCCAGTTTGACGACGACACGCTGACGATAGCGGCGGCGCATTGTACGGGATGCGGCGGCTGTGCGGCGGTATGTCCGCATCAGGCATTGCGGTTACGGTTTGACGTGGAACCCGCCCCAACGCGGCATAGTGCGGCGTATACGCTCACCTGCGAAAGCTGCAAACGTACTTTCCATGCTCTCACGCCTGAACACACGCACTGCGTGCTGTGTCAGTCCGCTGAGTTTGCTGTGCGCCTTTAACTTTTGTTGCTAATGCTCATTTTATTTTAAAAAAATGTTACCTATATCCATAGGCAATTGATGGGATGCTCTTTATAATCCGCGCCTGACATAACAACAGAACATATTTCAGAGGTAAACATGGCTATTGAACGGACTTTTTCCATCATTAAACCCAACGCGGTGGCAAAAAACGTTATTGGCAGCATCTTTGCGCGCTTTGAAGCTGCAGGGTTCAAAATTGTTGGCACTAAAATGCTGCACCTGACCGTTGAGCAGGCGCGCGGCTTCTATGCTGAGCACGACGGCAAACCGTTCTTTGACGGTCTGGTGGAGTTCATGACCTCTGGCCCTATCGTGGTATCCGTGCTGGAAAGTGAAAATGCGGTACAGCGTCACCGCGATCTGCTTGGCGCCACCAATCCGGCGAACGCGTTGGCGGGTACGCTGCGCGCCGACTACGCTGATAGCTTAACTGAAAACGGCACCCACGGTTCGGATTCGCTGGAATCCGCGCAGCGCGAAATCGCCTTTTTCTTCGGTGAAGGCGAAGTGTGCCCACGCACCCGTTAATCTCCTTCGTCTTTCACGCTGTAAATGCGTTGGCGATAAATTATCGGTTCAAATATTATTTTTGCTAATGCCGCGTGCAGACGTGGCATCCTTACGCCAGAATTTGTACAATGCAGCGCCCCCGGACGAGCAGTAAGCTTACCGGGGCGTTTCTTTTTTCAACCCTCCAGGGGCCATAACGTGTAATAACGAGGCCGGAATAGCATATGTCTGAACAAATTGTCACACCTGAAAGCAGTACCCCGGTAGTTCTTAACAACGAAACAAAAATCAACCTGCTGGATCTAAACCGTCAGCAGATGCGCGAGTTTTTTAAAAACTTAGGTGAAAAACCTTTCCGCGCCGATCAGGTGATGAAATGGATGTATCACTATTGCTGCGATAATTTTGATGAGATGACCGACATCAACAAAGTGTTGCGCGGCAAATTAAAAGAGGTCGCGGAAATTCGCGCGCCGGAGGTCGTTGAAGAGCAGCGTTCTTCAGACGGCACCATCAAGTGGGCGATTGCTGTCGGCGATCAGCGCGTTGAAACGGTCTACATCCCGGAGGACGACCGCGCTACGCTGTGTGTTTCTTCACAGGTAGGATGCGCGCTGGAGTGCAAGTTTTGTTCAACTGCGCAGCAGGGCTTTAACCGCAACCTGCGCGTATCGGAAATTATCGGTCAGGTCTGGCGTGCGGCGAAAATCGTCGGCGCGGCCAAAGTCACCGGCCAGCGTCCGATCACCAACGTGGTCATGATGGGGATGGGCGAGCCATTGCTTAACCTGACCAATGTCGTACCGGCGATGGAAATTATGCTCGATGACTTTGGTTTCGGCCTGTCCAAACGTCGTGTCACGCTCTCAACGTCCGGCGTAGTGCCTGCGCTGGATAAACTGGGCGATATGATTGACGTTGCGCTGGCAATCTCGCTCCATGCACCGAATGACACTATTCGCGACGAAATCGTCCCGATCAACAAAAAATATAATATCGAAACGTTCCTGGGCGCGGTTCGCCGCTATCTGGAGAAATCCAACGCCAATCAGGGGCGCGTGACGATTGAATACGTGATGCTTGACCACGTCAACGACGGCACTGAACACGCGCATCAACTGGCGGAGCTATTAAAAGAGACGCCTTGTAAGATTAATCTGATTCCGTGGAACCCGTTCCCTGGCGCGCCGTATGGCCGCAGCTCTAACAGCCGTATCGATCGTTTTTCTAAAGTTTTGATGAGTTATGGTTTCACGACCATCGTACGCAAGACGCGTGGCGATGACATTGATGCGGCATGCGGACAGTTGGCAGGCGATGTGATTGACCGTACTAAACGTACCCTGCGTAAGCGTATGCAGGGAGAGGTGATTGACATCAAGGCTATTTGATAGCAGTTGTGCCACTGGGCATTCATTATACCGTGGCGCAATGTCAGTTGAATAATGTCTGGCGTTGTACTTGTCTGGTCAATAATAACGGTGCGTTTTTGTCGACTTTAAGGCAGTATGTAATGGTGCAACAAGAGTTTAGCCTTGTGTCTTAGCGGTTTTGTCATCTGCGGCCTGACAGGCTTATACTGTCTGACTAAGGTTAACTAACCTGATGTTTCGCGGTGTGGGCGGGCATTACGGCTCGTCGGCGCCTGAATCCTAATTTACACGTACCTGTAGCTGTAGCGAATGAATACTGAAGCCACGCACGACCAAAATGAAGCACAAACCACCGGCGTTCGTCTGCGCAATGCCCGTGAACAACTCGGACTCAGCCAGCAGGCTGTCGCTGAGCGACTTTGCCTGAAGGTTTCTACGGTACGCGATATTGAAGAAGATAAGGCGCCGTCCGATCTTGCTTCAACCTTCCTGCGCGGATATATCCGCTCATATGCGCGTCTGGTGCATGTTCCAGAAGAGGAACTGCTGCCGGGGCTGGAAAAACAAGCTCCGCTGCGCGCCGCTAAAGTCGCCCCGATGCAGAGTTTCTCATTAGGAAAGCGTCGTAAAAAACGCGACGGCTGGTTAATGTCTTTTACCTGGCTGGTACTGTTTGTGGTCGTAGGGCTGACCGGCGCCTGGTGGTGGCAGAACCATAAGGCGCAGCAGGAAGAGATCACGACAATGGCCGATCAAAGCACGGCTGAACTGAACGCAGATAAAGACAGCGGCCAAAGCGTACCGCTGGACACCGGTGCCGCGACAAGCCAGGATACGACGCCAGCGCAAACGGCTCCGGCTCCTGCGACGCCGGTTGATTCGACGGCAGCGACGCAAACGCCAGCGCCAACGGCGGCGGCGACGCAAAATACGGTAGTCGCGCCTTCGCAGGCGAATGTCGATACGGCTGCGACATCTGCCGCGCCAGCGGCAACGGAAACGCCGTCCGCGCTGCCGACCAGTCAGGCTGGCGTAGCGGCGCCTGCTGCCGATCCGAACGCGCTGGTGATGAATTTTACCGCTGACTGTTGGCTCGAAGTCACTGACGCCACGGGTAAAAAACTGTTTAGCGGTATGCAGCGTAAAGATGGCAATTTAAACCTAACCGGTCAGGCGCCTTATAAACTTAAAATTGGCGCGCCGGCCGCGGTGCAGATCCAGTATCAAGGAAAACCTGTCGATCTGAGCCGCTTTATCAGAACTAATCAGGTTGCGCGTCTGACCCTTAATGCCGAACCGACACCGGCGCAGTAACAGACGGGTAACGCGGGAGATTTTTCATGCATAACCAGGCTCCGATTCAACGTAGAAAATCGACACGTATTTACGTTGGGAATGTGCCGATTGGCGATGGCGCCCCTATCGCCGTCCAGTCGATGACTAACACGCGTACCACTGACGTGGAAGCGACGGTTAATCAGATCAAAGCGCTGGAGCGCGTTGGCGCAGATATTGTTCGTGTTTCTGTACCGACCATGGACGCCGCCGAAGCGTTCAAGCTTATCAAACAGCAGGTTAACGTCCCGCTGGTTGCCGATATTCACTTCGACTACCGCATTGCGCTGAAAGTAGCGGAATACGGCGTTGACTGCTTGCGTATCAACCCCGGCAATATCGGTAACGAAGAACGTATTCGCATGGTGGTGGACTGCGCGCGCGACAAAAACATCCCTATCCGTATCGGCGTAAATGCCGGATCGCTGGAAAAAGATCTGCAGGAAAAATACGGTGAGCCGACGCCGCAGGCGCTGCTGGAATCAGCCATGCGCCATGTGGATCATCTCGATCGTCTCAACTTTGATCAGTTCAAAGTGAGCGTAAAAGCATCCGATGTATTCCTTGCCGTTGAGTCTTATCGTTTGTTGGCTAAACAGATCGATCAGCCGCTGCATCTGGGGATCACCGAAGCGGGCGGCGCGCGTAGCGGGGCGGTTAAGTCGGCGATCGGTTTAGGTCTGCTGTTATCGGAAGGCATCGGCGACACGCTGCGCGTATCGTTGGCGGCCGACCCGGTGGAAGAGATCAAAGTCGGTTTCGATATCCTGAAGTCGCTGCGCATTCGCGCGCGCGGCATCAATTTCATCGCCTGCCCGACCTGTTCTCGTCAGGAGTTCGACGTTATAGGCACGGTGAACGCGCTGGAGCAGCGTCTGGAAGATATCATCACCCCGATGGACGTCTCGATCATCGGTTGCGTAGTGAACGGGCCGGGCGAAGCGCTGGTATCGACGCTGGGTGTGACGGGCGGCAATAAGAAAAGCGGCCTGTATGAAGACGGCGTGCGTAAGGACAGACTCGATAACGACGATATGATCGCGCAGCTTGAATCCCGTATTCGCGCGAAAGCAAGTCAACTTGATGAAGCGCGTCGGATTGACGTGCTGCAGGTTGAAAAATAAGAACGTGATGGGAAGCGGCGCGCTTCCCGTGTATGATTGAACCCGCATGGCTCCCGGTTCGTTCGGGGAAGCGCTGAGGGTTCATTTTTATATTCAGAAAGAGAATAAACGTGGCAAAAAACATTCAAGCCATTCGCGGCATGAACGATTATCTGCCTGGCGAAACCGCCATCTGGCAGCGCATTGAAGGCACACTCAAAAACGTGCTCGGCAGCTACGGTTACAGTGAAATCCGCTTGCCGATTGTAGAGCAGACCCCGTTATTCAAACGCGCGATCGGTGAAGTTACTGACGTGGTTGAAAAAGAGATGTACACCTTTGAGGATCGCAACGGCGATAGCCTGACATTGCGCCCTGAAGGTACGGCGGGCTGTGTACGCGCCGGCATCGAACATGGTCTCCTGTACAATCAGGAACAGCGTTTGTGGTATATCGGGCCGATGTTCCGTCATGAGCGTCCGCAAAAAGGCCGCTACCGTCAGTTCCATCAGCTAGGCGCCGAAGTCTTTGGCTTACAAGGCCCGGATATCGACGCGGAACTGATTATGCTGACCGCACGCTGGTGGCGCGCGCTGGGCATCTCTGAACACGTTAGCCTGGAGCTGAACTCTATTGGTTCCTTAGAGGCGCGTGCGAACTATCGCGATGCGCTGGTCGCGTTCCTCGAACAGCATCAAGAGACGCTGGACGAAGACTGCAAACGCCGCATGTATACCAATCCGCTGCGCGTGCTGGATTCAAAAAATCCGGACGTGCAGGCGCTGCTCAACGACGCGCCTGTTCTCGGCGACTATCTTGATGACGATTCACGCGAGCACTTTACCGGTCTGTGTAAATTGCTGGACGCGGCGGGGATTGCCTACACCGTCAACCAGCGTCTGGTACGCGGTCTGGATTACTACAACCGCACTGTATTTGAATGGGTAACAAACAGTCTGGGGTCACAGGGTACCGTCTGTGCGGGTGGTCGTTATGATGGTCTGGTGGAACAACTGGGCGGTCGCGCTACCCCGGCAGTGGGCTTTGCGATGGGCCTGGAACGACTTGTTTTGTTAGTTCAGGCAGTTAATCCGGAATTTATTGCCTCTCCTGTTGTCGATATATACCTGGTAGCTGCCGGCGCACAAACGCAGTCTGCGGCAATGACGCTGGCGGAGCGGCTGCGCGATGAAATGCCAGGCGTGAAGCTAATGACAAACCACGGCGGCGGCAACTTTAAGAAACAGTTTGCCCGCGCCGATAAGTGGGGCGCCCGTATTGCACTGGTTCTTGGCGAATCTGAAGTCGCCGATGGGACTGTTGTAGTGAAGGATTTGCGCTCCGGTGAGCAAACGGCAGTGGCGCAGGACAGCGTCGCCGCGCATTTGCGCACTTTATTGGGCTAAGGAGAAGGACAGCGTGGAAATTTACGAGAACGAACACGACCAGGTGGATGCGATTAAACGCTTCTTTGCCGAAAACGGCAAAGCGCTGGCTGTCGGAGTGATTTTAGGGGTTGGCGCGCTGGTTGGCTGGCGTTACTGGAGCAGCCATCAGACGGAGTCCGCGCGTGCTGCTTCTCTGGCGTATCAAAATGCGGTGACGGCGGTAAGCGCCGATAAGCCGGATAGCATTCCCGCCGCTGAAAAATTCGCGGCTGAGAATAAAAACACCTATGGTGCGCTGGCGTCTATGGAACTGGCGCAGCAGTTTGTGGATAAGAATGAACTTAAAAAAGCCGAAGCCCAGTTGCAGCAGGGGTTGGCGGCCACCAGCGATGAAAATCTCAAAGCGGTGATTAATCTGCGTCTCGCTCGCGTTCAGTTGCAGCTCAAGCAAGCTGACGCTGCGCTGAAAACTCTGGATGCCGTTAAAGGCGAAGGATGGACGGCCATTGTCGCTGATTTGCGCGGCGAAGCGTTGCTGAGTAAGGGTGATAAAAAAGGCGCGCGCAGCGCATGGGAAGCGGGCGTCAATAGCGATGCTTCTCCGGCGTTGAGCGAAATGATGCAGATGAAAATCAATAATTTGTCCATCTGAGAGGGACCCGATGCAATTGCGTAAATTACTTCTGCCAGGGTTGCTTTCCGTTACCCTGCTCAGCGGCTGTTCACTGTTTAGCGGTGAAGAAGATGTCGTCAAGATGTCTCCATTACCGCAGGTTGAAAACCAGTTTACCCCGACCACGGTCTGGAGCACCTCTGTCGGTAACGGAATTGGTGAATTTTATTCTAACCTTCATCCGGTAATGGCAGATAACGTGGTCTATGCAGCCGATCGCGCGGGCGTGGTAAAAGCGCTCAATGCGGATGATGGCAAAGAGATCTGGTCTGTGAATCTGGGCGAGAAAGACGGCTGGTTCTCTCGTTCGTCCGCGCTGTTGTCCGGCGGCGTCACTGTCGCGGGCGGTCACGTCTATATCGGCAGTGAAAAGGCCGAGGTTTATGCGCTGAATACCAGCGACGGTACCACAGCATGGCAGACGAAGGTCGCAGGCGAAGCGTTGTCTCGTCCGGTTGTCAGTGATGGAATTGTCCTTATCCATACCAGCAACGGTCAGTTGCAGGCGCTAAATCAGGCGGATGGCGCAATTAAATGGACGGTGAACCTGGATATGCCTTCGCTGTCGCTGCGCGGCGAATCTGCGCCGGCAACCGCGTTCGGCGCGGCTATCGTTGGTGGTGATAATGGCCGCGTCAGCGCCGTGCTGATGCAACAAGGGCAGATGATTTGGCAGCAGCGTATCTCCCAGGCCACTGGCCCAACGGAAATTGACCGTCTGAGCGACGTTGATACCACGCCGGTTGTGGTAAACGGCGTTGTTTACGCGTTGGCGTATAATGGTAACTTAACGGCGCTGGATCTGCGCAGTGGTCAGATTATGTGGAAACGCGAGCTGGGTTCGGTCAATGACTTTATCGTCGACGGCGACCGTATCTACCTGGTCGATCAGAACGATCGCGTGCTGGCGCTGACCACTGACGGCGGCGTAACGCTGTGGACGCAAAGCGATCTGCTGCACCGTTTGCTGACCTCCCCGGTTCTGTATAATGGTGATTTAGTCGTCGGCGATAGTGAAGGTTATCTGCACTGGATTAATGTTGATGACGGGCGTTTTGTGGCCCAACAAAAAGTAGACAGTTCCGGTTTTCTGACCGAACCGACGGTGGCGGATGGTAAACTGCTCATCCAGGCCAAAGACGGTACGGTCTACGCGATTACGCGTTAATCGTCACGGTTGTGCGTTTTAAAAAACGGCTCCTGGTGTAGGGGCCGTTTTCCTGTTTTTAACAATGGCGCAAAATGCGCGCGTTGTCTGATGATTTTTTTAATGAGGCTTTAAACATGGTACCTGTGGTCGCGCTTGTCGGGCGCCCTAACGTCGGAAAATCCACGCTATTTAACCGTCTGACCCGCACCCGAGATGCGCTGGTTGCGGATTTCCCGGGTCTGACTCGTGACCGTAAGTACGGTCGTGCGGAGGTTGAAGGCCGCGAGTTTATCTGTATCGACACCGGCGGTATTGACGGCACCGAAGACGGCGTCGAAACGCGGATGGCGGAACAGTCGCTGCTGGCGATTGAAGAAGCGGATGTGGTGTTATTCATGGTTGATGCGCGCGCTGGCCTGATGCCGGCGGATGAAGCGATTGCCAAACATCTGCGTTCCCGTGAAAAACCGACCTTCCTGGTGGCGAATAAAACGGATGGTCTCGATCCCGATCAGGCGGTTGTCGATTTTTACTCGCTGGGATTAGGCGAAATTTACCCTATCGCCGCCTCACATGGTCGCGGCGTATTGAGCCTGCTGGAACATGTGCTTCTGCCGTGGATGGATGATGTCGCGCCGCAGGAAGAGGTGGATGAAGACGCAGAATACTGGGCGCAGTTCGAGGCGGAACAAAATGGCGAAGAAGCGCCGGAAGATGATTTTGACCCGCAAAGCCTGCCGATAAAGCTGGCGATTGTTGGTCGCCCGAACGTAGGTAAGTCCACACTCACTAACCGTATTCTCGGTGAAGAGCGCGTGGTGGTATACGACATGCCGGGCACCACTCGCGACAGTATTTATATCCCGATGGAACGCGACGAACGGGAATATGTGCTGATTGACACGGCGGGGGTGCGTAAGCGCGGAAAAATCACCGATGCGGTAGAAAAGTTCTCGGTGATTAAAACGTTGCAGGCGATTGAAGACGCTAACGTCGTACTGTTGGTTATCGATGCGCGCGAGGGGATCTCTGACCAGGATTTGTCTCTGCTGGGCTTTATCCTCAATAGTGGGCGCTCACTCGTTATCGTAGTCAACAAATGGGATGGCCTGAGCCAGGAAGTCAAAGAGCAGGTGAAAGAGACGCTGGATTTCCGTCTGGGCTTTATTGATTTTGCCCGCGTGCACTTTATCTCTGCGCTGCACGGCAGCGGTGTCGGGAACCTGTTTGAGTCCGTACGCGAGGCTTACGACAGTTCCACTCGCCGGGTGAGCACTGCGATGCTGACCCGTATCATGACGATGGCGGTGGAAGATCATCAGCCGCCGCTGGTGCGCGGTCGCCGTGTGAAGCTGAAATATGCCCACGCTGGCGGCTATAACCCGCCGATTGTGGTTATTCACGGCAACCAGGTAAAAGATCTGCCAGACTCCTATAAGCGCTATCTGATGAACTACTTCCGCAAGTCGTTGGAAGTGATGGGTACGCCGATTCGCATTCAGTTTAAAGAAGGGGAGAACCCGTATGCGAACAAGCGTAACACACTGACGCCAACGCAAATGCGCAAACGTAAGCGTCTGATGAAGCATATCAAGAAAAGCAAGTAATGCTTTTTCAGTAATATTCCAGGCCTGATAAGCGCAGCGCTATCAGGCCTTTCAAGTAAAAGCGAGTCACGCGCCTGAGGAGAATGTTATGGAAATAATCTGCCCTGTTTGCCATCACGCGCTGGAGCGCAATGGCGATACAGCCCATTGCGAGACATGCGCTAAGGATTTCTCGTTACAGGCACTTTGTCCTGACTGCCGCCAGCCGTTACAGGTTTTGAAAGCCTGCGGCGCAGTGGACTATTTTTGCCAGAACGGTCATGGTTTAATTTCAAAAAAACGGGTTAATTTCGTCATTTCCGATCAATAAAACCGCTGTCGACGTTGCGCCGCAGAGCAGAGGCGCCGACGTCTTATCCGGCTAAGGGCAAAAGAGTTATTCGATACTCCCGTAATATCAGCATAGTATCCTGCCCGGCGGTTATTTTATTCTTTTTATTGATTCAACTATTTATAGGGAATATTATTCCCGAAAATCAATATTAAAAATAAATAACATCTTTCTTTTTATTTATTATATCAATATTATAAGTCTGTTTCATATTAAACTTTTCTTTTTAGGAATATATTTAGGCCTGTTAGTTATGATTCCCTATGAATCATCCATATAATATCGTCTCATAGCAGCGTGTTTATTTAACAACAGGGATATCATATGGTGCGAAGGATTCGCATTCTGGTTTTGCTATTAGTGTCTGGAGTATCAGTTGCGGCTTCCGGCGCAGGTAACTCTGTACCTGCAAACGATGAAAGCCACTCCTCCCTGCCTGATTTAGCCAGCGAATCCGCGAAAAAAGAAGAACAGGAAAATAAAGGAAAGTCCTTTAAAGAACAGGGCGCTGACTACTTTATTAATTCCGCCACCCAGGGCTTTGATAATCTCACCCCGGAAGCGCTGGAATCCCAGGCGCGTAGCTATTTGCAAAACCAAATCACTTCATCAGCACAGTCATATCTTGAAGGCGTAATGTCACCTTATGGCAAGATCCGTACCAGCCTCTCCGTAGGCGAAGGCGGCGATCTGGACGGCAGTTCGCTGGATTATTTCGTTCCCTGGTATGATAACGAAAAAACCTTACTTTTTAGCCAACTCTCAGCCCAACGTAAAGAAGACCGCACCATTGGTAACTTTGGGCTTGGCGTGCGCCAGAACGTCGGCAACTGGCTGCTTGGCGGCAACGCATTCTATGACTACGATTTTACGCGCGGTCACCGTCGACTAGGTCTGGGAACCGAAGCCTGGACGGATTACCTGAAATTCTCCGGCAACTATTACCATCCTCTTTCTGACTGGAAGGATTCCGAAGATTTCGACTTTTATGAAGAACGACCTGCGCGCGGTTGGGATATCCGCATGGAAAGCTGGCTGCCCTTTTATCCGCAGCTTGGCGCTAAATTAGTTTACGAACAGTACTACGGCGATGAAGTGGCGCTGTTTGGCACCGATAATCTGCAAAAAGATCCTCATGCCGTTACCTTGGGGCTGGAATATACGCCGGTACTGGCGATAATAACGATTTTAGCGTTAAAGCGACTGTGAACTACCAGATAGGAACGCCGCTGGCGGCGCAACTCGATCCGGAAAACGTTAAAATCCAGCACTCTTTAATGGGCAGCCGCACCGATTTTGTCGATCGTAACAATTTCATCATTCTCGAATACCGCGAGAAAGATCCGCTGGACGTCACGTTGTGGCTGAAGGCCGACGCCACCGACGAACACCCGGAATGCGTGATTGAAGATACGCCTGAGGCCGCGGTGGGGCTGGAGAAATGTAAGTGGACGGTCAACGCGCTGATTAACCATCATTACAAAATTATTTCTGCTTCCTGGCAGGCGAAAAACAACGCCGCCCGTACTCTGGTGATGCCGGTGGTAAAAGCAGATGCGCTGACCGAAGGCAACAATAACAGCTGGAATCTGGTGCTTCCTGCCTGGGTTAACGCCGATGCCGAAGAGCAGCGCACCGCCCTGAACACCTGGAAAGTACGCATGATGCTGGAAGACGAAAAGGGCAATAAGCAGAACTCCGGTGTGGTGGAAATCACCGTTCAGCAGGATCGCAAAATTGAGCTGATCGTCGACAACATTGCCGATACCGATCGTAGCGATCACAGCCATGAAGCCAGCGCGCTGGCCGATGGCGAAGACGGCGTGGTGATGGATCTCCTGATCACCGACTCCTTTGGCGACTCCACGGATCGCAATGGTAACGAACTGGTGGACGATGCCATGACGCCCGTGTTGTACGACAGCAATGATAAAAAAGTCACCCTGGCCCAGACGCCCTGCACCACGGAAACCCCCTGCGTGTTTATTGCCAGCCGTGACAAAGAAGCGGGGACGGTGACGCTTTCCAGCACCCTGCCGGGCACTTTCCGCTGGAAGGCGAAAGAAGACGCCTATGGCGACAGTAACTACGTTGATGTCACTTTTATCGGCGACAACCTGAGTGCGCTGAATGCGGTGATTTATCAGGTCAAAGCCGCCAACCCTGTCAACCTGATCGGCAAAGAAGATAAACATCCTACGGTTAATAACACCTACCGTTTCCTGCTGTGGCGCGACAAAAATAAAGACGGCGTATTCCAGATGTCCGAGCAGCTCACGGAAGAATAGATGGCGTTGTACGACTACCAGTGGGAGTTTACCGGACAGAGTACAAACGGACATACCGGCGCGCTGGCCAACACCATAAATGAAGATCTTGTTCTGCCAGTAACCAATAAAGAGGCGGCGCAGAAGTTTGCCGCCAATGTGGAAGATGGCGTTCAGGGTTACGGCATACGCGTTACGTATAGTCAGAAATAGCGTCAGCGTTGTGGCTGACCAGCCAGCCGCTGAATTTTGAGAAAAAGGAGAGTCTGAATGCAAGCAACAGTAAAACGGCGGCTGACGAAGGTCGCTTTAGCATTAGTAGTTGCCGGGTATTGCGCCGCGCCGGCGGTGGCGGCAAACGGTAATCTGAAATCGGGGCAGTGGCAGATTGTCTCTGAACAGACGGGCACCATTCAGGGTACGGTGCCGTGGATTACCCGTGCGGCGGATAAAACTGCGGATACCGACAAAGATCACGTAACGGTAACTATCGATCGCGGCGATCGCAAAATTGTGACCGAAGGCGATAAGCAGTTCCACGTTGGCGATAAGGTCACGGTCAACTGGGCGATTGGCGATACGGAAGGCGACCTGGATGTCGACAACGCCGCCACGAAACTGACGGTGCAGTGGATGAGATACAGCGACCAGAATGGTAGCAATCCCGAAGAGATTGGCACCAAAGGCAGCGATACCTATGAAATTCAGGCGGGTGACGCAGACCATTATATCGGTATCAAAATCACCCCAACCACCACCACCGGTGACCCTGCCGTGGCAACCGAACTGCTGTTGAAAGACCTGTCGACCGATGCGGGCGGTGGTGCGGATGGCGACGACATTCCGGAAGGTCCGGTGGTGGATGAAAACGTCCATGTTGTTATTCATGAGAAAGATTCGAATACCAACCTGTTGAAGAATTCAGGGACGACACTCAAAACGAATACCACCTATCAGGTATTGCTGTGGAGCGATAAGAACGGCAACGGCACCTATGATGCCGGTGAAAACGTTACCGACCAGTATGACTACCGCTGGAAATTCGTCGGTACCAGCGCAATTGCAGGTACTGGCACTGGCGGTATCGTCAACGAAAACTGGAACGATAAAGACCTTGTCATCCCGCTTACCAACGCCGAAGCGAAAGAGGCGTTCGAGGGAGCAGACGGCGGCGTTACCGTGGGTAGCGACGGTGTCCAGGGCTTTGCTTTGTCCATCGACTACAAACGCAAATAAGTTGTCCTCAACATACCACTCCCCGCGGGGAGTGGTATTTTCCGCGCACTTTGCTTAGCCGCGCGCTAAGCAAAGTGGGTTGAATTACGACAGAGAATGAAAACGGGTGGCTATCGCTCATGGACAGGAATCGGCAAGTGAATAAAGTTGTACATTTCTTACTGACATTACTGATCATGTTTGTAGCGTCGATCGCGCCTGCGCAGGCCTTACTGAAAGGCGGGACCTGGCAAGAATTGAACTCAGCCACTGCCGCAGTTAACGGCACCGTGCCCCGCGCCGACGGCGCGATTATTCCCGTGTATCAGGGAAGTATGCTGCTTGACCCGACCAAAACCTACGATGTTGCGTTCACCGCCATGCCGCGCGATTTTAGCGCGGATGCCACCTCAACCTCGATGCGTGCGGTCAATTCCACCGATACCGAAGGCGATCTCTTTAGCGATCCGCCGACCATTGCCTGGGAAAATCAACAGCCGCCGAGCGTGGGCCTGTTATGGGCCGATGCCGCCACGCCCGACACGCCGCTTTCGCCGCAGCCGATGCCTAACCAGACCTTTTGCGCCCAGAACCTGGCCGGACGGAAACTGGTTGTCTGGCCGCAGCCAGACGATGAAACGACCGTCCCCGCGCTGTGGCTCTATACCCACACCGGCGTGCCGAATAATGCGGCCATCCCGTTGCTCAGCTCGAAAGTGACTGTCAATATTGCCCAGGCAGTAGGCAATCCCGTGTCGGTCAGCGGCGATCATGTTGACGCCAGCTTTGAAGCCTCAAAAGTGAAAGTGGGAGAGAGCATCACCCTCACCGTCACGACCAGAGGGTGTGATGGCGAACTGGTGAAAAATGCGCCGTTTGTCATCCGCCGTGAGGATGCCAAAAACCGTCAGGGTGTGGTCAATAACACTAACCCGGTGCACGTTGGCGATACCGAGCTAACGACCGTGCAAACGGAGTATCGCGGCGTCACCGATGCCGAAGGTAAAGCCACAGTGGTGGTGACGCAGGATGAAGGCCCCGGCGTAAAAACGCATCTTATCGTCGCTTCGCAAAGTTATCCTACGCTGACGGACGGCGTGGACGTTATTTTCACCACCATCACCAGCCCCGACACCGCCCAGGCCAACATGTACGGCCACATGCTGGAGAGCGCCAGCGCCACGCTGAACGGCGCGACCTACACTTTCACTCGACCGAAGCTGGCGGTGGAGGCGGGCAACGCTGACGAAAGCGTCAACGATACTAACGAAACCTGGGCGCAGTTTACCTGGGGCGGCGCGGATAACCATTGCGACGTTCTGCCGGACGCCGAACAACTGGTGGCGCTAAGACATGCGCACAGCACGCTGGCAACGTACACCGGCTGGCCGGCGTCGGGCGATGCGGAATACTGGTCATCGACCAAAGATCAGATGAGCAACTACCACGCCGCCGTGCATATGAACAGCGCGTCGGTCGTCAGGGCGCCCAACAGCGATACGCTGCTGGTTAGCTGTGTAGATAAGGCCCAGCCCGCGGCGCACCCGCAGATTACCCTCTCCCCGGAGGGGCCTTATAAGGCGCAGGTGGGGGAATCGATTGATCTAGTCATGACCGTGGTCGATAAAGACACGCAAAAACCGCTGCCTTACCGTTACATGGAGCTGTTTATCGACCCGGCGAAAAACCGTAAAGGGGGGCATCAGGACGCGTGGGATAGCCAGCGGGTTACCGTCAGCTCCGAAGATATGCGCGCCTCGTCGCCGGAGCACTATACCGGCGTGACCGACGTCAACGGTCAGGCGCACCTGACGCTACAGCACGACAGCGGCATGGGGGTTGAGACGCCCATCCGAATCGTGATGCCGGACGATGAAGGCGGCAGCGTCGAGCTGCCCTTTAGCGTGATTTTCACCGTAATCACCAGCCCGGACGTGGACGGCGCCAACATGTGGGGCCATATGCGCGGCGTGGTGGATGCCGGCAACCTGTATAAGCGCCCGCTGCTGGCGGTGGAAGCCAGCCATAAAGACGGTCAGTTCAGTGAAAACAACGAAGAGTGGGCGACGTTTAACTCCGTGGCGTCGGCCACCGCGCAGTGCGGCGTCGGCCAGGTGCCGGATCAGTCATCGCTGGCGCATTTATACAGCGAGCATCCCAGCGGCAAGATGGAAATCGAACACGGCTGGCCGACCGAAGACTACTTCATTGCCGCCGACAGCGACGCCTCCGGGACGGTACACGTCAACCTCGAAAATGGCGATAGCGGTAAATTTACCAATGCGCCGAACTACCTGACCTGCTCGGCCAATGAAATGGTGGCGGTGCTGGACGTCTACTTCAACGACGACCCAACGACCAAAAACGCTGATATGACCGCCAAAGTCGGTGAACAGATTAAGCTAAACGTTCATTCGCGCAACGCCCTTAACGACATGGCGATTGCCTATACCGACTTCACCATCACCATGGCGAACGGCAAGCGGCGCGACGGGCAGTCGACCGGCTTTACCGATCCCAGCAACGGCGAGATGCAGTTTGACGGCGTGGGCTACCCTGCCGGGCAGGTTTATCACGGGATCACCGACGCCAACGGCGATGCGACCATTATCCTCACCCAGAATAAGGGCGTGGGGCTGCTGACGCCGTTAAGCATCGCGCCCGTCGATTCATTAATCAAGACGCCGATTTCCCGCAGCGTCAAGTTTACCGTCGCCACCAGCCCGGACACGGCAAAAGCCAAAATGTGGGGCCACATGGCCGACACTCTTACCGTCGGCGACTGGACTTTTGAACGGCCTAAGCTTGCGAGTGAAGTAAATAGCCCGCTGCGTACTCAGGAAGAGAGCAATGAAACCTGGACGCGCGTGGCCCATATCGACGCGGCGGGCAACCCGGATGCGGGCGGCTGCGCGGCGAACCGCCTGCCGCGTATCGACCAGCTTGAGGCGTTATACAGCGCCAACAGCGGCGGCGCGATGAAAAAGACTCAGGGCTGGCCAACCTTAATTAACTACTGGTCGTCCACCTACCAGAGCGCCACCACCTGGAAACTGATCGCGCTGGCGAGCGGCAGTGAATTTCCGGGCAGCAACACCTCGGTTTACACCAGTTGTCTGGCCAGCGATAACCCGGTGCCAGCCGCCATCACCATTGAACCGGTCGATCCGTCGCAGTGGTACGACGGCAGCGGCGTCCATGCGCTGAAAGTGAAAAAGGGCGATACCCTACAGTTGAAGGTGACGGTGAAGGACGCCAGCGGCAAACCGGTGCCGGAAGCGCCGTTTGTGCTCACCCGCGGCGACGGCTACGATCGCAAAGGGGAAAAGTACACCGCCCAGGACGGCTCCGATTTGCAAAATATCGTGACGCCCGTGGTGATCGACGGCGAATCGCTGGCCTGGACTACCACCAAAATGGGGTCGCAGACCGGCCCTGACGGCACCCGCATCATCAGCGTCACCCGCCCGGACACCCACGGCACCCGCACGGCCATTACCGCCACGCTGTATGAAAATGCCGCCGTGAGCGCCAGCATCGACACCATCTTTACCGTCGTCACCAGCCCGGATGTCAGTGTCGCCCGCATGTGGGGACATATGGCGCCGTCGCTGACGGCTGCGGATGGTGCGGTGTACAAGCGCCCGTCGCTCTACGATGAACTGGCCAGCAAGACCGGTGCTGCGGAGTACCCGGAAGACAACGAACGCTGGGTAGTGTTCTATGGGCCGAATACGACCAAAACCGTTAGTCCGGAAGCCTGCCCCAAGGGGTATTTTCCGTCCGTTGAGCAACTGGATTCTCTGTACAGCAAATACCCGAACGGAGCGATAAAAACCGCCCAGGGCTGGCCGATCATCCGTTCTTACTGGAGCGGCACAAACGCCGGGACAATCACCCCCGGCGCGCCACCCTATGACTATTACACGGTCGATCTGAATGATGATGCGCACCGGAAGGTTCCCAATATTAGTGATAGCGACAGGCAATACCAGATTTGTTCCGCGACGCCGCAGACTCTGGCCGGGCGGATTACGCTCACTTCTACGCTGGCGACGGATAGCGATATCCAGGCGGTGAAGGCAAAAAACAGCGACTCGATTCCGCTGGTGATCACCACCACCGATGCGGCGGGCAACCCGGTGCCTTATACGCCATTTTCCCTCATACGCGACGCCGGGACGGCGCGCAACACCAGCTATACCTTTACCGGCAGCACTAACATGATGCTGGCGCCGCCCACCGGTTCGGCGCAACAGTTCTACTATAATGGCTACACTATTTACGGTGCCACCGGCGCGGACGGCACGGCGGTCCTCACGCTGACGCAGGCCGCAGGGCCGGGGGTGAAAAACGTGATAACCGCAGCCCTGACCGACACGCCGACGGTAACCTCGACGCTGCCGGTGGTGTTCACCACCGTGACCAGCCCGGACAGCCCGCAGGCCAATATGTATGGCCATATGCCGGAAACCTTCACCGCCAGCAACGGCGCGGAGTTTAAGCGCCCGCGGCTGTATAGCGAGCTGGCGTCGACGTTAGGTGTGAAGAGCTATGCCGAGACAAATGAAAACTGGCCTATAGTGAATAATTTTGATACCGGTAATTATGGCGCCTGTTCGATAAATCAGATGGCCACGCTGTCGGATCTCCAGGCGCTGTACCGCGATCACCCCAGCGGCAAGGTCACGACCGACATAGGCTTACCCGTCAGGAAGAAATGGTGGGCGGGCGACAGCCTGCTGCAAGGTCAAGTCATTTACTGGCGATATATCGATCTCAGTACGGGCGCAGATGGCTCTATGTCGGGAACGCCGGGTAATTACTATTACCAGCTCTGCCTGACCAAACCGCGCCAGATGAATATCGCGCTCTCTACGGACGCCTGGAACGCGGACAAATCGGCGGCCGTGGCGAAAAAAGGCGAAACGATCCCCATGACGGTGAAGGTAACGAACGCTGCCGGGCAGCCGGTTAGCAACGCGACGGTGAAAATCTCGCGCGGCGATGCGCTGACGCGTGCGGGGAGCGTGTATACCACCAACAACGCGGACGATATTACCTTAAGTAATATCCAGCCTTCCGGTACGGCGACGTACTTGCTGGGGACGGTGGATAAATATATGTATGCGCAAACGGACGCCCAGGGGCAAATAACGTTTAGCGTGTCGCAAAATAATACTATGGGTCTTAAAACGCCCATCCGCGCCACCGTTGCGAATGACATTTCAGCAACGAGCAGTAAGGACGTGATATTTACCGTCCTTACCAGCCCGGACGCCGCCAGCGCCAACTATTGGGGGCATATGCCGGAAACCGTGGAAGGGCCGGACGGCCTTCGCTACCAGCGCCCGCATTTGCAGGCGGAAGCGCCGTCGGGCGTCAACTACATCACCGTGAACGGTGAAAAATGGGCGGCGCCGACCGGCGTACAGACGTATACGGCAGGCCAGTCTGCGTGCGACTTTGAGTATATGCCGCTGATGAATGACTTAAAGGCGCTACAGCAACTGTATCCTGACGGCGCGCTGGAGGATCAATTCGGCTGGCCGGTGAAAACCGGTAAACTCTGGTGGTCTGCCGATCTGAATAGCTCGAAAGCACACCAGGCGATAAACCTGAAAACCGGTCAGATATCGGCGCCAACCTCCACCAGCTTGCAGGCCTGCCTGGTCAATGCGCGTAATGTCCCTGCCTCCATTACGCTAACCTCGACGGCGATGGATGCGGCGAAAGGCGCGGCAGTGGCGAAAAAAGGCGAGGCTATTCCCTTGACGGTGACGGTGAAAAACCGCGCGGGCGTTCCCATAGCGAATGAACCGTTCACCCTGAAACGGGGCGATGCGAATGATCGCCTCGACATTAAATATACGTGGAATACTACAGCAGACGATTTGACGTTGCAGGAACTGACGCCGTCGCCGACAACGAAATCAATGACCTCTTCCGGCAATGTGTTTAGCGGCGTCACGGGGGCAGACGGGACGGCAACGTTTACGGTGAACCAGGACGGCAGTGTGGGGCTAAAAACCGAGCTGACGGCCAGCGCGACGGGGGATGTCACGCAATCAACCAACACCGTGCTGGGCGTGATCTTTACCGTGATTACCAGCCCGGACTCCAGTTACGCGGAGTTCTGGGGGCATATGCTGGATACGCTGACGGTTGATGGCGTGACGCTGCATCGACCCTTGTTAATGAAAGAAGCGCCTGCTGGCGCGACGGATAGCCGGAAAGAAAATAACGAAACCTGGGTTTCGGTTTATACGAAAGCCGATGGCACTATCTATGATATGAGCAAGAACTGTGGCGGGGTGGCCGGGTTCCCGGCAAAAGGCGTGCTGGAAAAAATGCGCGATGAGCAGATAGCAGTCGCTAACGGATGGCCGACAATCTCGTTGCCTTATGTTAGCAGTACGCCTGGGACGTATAATTATTGCCGGGTTTCGTTAGCGAAAGGGGGCACAACACATTGCCCGACCATCAACAACGATTTCACGATAGGCTATGCCGCCTGTCTTGTACAGCCGTGATCGGGATGGTTGGGTTTCGGTAAATTGTCGTTGGTACCGGTAGTGAAACGTTTCGCATTTTTACCGCCGATGGAATGAATAGTCAGAAAGGGATGTATTCCAGGTGCTGCATTGAAACTGAAAACGAATACCCGTCTTTTATCCGGGCTACAGGCATGTCTGTTTTGTGTTACCGCTTTTTTTGCCCAGGCGGCGCAAAGCAGCACCCCATGGCAGGAGCCTGACGTCTCAACTGCCGCCATTAACGGCACGCCGCCGCTGGCTGATGGCGTGACGATCCCGGTTTATCAGGGCAGCGTTCAGTTGCGATCTGATGCAGCGAATCCCGTCGATTATTCCGCGAAACCCAGCCAGTTCAGCACCAGTGATGTCGGCAGCGCGCTGACCTTAACCAATCCGCGCGATGCCGAAGGCGATATTTTCGCCGAGCCGCCGCTGGTCTGGCAGAGTGAACGGATACCCTCCGTCACGCTGGTATGGGCCGACGCCGCCACGAGCAAAATATGGCAGGCCACCATCTGGTAGTCTGGTCGCAACTGGATACCTCAACCGCTATGCCGCCGTTGTGGTTGCTTACCCGCACCGGCGTGCCTTATAACACGGCGGTCGAAGTGCTTGATCAAAAGTTTGCCGTGGATATCGCGCCCGCCGTGGGTGACCCGGTAACCCTTACCGCCGATCATTTGGATGAGTCGCTTAACGCCGCGAAGGTGAAAGCGGGCGAAAGCATCACGCTGACGGTGAATACCAAAGGTTGTAACGGTGAGCCAGCGGGCAATATCGCGTTCGTGATTACCCGCGACGATGCGCAAAACCGCCAGGGCGTGGTGAACAATACCGCGCCGGTACGCGTCGGCAACACCGAACTGACCACCACAGCCACCGAATACCACGGCACGACCAACGCAGAGGGCGTAGCGACGGTCGTTGTCACCCAGGCTAACGGGCCGGGCGTTAAAACCCCGCTGATGGTGCACCCGTCGAACGCGCCTGCGCTGAAAGCCAGCGCGGATGTGATTTTTACCACCCTCACCAGCCCGGACAGCAGCAGCGCCAACATGTACGGCCATATGGCGGACAGCTCCACCGCCACGGTGGACGGTGTAAGCTACACCTTTGACCGCCCCAAACTGGCGGCGGAAACCGAGGGCGAAGACCGCGTCGCCAGTATCAACAATGAAAACTGGGCGCAGTTCACCTGGGGCCATGCGGATAAATACTGCGATATTCTGCCGGATGCACGCCAACTGGAAGGGTTAAAAATCGAGCGCGGCGATTTAGCCACCACTCTCGGCTGGCCGGTGGGGGTGATATCCGGTGACGAAGAGTACTGGTCCTCCTCACAGGGGGCGAGCGCAACTGACCACATCAGCATTGATATGCGCAGCCGCGCCCTTACGCAGATGCCGGACGCCACGCAATCGCTGGTGAGCTGTGTGGATAAAGCCCCGCCTGCGGTCACGCCGAAATTAGTGATTAGCACCGATAATTTTGATTCGACGGCCAACGCGGCGAAAGTGAAGGTGGGCGAAGAGATCAACATGAAGATCGCCGTCACCGACAGCGCCACCAATAAACCGCTGCCTTATCGCTACTTTAATGTCTACCTGGGCGACGAGCAAAATCGCCAGAATCAGAAGAACGCCGATCTTGATGCCGCGCATCAGTGGACGGATGAACCGGTAGTCATCACCAATCTGGACGGCGGCGACGGTCACTATCACGGCATCACCGACGCCAACGGCCAGTTTTCGCTGGCGCTGACCCAGGACAAGGGCGCTGGCGTATTAACCCCGGTGCGTGTGGTGCTGTTCGACGGCACGGAAGCGACGCAGAACGTGATTTTTACCGTCGTCACCAGCCCGGACGTGACGCAGGCCCGTATGTGGGGCCATATGCAGGGCGTGGTGGAAGCGGGCAATATTTACAAACGCCCGCTGTTGGCGGAAGAGGCCGCGCAGGATACCGGTTCCGAATTTGAGAATAACGAGTACTGGGCCACGTTTAACTCAGTGACGGCGGCGACAAACCAGTGCGGCGCAGGCCAGGTGCCGGGACAACTGCTGCTGGATACGCTGTATGACGCCCATTCCGGCAATACGATGGAAACGACTTACGGCTGGCCGACACAGAAACATAGCTATATTGCGGCGGATACCGATGGTTCCACCACTGCGCACGTTAACCTGGCGACCGGCGCGGACAGCCTGTTCAGCGGCGCTGAACCGAACTATCTCTCCTGCTCCGGTAACGAGTTGGTGACCAGCCTGGACGTGTACTTTGATGGCAACGAGTCGTTACGTAATGCGGTAGCCAAAGTGGGCGAAAAAATTACGATGAACGTCCACTCCGTCAATGCGCTGAACGGGCTAAGCGTGCCCAACGCCAGCTTTACCGTCACCATGTCGCACGGTAAAAATCGCGCCAACGCCACCACGGGCTTTACCGATCCCAGCGACGGAGCGCTGGTGATGGGCGGAACGTCTTTCGGCTCTTCCCAGGCGTCGATGACGTACCAGGGCATGACCGATGCCGCAGGCAACGCCACGCTGGTCATTGAACAGCCGCAGGGCGTCGGCTTGCTGACGCCGCTGACCGTACTGCCGGTTAACTCGCTGATCACCACCCCCGTTAACCGCAGCGTGAAGTTTACCGTTCCCACCAGCCCCGACACGCCGGAGGCGCAAATGTGGGGCCATATGTCCGACGCTATCACGGTGGGCGATATGACCTTTGAGCGGCCGAAACTGGCGGCGGAGGTTGCCGCGACCCGCACCCAAACCGAGGCTAACGAGAGCTGGGCGCGCGTTACCCATGCCGATGCGGTAGGCAATACGGCGGCGGGCGGCTGCGCCGCTAACCGATTGCCGCGCGCCGATCAACTGGAGGCGCTGTATGCCGCCAACCGCGACGGGGCTATCAACAGCACGCACGGCTGGCCGGTACTGATTAATTACTGGACCTCTACCTGGCAAAGCGCCACCACGTGGAAACTGATAGCGCTTTCTAACGGTAGCGAATTTCCGGGCGGCGCTGGCGCATCCGATTACGTCAGTTGCCTTGCCAGCGATAACCCGACGGCAGCCTCCATCACCATTGAGCCGGTGAATACGTCATTGTGGTATGACGAGAACAGCGAACACGCGGTGAAGGTGAAAAAGGGCGATACGCTCCAGCTCAAAGTGACGGTAAAAGACGCCAGCGGCAATCCTCTGCCGCAAGCGCCGTTTGTGCTCAGCCGCGGCGACGGCTACACCCGTCAGGGGGAAAAACATATCGCCGGCAGCGGCGACGGCATCGTCTCGGCGGTAGTGATTGACGGCGATTCGCTCAACGACACCGCCACCAAAATCGGCGGCATGACCGGTGAAAACGGCAGCAAAATCATCAATGTTACCCGCCCTGGCACCCACGGGACGAAAGTCGCGATTACGGCGGCGCTGTACGATAACGCCAGCGCGACGGCCAGCATCGACACCATTTTTAGCGTGGTCACCAGCCCTAATAGCGACAAAGCCAAAATGTGGGGCCATATGCCGGAAACGACCACGGCGGCCAACGGCGTGGTGTTTAAGCGCCCGCTGTTATCGGCTGAAATCGCCAGCGGCTTTACCCACGGCGACAATACGGAAAACAACGAAGCCTGGGGAATCGTCGATTTTGAAGTGGCGAACGACGCCTGTGGCGCGGGATACGTACCGACACTTGCCGATCTGCAATCGCTGTACGACGCCAGGCCCGGCGGCACCATGAATACGCAGCAGGGCTGGCCGCTGGATGGTAAAAACTACCAGAACAGCACCGCTGATTTGAGCAGGAGTACGGAAAACCGCTACGTTAAGTCGATTGATCTGCGCGATGGCGGTATTAGCTCGCTGGCGTGGAGTGAACAACTCTATTTCGTCTGCCTGCAAAACGCCCATCCGGCGGCGACGCAGATAACGCTCACTTCGCCTGTGTATAACGACAGCGACGGCTTTGCCAAAGCGAAAGTCGGCGAGACCATCCCGGTCATCATCACCACGCGGGACGCCCAGGGCAACCTGGCCGCCGACACGCCGGTTATCTTTACGCGCGGCGACAGCGTTGGGCGCGCGAATCAGGAAGTGAATAGCGCGTCGGCGGCGGAGATACAGATAAACCACAGCGACGGGCGTAGCAGCGGCGTTAAATATTACACCGCCACCGGCGCTGACGGCACGCTGACGTTGAATATCAGCCAGGACAGCGGCGCGGGCTTTAAAACGCCGCTGACGGCGGTGATAGAGCACAACGGCGTAACGAGCGCGCCGCTACCGGTCATTTTTACCGTCGTCACCAGCCCGGACACGCCGAAAGCCAACTACTGGGGCCATATGGCGGAAACGCTGACCGACAGCAGCGGCGTGGTGTACAAGCGCCCGTTGCTGGCCAGCGAGTTCAGCGTCACGCCCGGCAAATCGCTGACCATCGCCAACGGTTACTACGACAAAGGCGAAACCTGGGGCATGATAACCGTCGATAAAGCCTGGAACGGCGCCGGCGGCGGCTGCGGGCGCAATTATCTGCCCACCGTCAGCAACCTCCAGACGCTGTACAGTACCTGGCCTGATAACGCCATGCGCAGCCGTAACGGCTGGCCGATGACCAGTTCTGGCAACAACAATGTCAGCCGCTACTGGTGGGCGGGGGATTACGTGATGTCGTCAGACGGCGCGCAGTCGCTCTACGCGGCGGTCAACCTGTTTAACGACGGCAATGATGTCAAAACGACGACCAGCACCACGACGTACTATATGCAGACCTGCCTTACCTCGCCACGCAGCGCCGCCGCCAGCCTGACGCTGACGCTGGCAGGCCAGGATGCAGCCACCGGGATCGCAAAAGCGAAAAAAGGCGAACAGATGGCCGCCACCGTCACGGTGAAAGACGCCGCGGGCCAGCCGATGAAGAACGTAATGGTGAAAATCAGCCGGGGATCTTCGTACAACCGCGTCAACAGCGCCACATCGTCCTCAAGCGCTGCAGACGATATTACGCTGCGTAATGTGATGCCGTCCGGCCCGGCGACATACCTGCTGGATACCTCCGCGAAATATCTGTATGCGCAAACCGATGCCCAGGGACAGGTGACATTTACCCTTGCGCAGGACAGTACCGCAGGTTTAAAGACCACCATCAGCGCCGCCACGATGGACGGCAGCAACCTGACAGACAGCAAAGACGCTATCTTTACCGTTATCACCAGCCCGGATAGCGACAAGGCCTCATACTGGGGCCATATGCCGGAAACCTTTACCAACAGTAAGGGCGTTGAGTTTACGCGGCCGCTGCTGCGCGCCGAGCTTTCTTCAACGACGGATACCACGTCCTTCCTGTCAAATAATGAGCTCTGGTACACCTGGAACCGCTATCCAAACCTGTATCAGGACTCCGCCAGCCCGTGCGATCGGCTGGGATTGCCGACGCTGGATGATTTAAAAACGTTGTATAACGACTATCCGAATGGTGGACTAACGGCCGCCTTTGGGTTGCCTGTAGACGCGGGGAAATACTGGGGAGCAGGGGATTCGAAAGTCAACGATACGCACTCGACGAATAATTTCCAGTATATCAGGCTAAATAACGGCGTTACGCAGGTCACAAATACGAATACCTCAACGGCGCAGCTCTGTCTGGCGAAGCGCAGGGTGTTGGCGATAGCGCTGACCTCCAGCGCCATGAATGCCGAAAAATCCGCCGCGCTGGCGAAAAAAGGGGATAAAATCCCGCTGACGGTGACCGTCACGGACGGCGCCGGCACGCCGCAGCCCAACGTGCCCATTCGGCTGGGGCGAGGAAACTATTCGCAAAACCGGGCTGGCGGTAGTGACAGCACCAACAACAGCGACATGCTGTTAACGCCGATTGCGCCGCCAGCGGATGCTAAAGTATTTGCCTACCACTATTCCGGGGAGCAGCTCTGGTACTGGTACGGCACTACGGATGAGAGCGGCAGGGTGCAGTTTGAGCTGACGCAGGATAATACCCCCGGCCTGAAAACAGCGTTGCAGGCGATGCTGCCCGACAATCCGCCGACCGTCAGCAATATGGATGTTATTTTTACCGTCATTACCAGCCCGGACAGCGATAAAGCCAAAATGTGGGGCCATATGCCGGAAACGGCGGCCAACAGCGCGGGGGTGAAATTCCACCGCCCGCTGCTGGCGGCGGAGATGACGTCGAATAGCGGCACCTACTATCACAATAACGAAACCTGGCCTCTGGTGACTATCGCGAACACCCAAAAAGCGGGCGCGACCGCCTGTGATGCGGCATACCAGCCGCTGTTTAATGATCTGCAAACGCTGTATAGCGACCATCCAGACAGCGCTCTCAATACGGCATTCGGCTGGCCGGTAGCGGCGGGTAAAAGCTGGCTGGCGGTGGACCAGGAGCCTGGAACCGGGTATTACCAGTATCTGCGGCTGGATACTGGCGCCAAAGGCCACACCAGTTCCACGAGCGTGGCTGGCGCGCAGGTGTGTCTGGTCGAGCCGCATACGTCTACTCCTGCCATTATTACGCTGACCTCGACGGCGATGGACAGCGCGAAAAACGCGGCGGTAGTGGAGAAGGGAAGCGCGATGCCGTTAACGGTGACGGTAAAAGATAGCAGCGGTAACCCGGTCGCCAACGTCGGTTTTACGTTGTCACGTGGCGATTCGAAAAATCGGGCAGGTACGGTGGTAACGGATGGCGACGTGGCAGCGGATGCCGGAGCCGATGATCTCATGCTTAAAGAGCTGACTCCCGCAAGCGCCAGCCGAAGTATGACCACCACCGGGATTGTCTTTACCGGCACTACCGGCAGCGACGGTACGGCAACGTTTACGCTTAATCAGGATAAAAGCCTGGGGTTAAAAACGCCACTCACGGTGAAACTGACGGACAATACGGCTCTTCACGCCTCACTGGATGTGATTTTTATGGTACTTACCAGCCCGGATACGGATAAAGCGTTGTTCTGGGGAAATATGCCGGATACGACATCCGTCAACGGAAAAACGCTGCATCGTCCGTGGCTGCAGGCTGAGCTACCGTCAGGCGTGACGCCAGTATTTACCAACGGAGTTCATGCAAATAACGAGTACTGGGCGATGACGCATACGGTGGACAACACTAAATGGGATATTGCTAAACAGTGCGGTAGCCTGAGCAAAGCACCGGATAATAACGACCTGTTGACGCTGTATCATTCAATTAGCTCGTTAGGCTGGCCGACGCTGGGCTATCCCTATTTATCTAAATCAACCTCGGGCGGCGGCATGTATTGCGGCGTGGATGAGAATACTAAGCAGCAAAACTGCGCCATTCAGCCGGCAAGTACAGCAGGTTATGCGACGTGCGTGGAGTAACGTATTAAGCGTCTGGCACGAAAAATAATTTGTTTTTCACGTTCAATTGAGCTTCATGAAAAAGTGATCGGAGCATTCATTGAAAAGTATATGTTCTGCTAATTGGAGTCATCACCGTTTGCCGCTGGTGTGTAGATGCGCCGTTTCCCTTCTGTAACCCGGCATCTGGCGCTACCTATATACAAAATAACACCAGGTGTCGCATGATAATCACACCTTTTATCTCACGTATCTATTTATCTCAATATATGAAATTATTAAATGTTATTCATAATATAAATATTTATTAAATAGATAAATATATTCATATTAATTATAAATTAACCAGAAGCTGACCTGGTATTGAAATAAGGCTTGAAATTAGTTAATAATTTGTCTTTGATAATACATTGTTACAGATGACAGCGACCATTCATAGAATCATATTTTTGTTATTTATTATTTAATTCATTTATATACACCATTTAAAAGTTATTTGCAGCCAATCAAATCAAGTTTGCTTCGTGAATGTTATTAAAAGGAAATTTAAAAATTGAACAGGACCTACAGTATCGTCTGGAGCGCCGTGCGAAATATGTATGTCGTAGCTTCAGAACTGGCGCGAAGCCACAGCAAAGTTAAAATACAGGCGCACGCTAATGAAGTCGCCCCTTCTATTAAAAAGCCTGATTCAGGATGGGCAAGACACCATGCGCTGGCCCTGGCAATTGTTGCCGCGCTTGGCTTTGCCAGCCCGCTGGCCATCGCCGATAATCCGGTGTCATACACCGATGGGGTCGAGCACGACCTGAGCGCCGATTCGCCGATTTCCTACTCAGGCACTGGTGAAGGTTCTGCACTGCACCTCTAAGGCCTGGCAACGCCCGAAGGGGGGTGGCAGGCAACGTCGGGTACAGGTACAAATGTCGTGATTAACACCAACGGCGGCGGCGATCCTGTTCAGGGAACTCATGCTATCGCCACGGCAGTTACCCTCAACAAGGGCGCAACACTTGACCTGACCGGGGCGCAGATCTCTACAGAAGGAACCTACACGGCAGGTATCGACCTCCAGGCGCAAAGCAGCATGACGCTGAATGGCGGGAGCATCCAGATCGGAAGTAATTACGGCATCCTGACCCTCTCTGGCGAGTCATGGGCTGCCCTGATTGGCACCAACGTTACGGCAACGACGCAAAGTCGTAGCAGCATAGTGTCACAATCAGGTAGCACGCTTAACATTAAGGACGGGAGCGTAATCACGCTGACAAACGGCCAGGTGCGCGTAGTAGGCGAGACGACATACAACTCCTGGCTGAATGTGTCCGATAGCACGATGAGCTCCACGGGTACGGATAGTACGCTTCTTGTGTCCAACAAGGGCGTTCTTGATATTACGAACTCTACCGTCACGCACGATAATGCCACAGGCGCCGCCATTGAGGTGAAAAACGCCTCAACGGTGAGCATCTCTGACGATAAAGATTCGATGGCCATCAACTCCAAAGGCATCGGTATTAAAATCCTCGCCTCCAGCGTGGATATTAACGGCGCCACCATCAACGCCGACGGCGACGGCATCTTTATAACAAGCAAAGGTAAAAGCGGTGGGTATGATGATATCAACGCGCTGACGGTTAACAAAGCACAGGTTAATTCAGAGACGATTGCGCTGCATGTGGACTCTGGCACGACGATTAACGATCCTATCGTGCTAACCGATAGCGCATTTGACGCGCCGGCAGTGATCAAGCTGGGCAGCAAGGCGGTCATTCAGGCCGACAATACGACATTGAACGGTGACGTTGTTCAGAGTGACATGTCATCGTCATCGCTGTCTTTAAGCCAGGGTTCCACGTTAACCGGTAGTGTAGATGCGATGTTTACTACACTGTCGCTCGACGATACTAGCCAGTGGAATATGACCGACTCGTCAATCATCGGCAACCTGACCAACAACGGCGACATTACGCTGAACAACGAGAGCGGTTCGACAGGCACGCTGCTGACGGGGGGCAATACCCTGACCTTGCAGGACGGCAGCCAGATAAACGCGACGCTGGATACCGCCAACAGCTCGCCAATTATCAAAGCCGCCAACGTGACGCTGGATGGGACACTGAACCTTAGCTCAGCGGCCACCTTTGTCGCGCCCGAAACCGACGAGCAGTTAGGATCGTTCACGCTAATTGATTCGCAAACCGCGATTACTACCGATTTTGACAGCGTAACGCTGGATGCCGACACCTCCGCTATGCCGGATTACCTGACGATCAACGCGGGCGTTGATGCGAATGATAATACCAACTACGTGTTGTCTACGGGCCTGAGCTGGTACGCGGGCGCAAAATCTGCGCACGTTGCGCACGGCACCTTTACCGTTGACGCAGGCGATACCTTTACCGTCACCAGCGAACTGGATGAAACCGCGGCCACCTCCAACTGGGACGGTAAAACGCTGTTCAAAGAAGGCGACGGTACGCTCGTCCTCAGCAACACGGCGAACGACTTCGGCAATACCGACATTAACGGCGGTACGCTGTCTGCGAATGATGCCGCCGCGCTCGGCAGCGGCGACGTGGCCATTGCAGAAAACGCAAAGCTTGAGTTGAGCCAGGGCACGCTGGATAACAACGTGACCGGCGAGGGCCAAATTGTCAAAAGCGGTAGCGATGAGCTGATCGTGACCGGCGATAACAACTACAGCGGCGGTACCACTATTTCCGACGGCACGCTGATTGCTGACCATGCAGATTCGCTGGGTACCGGGGCTGTTGCCAACAGCGGCGTGCTTCAGGTCGGCGAAGGCGAGCTGGAAAATACGCTTTCCGGCAACGGTTCGCTGATGAAAACCGGTACGGGCGAGCTGACGTTAAGCGGCGACAACACTTACTCCGGCGGCACCACTATTTCCGGCGGTACGCTGATTGCCGCCAACGTTAACGCGCTGGGCGGCGGTGATGTCGATAACGCGGGTACGCTGATGCTGGACGCGGAGGGCGAATTCAACCTTGCGAATGTCACGACCCAGTCAGGAGCAACGACTGAGCTGGCCAAAGGTACGACGCTCAACGTCGACTCGCTGACTCAGCAAGCCGATAGTACGCTGAATATTGACCTCAGTAAGGCCAACGGTGAAAGCGCCATTACCGCCGACAGCGTCACGCTGGGCGGCACGCTCAACATCAGCGGTATCGGCAGCGTTACAGACAGCTGGACGCCTGAGGCATACACCTACACGCTGATTGACAGCGACAGCGCCATTACGAGTGATTTCGACAATCTGACCGTCGCGGGAATGAATAGCGAAGATGTTGACTTCCTGACTATTGACGGAAAAGTCGATGAAGCAGACAACACCAACTATGATCTGACGGCCTCCCTCTCCTGGTATGCGGACAGAGACAACGCTACTACCGACGCCCACGGCACCTTTACCCTGAGCGACCCTGACGGCAGCTTTAACGTTGCGGCTACACTGACAGACGTTGACGATACGCTGGATCCGGGTAGCAGATGGGACGGTAAATCGCTGACCAAAGAAGGCGCAGGCACGCTGATCCTCTCTGGCGACAACGACTACAGCGGCGGCACCACCATCAATGAAGGTACGCTGGTCGTCGCCAGTACGACGGCGCTGGGCACCGGTCTGGTAGACAATAACGCCACGCTGGTGCTGGACGCAGATGGTGAAGTCAGCGCGGTGGGCGGCATCACCACTCATAGCGGCGCGACGACCCAACTGGTGCTCGGCACCTCGTTGGATCTCGGCGACAGCGCGTTAATTCAGCAAGATGGCAGTACGCTGAACGTTGAGCTGAATAGTGACTCAGTGCAACCGCTGATTACCGGTGGCAGCGCCACGCTTGGCGGCGATTTGGTCGTCAGCGACGCCAGCCTGCAAGCGCGCGCCTCCGACGCGGAGTTCCAGTCCTTTAAACTGATGGATATGGACAGCGATATCAGCGGCGACTTTACCAGCCTGACGATGAACCTCACCGACAAGCCGGACTATCTGACCGTAACCGGAACAATCAATCCTCAAGACCAGTCTGAATACCTGCTTACCGAAGGGCTGAGCTGGAATGCGACCGCCACGTCAGCGACGCCAGCACACGGCACCTTCACTCTGGGCGCAGGCGATAGCTTTGAAGTCACCAGCGTACTGGGCGATAAAACCGGCAACGGCGACTGGGATGGTAAAACGTTGACCAAACTGGGCGCGGGTAAACTGACGCTAAGCGGCGTGAACACCTACACCGGCGATACTAACGTACAGGAAGGCACGCTGTGGCTGGCCGGTGCCGGTACGATTGGCGAAATGGGCAGCCAGCAGGCGGTGAACGTCGCCGCCGACGCGACCTTCGGCGGCAGTAATGGTACTACCGTTAACGGTAAGGTAACCAACGAAGGAACGCTGGTCTTCGGCGACAGCGAGGAGACAGGCGCCATCTTCACCCTCAATGGCGATCTGATCAACATGGGGACGATCGCCAGCGGCAGTTCCTCCAGCACGCCTGGCAATACGCTTTATGTCGATGGCGATTACACCGGCAACGGCGGCTCGCTTTACCTGAATACCGTCCTGGGCGACGATGATTCGGCGACCGATAAGTTGGTCATTACCGGCGATGCCTCCGGCACCACCGATCTGTACATCAACGGCATCGGCGATGGGGCGCAGACCACTAACGGTATCGAAGTGGTGGATGTTGGCGGTGTATCGACCAGCGATGCGTTTGTGTTAAAAAATGAGGTAAACGCCAGTCTGTATACCTACCGTCTGTACTGGAATGAAAGTGACAACGACTGGTATCTGGCGTCAAAAGCACAGTCTGATGATGACGACAGCGGTGGCGATGTCACGCCTTCGGATGGCGGTGACGATGGCGGCGATGTCACGCCTCCGGACGATGGCGGCGACGGTGGCGATGTCGCACCACAGTACCGGGCGGATATCGGCGCGTACATGGGCAACCAGTGGATGGCGCGCAACCTGCAAATGCAGACCCTCTATGACCGCGAGGGCAGCCAGTATCGTAACGCAGATGGCAGCGTATGGGCGCGCTTCAAAGCGGGTAAAGCGGAATCCGAGGCTGTCAGCGGCAATATCGATATGGACAGCAACTACTCTCAGTTCCAGCTAGGCGGCGACATTCTGGCCTGGGACAACGGCCAGCAGAGCATTACCGTTGGCGTCATGGCGAGCTACATCAACGCCGATACCGACAGCACCGGTAACCGTGGCGCAGACGGTAGCCAGTTCACCAGCAGCGCCAACGTAGACGGCTACAACCTTGGCGTCTATGCCACCTGGTTTGCCGATGCCCAAACGCATAGCGGCGCGTATGTCGACAGCTGGTACCAATATGGTTTCTACAACAACAGCGTAGAGAGCGGTGATGCGGGATCTGAATCTTACGACTCAACTGCTAATGCTGTCTCGCTGGAAACCGGTTATCGCTACGATATTGCGCTTAGCAACGGTAATACTGTCAGTCTGACGCCTCAGGCGCAGGTTGTCTGGCAGAACTACTCAGCGGATAGCGTGAAGGATAACTACGGCACCCGGATCGACGGTCAGGATGGCGACAGTTGGACAACGCGCCTGGGTCTGCGTGTTGACGGCAAGCTGTACAAGGGCAGTCGTACGGTTATCCAGCCGTTTGCTGAAGCCAACTGGCTGCACACCAGCGATGATGTGTCGGTATCGTTTGATGATGCCACGGTGAAACAGGATCTTCCGGCTAACCGTGCGGAGCTGAAAGTGGGTCTGCAGGCAGATATCGATAAGCAGTGGAGCGTTCGCGCTCAGGTTGCCGGGCAGACTGGCAGCAATGACTTTGGCGATCTGAACGGTAGCCTCAATCTGCGCTATAACTGGTAAGTTAGACAAAACCGGGCGGGTATTCCCTGCCCGGTTTTGAGGCGAATGACAAATCGGTTGAGCGTCGGATTGTGGTTACACCTTATCCGACGTGGCGCGTAGGTTGGCTGAGGCGAAACCGAAAGCTGACATCGCGGTGCAAAGGGTGGGGGAATATTGGATTACGTGCCCGGCGTGACGGATTTGACTTCACTTTCAAGCCAACCGTCCTCCAGCCGCGTGGTCATGATATCGCCTGCGTTGACCTGTTTGATCTTTTTCAGCACCTTGCCGTCCGTTGTCGTCGAAACCGTATAGCCGCGCGCCAGCGTGGCCAACGGGCTGACCGCTTCCAGATGCGTGACCGCGTTGCCGAAACGTTCGCGCTGTTCGCTTAACCGTGAGCGGATATTCTCCGTCAGACGATATTCCAGCTGTTGGATGCGCGACTGCGCGCGGTGAATGCGCGGCTGCGGATTTTGCTGGCTCAGGCGTTGACTTACGCGCTGTTGGCGCTGATTGGCCTGCTTAATCCTGGCCTCAAGCGCAAATCCCATCCGTTGGCGTAGACGTTCCAGCGCGGTTTGCTGACGGGCCAGACGCAGTTGCGGATGTTGCTGTTGCAGACGGTGAAAAATCTGCGTGAAACGACGGCTGCGATTGGCGAGGTAGTAGTCCATCGCCATGCCCAGGCGCTGCTGGGCGGACTGGATCTGACGTAACAACTCCTGCTGGTTACGGCTGACAATTTCTGCCGCTGCTGATGGCGTCGGCGCGCGCAGGTCGGCGACAAAATCGGCTATCGTGACATCCGTTTCGTGACCGACGGCGCTGACCACCGGAATACGGCTGGCAAAAATAGCCCGCGCCACGCGTTCGTCGTTAAAACTCCACAAATCTTCCAGCGAACCGCCGCCGCGCCCGACGATCAGCACGTCGCACTCGCCGCGCGCGTTTGCCAGTTCGATAGCACGAACGATCTGCCCCGGCGCGTCGTCGCCCTGGACCGCCGTCGGATAGATAATAACGGGTAGGGATGGGTCACGACGCTTTAGCACGTGGAGAATGTCGTGCAGTGCCGCACCGGTTTTCGAGGTGATCACCCCCACACAGTGGGCCGGGGAGGGCAACGGCTGTTTATGCTGCTGATCGAACAAGCCTTCGGCCTGGAGTTTGGCTTTTAGCTGCTCATATTTCTGCTGCAACAAGCCTTCGCCCGCGGGCTGCATACTTTCGGCGATGACTTGATAATCGCCGCGCGGCTCGTACAGCGTGATATTGGCGCGTACCAGCACCTGCTGCCCGTGCTGCGGACGGAACGTCACCCGGCGGTTGCTGTTACGGAACATCGCACAGCGCACCTGAGCGGTATCGTCTTTGAGCGTAAAGTACCAGTGGCCCGACGCAGGCTGCGTGAAATTAGAAATCTCGCCGCTGATCCATACCTGTCCCATCTCCTGTTCTAACAGCAGACGAACCGTCTGGTTAAGGCGGCTTACGGTAAAAATTGAGGAAGTTTGAGAGGATAACATGTGAGCGGGATCAAATTCTAAATCAGCAGGTTATTCAATCGATAGTAACCTGCTCACGGGGGATCGCAAGCACTATTTGCAAAAAAATGTAGATGCAACCGATTACGTTCTGTATAATGCCGCGGCAATATTTATTAACCTCCCAGGTGAGATATTGCCCATGCTACGTATCGCTAAAGAAGCCCTGACGTTTGACGACGTCCTCCTTGTTCCCGCTCACTCCACCGTTTTGCCGAATACTGCCGATCTCAGCACGCAGTTGACGAAAACTATTCGTCTGAATATTCCTATGCTTTCTGCGGCGATGGACACCGTGACGGAAGCGCGCCTGGCAATTGCCCTGGCCCAGGAAGGCGGCATTGGTTTTATCCACAAAAACATGTCCATTGAGCGCCAGGCGGAAGAAGTTCGCCGCGTGAAGAAACACGAGTCCGGCGTAGTGACCGACCCGCAGACCGTCCTGCCAACCACCACGTTGCATGAAGTGAAAGCCCTGACCGAGCGTAACGGTTTTGCGGGCTATCCGGTGGTGACTGAAGATAACGAGCTGGTGGGGATCATCACCGGTCGTGACGTGCGTTTTGTGACTGACCTGAACCAGCCGGTAAGTGTCTACATGACGCCGAAAGAGCGTCTGGTGACCGTTCGTGAAGGCGAAGCCCGTGAAGTCGTGCTGGCAAAAATGCACGAAAAACGCGTAGAAAAAGCGCTGGTCGTTGATGATAACTTCCATCTGCTTGGCATGATTACCGTAAAAGATTTCCAGAAAGCGGAACGTAAACCAAACTCCTGTAAAGATGAGCAGGGCCGTTTACGTGTCGGCGCGGCGGTCGGCGCAGGCGCGGGCAACGAAGAGCGCGTTGACGCGCTGGTGGCGGCAGGCGTTGACGTACTGCTGATCGACTCCTCTCACGGTCACTCTGAAGGCGTGTTGCAACGTATCCGTGAGACGCGTGCTAAATATCCTGACCTGCAAATCATCGGCGGCAACGTTGCGACGGGCGCAGGCGCTCGCGCACTGGCGGAAGCCGGTTGCAGCGCGGTGAAAGTGGGTATCGGCCCGGGCTCCATCTGTACCACTCGTATCGTGACTGGTGTGGGCGTTCCGCAGATCACCGCTGTTTCCGACGCGGTAGAAGCGCTGGAAGGCACCGGAATTCCGGTTATCGCTGACGGCGGTATCCGTTTCTCCGGCGACATCGCCAAAGCCATCGCCGCAGGCGCGAGCGCCGTGATGGTGGGCTCTATGCTGGCCGGTACCGAAGAATCCCCGGGCGAAATCGAACTCTACCAGGGCCGTTCGTACAAATCTTACCGCGGCATGGGCTCGCTGGGCGCGATGTCCAAAGGTTCCTCCGACCGTTACTTCCAGAGCGACAACGCCGCTGACAAACTGGTGCCGGAAGGTATCGAAGGCCGCGTAGCCTATAAAGGTCGCCTGAAAGAGATCATTCACCAGCAGATGGGCGGCCTGCGCTCCTGTATGGGGCTGACCGGTTGTGCTACCATCGACGAACTGCGTACTAAAGCGGAGTTTGTGCGTATCAGCGGTGCGGGTATCCAGGAAAGCCACGTTCACGACGTGACCATCACCAAAGAGTCCCCGAACTACCGTCTGGGCTCCTGATTTTCTTCGCCCGACCTTCGCGTCGGGCGATTTATTTAATCTGTTTCACTTGCCTCGGAATAAGCGTCAATGACGGAAAACATTCATAAGCATCGCATCCTCATTCTGGACTTCGGTTCTCAGTACACTCAACTGGTTGCGCGCCGCGTGCGTGAGCTGGGTGTTTACTGCGAACTGTGGGCGTGGGATGTGACAGAAGCACAAATTCGTGACTTCAACCCAAGCGGCATTATTCTTTCCGGCGGCCCGGAAAGCACCACCGAAGAAAACAGCCCGCGCGCGCCGCAGTATGTCTTTGAAGCAGGCGTGCCGGTATTTGGCGTTTGCTATGGTATGCAGACCATGGCGATGCAGCTTGGCGGTCATGTAGAAGGTTCTAATGAGCGTGAATTTGGTTATGCGCAGGTCGAAGTGTTGACCGACAGCGCGCTGGTTCGCGGTATTGAAGATTCCCTGACCGCAGACGGCAAACCGCTGCTGGACGTGTGGATGAGCCACGGCGATAAAGTGACGGCGATTCCGTCCGACTTCGTGACCGTCGCCAGCACCGAGAGCTGCCCGTTCGCCATCATGGCTAACGAAGAAAAACGCTTCTACGGCGTACAGTTCCACCCGGAAGTGACCCACACCCGCCAGGGGATGCGCATGCTGGAGCGTTTTGTGCGTGATATCTGCCAGTGTGAAGCGTTGTGGACGCCGGCGAAGATCATCGACGACGCCGTGGCGCGCATTCGCGAGCAGGTAGGCGACGATAAAGTGATCCTCGGTCTCTCCGGCGGCGTGGATTCTTCCGTCACCGCAATGCTGCTGCACCGCGCGATCGGTAAAAATCTGACCTGTGTATTCGTCGACAACGGCCTGCTGCGTCTCAACGAAGCCGAGCAGGTGATGGACATGTTTGGCGACCATTTTGGCCTGAATATCGTTCACGTTCCGGCGGAAGAGCGCTTCCTGTCCGCGTTGGCTGGCGAAAACGATCCGGAAGCGAAGCGTAAGATCATTGGCCGTGTTTTTGTGGAAGTGTTCGACGAAGAAGCGTTGAAACTGGAAGACGTGAAATGGCTGGCGCAGGGCACCATCTACCCTGACGTCATCGAGTCTGCGGCGTCTGCAACCGGTAAAGCGCACGTCATCAAATCTCACCACAATGTTGGCGGCCTGCCGAAAGAGATGAAGATGGGGCTGGTTGAACCGCTGAAAGAGCTGTTCAAAGACGAAGTGCGTAAGATTGGTCTGGAGCTGGGCCTGCCGTACGACATGCTGTACCGTCATCCGTTCCCGGGGCCGGGCCTCGGCGTACGTGTACTGGGTGAAGTGAAGAAAGAGTACTGCGACCTGTTGCGCCGTGCTGACGCCATCTTCATTGAAGAGCTGCGTAAGGCGGATCTGTACGACAAAGTCAGCCAGGCGTTCACCGTCTTCCTGCCAGTACGCTCCGTTGGCGTAATGGGCGATGGTCGTAAGTACGATTGGGTGGTCTCCCTGCGTGCTGTCGAAACCATCGACTTTATGACTGCGCACTGGGCGCATCTGCCGTATGACTTCCTGGGTCGTGTTTCCAACCGCATCATCAATGAAGTCAACGGGATTTCCCGTGTGGTGTATGACATCAGCGGTAAACCACCGGCTACCATTGAGTGGGAATAAGTCGATAACCCTTCCTGTGTTTTCATGAACAGGTAAAAGTGAATTTAACCCTCTGTTTTTGCAGAGGGTTTTTATTTATGTGCATAGATGCATTTTCTGTGTAGCGCACAGCTTCTGGCGGCAAAGCACTGCATCGACACAATAGTGGGTTTCACTGGCAGCACACAATCAAATCTGACAGTCGGCTTCGAGCGAGGTGCGGACATTGGTAGCCTCAACAACATGACTGGCATTGAGGTGTATTAATCAACGGGAAGCAGGTCAGTTTACTCCGCCAGCCCGACTTTTACGAAAGGGCTACCATGACTACGCGATTTTTTGATTAGCTTGCCAACGTATAATTCTCTGATTTCTGGTGATGCGATTCGTCCAACAAATTCTGAACGGTTGGTTTCGGGGGGGATGACCAATTCCCGGGTAAAGTATTGCTGAGAGCCTGCCTTCAACCAGCACTGTATCTCGTAAACTTCCATCACCAAACCGCCGTAGGTGGCGTATGCAAATTGTAGGTTTTCATCTTTTGGTACTTTTGCCCAGATGCCACGCGTAGCTTCATATAATGCAAGTGCACTCATGCCAGACTTGTAGGTGCTGTTTAGCAAAAAAGCGAGCCCGGCATGTTCAGGTGCGATTTCCGTCTCTTGCTTAAGAAGAAGATGATTGAGCTCATCCAGCGTGATTCGCCCCATAAGGGAGCTGCTTCCTCGTACTTTGTTGGTCAGTTCTCCAACACCCAAGAGATCAATACATGTTGCTTCAACAAGCTTCGCGGTTGCCTCATCCATGCCATGGCGTAGTATGTCGATACCCAGATTTCCTGTTTTTAACAGATGATTAATTCGTTCTGATTTCGGAGAGTCATCATTATACTTTATATGATCAAGGCAGCGTTCTGACTTGCCTTTGCCTATATAAAACGGCTTCTTAGCTGCATCTTCAGTGTCATAAAATGCATAAACATAGAACTTAGCCATCCCTAACGCTTTTGAGTATTTTGAAAAATCTTTCAAACCTTGCTTCCTTAAGGCAAAAGTACTTAATTTTACTATCGGCACTATAGTTCAGAACTTAAGCGCAAAACAATTAGCGTATAGATTGACCTGCGTCCATTGATGAATATGGGCCAAAGTTAACAACGTCCGCTATTGGCACAGACCTGCCTGTCAGATTAGGTTTAGGTCTGTGCCATAGCTATGTCAGGTCAAATCTGAGCTAATACACATAAATGATTAGCGAAATCAGTTAAACCAGCCGCTTGCCTTTTCCTCACGGGCTTTACCTTCGCTTTGCAGCAGATCGCGACCGCCTTCAGATAGATTTCTGTTTGCATCAGCATGAGATTGAATAACATCTGTCTGGGCAGCTTTACTTTTCAGCTCTTGATCGATGAATTCATTTTCTCTTTTTACCCGGTCCTCTTCCCTGGCCAGTGCCAGTTTTTGTTTCTGAATTTCTAAACGACGAAGCTCATCTTCGTAGCTTTGATCGCGCGCTTTATCTTGCGCGGCTTCCGCTGCCAATTTTGCTTGCCGTGCTTTCCGTTCAGCTTCTGCCGCTTTTGCTCGCTGCTTAGCAACCGCTGCCGCATTGGCTTGCCTTTGTCTTTCCTGTTGAGCCTCTTGATCTCGTTTGGCTTGCAGAGCATCACGCTGTCTGTTTTCTTCATTTTTTCCTTGCTGTTCAGCCTGGGCTACCGCCGCAAGCTGATCCTGCAAAGAAGAAGATAAAACCGAGCCGCTTAGGGTGAATAAAACAGCGCCTAAAATAACTTTCTTCATAAAATCTCCCGATAGTTAGCTTTTCTCAGGACATTTCGTATTGGGTTGAATTCGCGTTTCGTTATCTTTGGTCGATATCACCATAGCCAGACCGGTGGTAAATTGGCACGTTTTTCCCACCTGGGTGGAGGTATAAACCTTCGTTCCTTCTTTGTAAGTCAAAGATACGGCTTCAACTAACGTTTTATCTTTAACCAATGACCCCGCCGCTGCGCCAACGGCTCCGCCGCCAACCGCGCCGGCAGTAGTACCCAAACCGCTACCTGAGCCCACGTTATGACCAGTAACGCCGCCCGCTACAGCCCCAAGAATTGCGCCGAAGGTCTGAGCGGTTTTTTTATTGGCGGTATTATCTACGGCAACTTTCGCTGGCAAAACAGAGATAATATTGACGGTCTTTGTTTCTTGCTTCGCGTTTAACTGCCCGGTTTGGTAAACATCTGCGGCGTAGTCATCCGCATTGGACTGGCATCCGGCAAGAGAAAAAGAGGCAAACAAAACCAGAGGCAAAGCATTTTTTTTAAAATTCATCACAATTCCTTGTTTAGGTAATAACGCAAAAAGGAATGTATTTAAGACTAATCTTAAAAAAAGTAAACTATCGTTTCTTGTAGTTGATTGTTTTTTTTACACTAAAAAAAACAAAGCATTAGATAATACGATGCTTTGTTTTTATCGGTTCATGCTAAGCCAGGGAAGGGGATAACAGAGCGCTGGATAACACGGCAAACCTGTGACGATAATACCGCCATCACTATTTTAACGGATAACAGCTTAACGTTGTCCCGGTGTGGTGACAGAAAGCGATGACTGTTGCGCTTCTTTTTTATCCTGATGGTGCTGCCAGGCGCCGATAGAAGAGTAGACGAAACGTCCAAAGAAGAAGAGAAAACTGATAAGCAGTACGATACGGGTCATGCGAGTGTTAAATCGATGTCGTTTTCGCATACTGTTGGCCTGACTCACAAAGGGTTCCTTAACGTTGGCCCAGCGGTATGGGCGGGATCAGGCTGGGTTCTTCAAGGGTATTATCAAGGCGAAGAACGTAACAAGCCTGCGTTCACTCTACATTAAGGCATACTGCGAACCGATGGTCAATTCCTCTTAATGTAAAATTGCGTCAGTTGATTTATCTTATATTGTTATGGAAGATAATTTTAGTATTTACATTAATAATAACTTAATGATAACAAAGAATAAAAAGACGAATAAAGGCTGCAGGAGAAAGGTGATAATTGACTTAAATCAAATGTTACTTTTGTTTAATAATTACAATCGATGACTATCGTGTGATGTATATCGCATCATCAATTTAAAGTCAGGTGGGATGCCTGTCTGTTAACGCCCCTTTGGGATTGGGGGGTTCTGCTGAGCATCTATGAAGCTGAATAAAACTTATATAAATATCAGAGATAAATGGTGGGGACTACCGCTCATCCTTCCTTCGATTTTACTACCTGTTTTAAGTAGCGCAAATACTTATGCGCTTACCAGCACTGGAAATGTGGTTCTTTTTTACCTGCCGTTAGCTTTTATGCTTAGTCTGATGCTCTTTTTCGGCTGGGCAGCACTGCCGGGCATTGTGCTTGCTATCTTCTGGCGCAGATACCCGCAGACAGGGCTGTATGAAACCCTTTCTGTGACGATGCACTTTATCATTACTATCGTGCTAAGCTGGGGCGGCTATCGTGTCTTTTCCCCCCGGCGAAACAATGTTTCCCACGGCGACGCCCACCTGTTGTTTCAACGAATGTTCTGGCAGGTATTTTGTTCAGCAACATTATTTCTGGTCATCTACCAGTTTGCCGCTTTTGTTGGCATGTACGAAAGTAAAGCCAGCCTGATGGGGGTAATGCCCTTTAATATTAACACGCTGATTAATTACCAGGCGTTACTGGTCGGTAACCTTGTCGGCGTGCCATTGTGCTATTTTATTATTCGTACTCTCCGCAATCCGCTGCACCTGCGGGGGTATTATCAGCAATTAAAGCTACAGATTGATAGCAAGGCCACTAAAAAAGAGAACGTTATTTGGCTGGCTGTATTGACTACACTAATGTTTATACTGTGTATGCCATTGACGGATAATAGCTCAATATTTAGTACCAACTATACGCTTTCGTTATTATTGCCGGTCATGCTGTGGGGCGCGATGCGCTATGGTTATAAGTTTATTTCAATTATCTGGGCCGTCGTGCTAATTACGTCGATTCATTATTATCAGCGTTATATGCCCTGGTATTCAGGTTATGATACGCAATTAGCGATTACCTCTTCGAGCTATCTGGTTTTTTCTTTTATTGTTAATTATATGTCTGTACTGGCCACGCGTCAGCGCGTAGTGAGTGGTCGCGCACGGCGGCTGGCCTATCTTGACCCGGTTGTACATCTTCCCAATTTACGTGCGTTAAACCGCGCGCTTAAAAATGCACCCTGGTCTACGATCTGTTTTTTACACGTGCCGGGTCTGGAGCTATTGGGTAAAAATTATGGCGTCATGTTACGCATCCAGTATAAGCAAAAGCTCTCTCACTGGATTACGCCGATGTTGGCCTCAAATGAGTGCGTCTACCAGATGTCAGGGCACGACCTGGTGCTGCGTCTTAATACAGAGGCGCATCAGCAGCGTATTGAAGCGCTGGATAAACATATTAAGCAGTTTCGGTTTATCTGGGACGGACTGCCGCTACAGCCGCCTGTCGGCGTGAGCTACTGCTGCGTACGTTCTCCGGTTAGCCACCTTTATCTTCTGCTAGGCGAATTAAGCACCAGTTCCGATCTTTCGTTGACGACTAACGCGCCGGAGGATTTACAGCGGCGCGGCGCAATGCACCTGCAGCGCGATTTGAAGGGCAGAATTGCGATGATGAATCGCCTGCAACAGGCGTTGGAGCACGATCATTTTTTCCTGATGGCGCAGCCTATTTTTGGTGTTCGTGGGGACGTTTACCATGAAATCTTACTGCGACTCAGGGATGACAACGGCGACGTTATCAACCCGGACAATTTTTTACCCGTGGCGCATGAGTTTGGTTTGTCTTCCGCTATCGATCTCTGGGTGATTGAAAACACGCTGCGGTTTATGGCGGCCAGCCGGGAATATATGCCCGCGCATCGTTTTGCCATTAATCTGTCGCCAACATCGGTATGCCGCGCCCGTTTTCCTGCAGAAGTTAAGCAGCTGCTTACGCAATATCAGATTGAACCCTGGCAACTGGTTTTTGAGGTAACGGAAAGCAACTCTCTCACCAATGCTGAGCAGGCGCAGTTGACGCTGGGACAGCTACAGCAGTTTGGCTGTCAGATAGCGATTGATGATTTCGGTACTGGCTACGCCAGCTATGCGCGGCTGAAAAACGTTGACGCCGATATTCTTAAAATTGACGGCAGTTTTATTCGCAATATAGTGTCAAACAGTCTCGATTATCAGATTGTAGCTTCTATTTGTCATTTAGCGCGAATGAAAAATATGCAGGTTGTCGCGGAGTATGTCGAGAGCGAAGAAATACGAAGCGTAGTGCTCTCGTTGGGAATCGACTATCTTCAGGGATATTTAATTGGCGAGCCGCAGCTATTATCTGAGATTCAGTAAAGGCAGACGCCGCGGCGCGGCGTCTGGCTCACAATTTACGCGGCGATCTCCGGCGAGCTTTCTTCCTCAATATTGAGACGCCAGCCAGTTACCGCTTCCCAGTACTGCTGTTCTTTTTCCAGATCAAGCAGTACCAGCGCATTCTGGCTAAACCAGTCATGCGGAAAACATAACGTCCAGTGGCTGTCATCGGTCGTTAGCCGCAGCGTCGGCGGCGTGGTGGTCGCCTGCCGTTGGTTGTTCAGTAATACGCCCAGCCGAAGTAGCTGAATTAACGGCAGATACTGTTTTTTCTTAAACAGCGTAAAGCGGGGCATATCATCCAGTTTTATGGCTTTACGATGGTAACGCACCAGCGTCGCCATCATCATTTGCTGCTCCTGATTAAAGCCGGGCAAATCGCTGTGTTGCAGAATATAAGCCGAATGGCGATGTAAACCGCTGTGATTAATATTCAGTCCAACCTCATGCAGCATTGCCGCCCAGCGGAGCAACGCTTCAAGCTGCGGATGCGCCAGTTTTGGCTGCTGGGCCTGCCACTGCTCGTACATCTGCATGGTGGTTTCCAGCACGCGTCTGGCCTGTTCTCTGTCAATGTTGTATTGATTGGCCAGACTTTTTGCGGTACGGCTGCGAACATCCTGATGACGGAAGCGGCCTTCCATTTCATACAGCACGCCTTCGCGCAACGCGCCGTCGGAAAGGCGAAGCTCGCGGATAGCCAGAGCATCAAAAACGCCGCACAGAATCGCCAGGCCCGGCACAAAGACCGCTTTTCGTTCTTCAGACAGACCCGGCAGGCTGAGCGCATTAAAGGAGCGGTGCTTCAACACTTCTGACTTCAGTTTATCGAGGCGCTCCGGCGTAATGAAGCCATCTTTCTCACCCAGCGCCAGGAGAACTTCATGAGCGGCCTTAATCGTACCGGAAGCGCCCATCGCCACGTTCCAACCCTGAATACGATACTGCCAGGTTAAGGTTTCCAGTTTTTGCGCCGCCGCCATTCGGGCGCGCTGGAAGTTTTCTTTATTGATAACGCCGCCGGGAAAGTAGAGCTGCGCGAAGCTCACGCAGCCCATACGACGGCTTTCAACCAGCCTGGGTTCGAAGTTTTCGCCAATGACCAGCTCTGTTGACCCGCCGCCGATATCGATCACCAGCTTGCGGCCTTTTTCCGGCTGCGTATGTTCTACGCCCATAAAAATCAGGCGCGCTTCTTCGTTACCGGAAATAATCTCTATCGGGTAGGGAATAACCTTTTCCGCGCGTTTGAGAAAATCAGCGGCATTTTGCGCCTGACGTAACGTATGGGTGCCTACGATACAGACGCTGGAAGGGGAGAAACCTTGTAAGCGTTCAGCAAACAGCGACAGACAGCTAAACCCCCGTTCCATGGCTTCTTCGCTGAGTTTATTATCTGCGCCTAGCCCGTCCGCCAGATGGACGCGCTGTTTTAAGCGCCCGATAATCTGCATTGCGCCGTCAACCACGCGGGCAATGACCATATGAAAGCTGTTTGAGCCGAGATCGACCGCAGCGAACTCCTGCGGGCGAGGGGATTTATCGTAAATTGGCATAGCGTTAGTCTGGTTGCTCGAGTGATTTGATGTAGTCATAAATTGCCAGCTGCGCCTGAACTTTGCGGCGATTGCCGCGCGGTACGTAGCGGTTGCTGAGTTCTTTATCGATAAAACGCGCTTTTACCGTGTCGCTAAACAGAATGTCAATGATATCCAGGACGCGTTGTTTAAGCCGCGGGTCGAGGATAGGCGTAGCGACTTCGATACGGTAGTCAATATTACGCGTCATCCAGTCAGCTGAAGAGAGCCAAACTTGCTTATCACCGCCGTTTTCGAAAATATAAACCCGATCGTGTTCCAGATAGCGATCCACGATGCTAATCGCGCGAATATTATCGCTAATGCCTTCCAGTTGCGGAATAAGAGAACACATACCGCGTACCAGCAGATTGACCTGGACGCCCGAACCCGACGCGGCGTATAGCCTGTCGACCAACCCTTTATCAACCAGGTTGTTAAGCTTTAAGGTAATCCCTGACGGTAAGCCTTGCTGGGCATTGGCGATTTCACGATCGATCATCTCGTACAGCAGACGCCGTGAGTTTTGTGGAGAAACCATCAAATAATCGAAAGTGACCGGACGATAGGGGTTTTCAATAAAATTAAAGACCCGACGCACTTCATTGGTAATACGCGCATCGGCGGTCAGCAGCGAATAATCGGTATACAGCCGCGCCGTTTTCTCGTTGAAGTTACCGGTGCCGATATGCGCATAACGCACCACGTCATCGCCCTCTTTTCGTGAGATGAGAAAGAGTTTGGCGTGAATTTTCAGCCCAGGCGCAGAGAAAATAACATGGACGCCCGCTTCGGTTAACCGCTTGGCCCAGTGAATATTCGCCTCTTCATCGAAGCGCGCCTGCAACTCCACCACCACGGTGACTTTTTTGCCGTTATGGGCGGCATGGATCATCGAGTCAATAATGCGCGAGTCTTTCGCTACGCGATAAATATTGATTTTGATCGCCAGCACGCTTGGGTCAAACGACGCCTGGCGTAGCAGTTCCAGCACATGTTCAAAGGTGTGATAAGGATAATAGAGCAGCACATCACGTTCACGAATCGCGTCGAAACCGTTACGAAACTTCTCTTTATCAAACCAAAGATGGCGTAATCGCGGTAACGGCTTATTGACCAGGTTGGCTTTACCGACATTCGGAAAATTAATAAAGTCTTTAAAATTGTGGTAGCGCCCGCCGGGTACGATTGAGTCATACCGGGAGATCGTCAGTTTTTCCCGCAGCACGTCGACCAGCGCGGCGGGCATATCGCGTTGATAGACAAAGCGCACAGGTTCAGCGGTCAGGCGCTGCTTCAGGCTGGAGGACATCAGCTCCATCAGACTGGATTCCATCTCATGCACCAGGTCATATTCGGCATCGCGGGTCATTTTCATCGAATAGGCATTGAGCGCGTCATAGTCGAAGAACCCTTTAAAAATGTCATCCAGGCAGTAGCGCAGAATATTATCCAGCAGGATCATCGGTTTGCGTCTGCGCGGTGTTTCCGGCGGCAGATTAACGAAGCGTGGGACTTTGTCGGACGGTATCTCCAGCAGCGCATAGTTGATGGTGTCGCCGCGGATAATCTCCACCGCCAGATAGGTGTAATCATCCTTTAAAAACTGAACAAGATCCGTCTCCCGGTTAATGAGAATCGGGGTAATATGCTGGCGCAAATAGTGCTTAAAATAGTGGCGCAACCAGCTTTGTTGGTTCACCGAGAGCTGACGCTCGTTGATCAGAAAGATTTGATTACGCGCCATTTCCAGCAGTAATTCGTTGTACAGGCCGTCGAACTCCTGGTCTGCTTTCAACACGCGGGACTGAATTTTGCCTAACAAATGGCGTGAATGAGAATTTGAACCCTGTTCTTCGCTGATAATAATGCGTCGTTTCAGTTCAGCGAAACGCACTTTGTAGAACTCGTCGAGGTTATTAGAATAGATTCCTAGGAACCGCATCCGCTCAATCAACGGGTTGGATTTGTCCGCCGCTTCCTGTAACACGCGTTCGTTAAATGCTAACCAGCTTAGTTCTTTCTCGATATATAGCTTTTCCTGACCCATTACTACCTATACTCCGTTTTATTCACGGGACACTGCCTGATGATTATGGCGAGCATTACGCGTTAATGTCCAACTGCGCCAGAAAAATATGACAATAAACTGATAGCATAAAGGAAGGGAAAAGAGTAGGCCGGATAGGCATTTATGCCGCCATCCGGCAAGCAGACGCAGTCCTGTTCGATGACGTATTATTCGTCAGACGCATAACCTTGCGGCGGCAGACGACGCCCGTCCAGCCAGGCGGCGTTATCGCGCATCTTTAGACGCCCCTGCGCAAACCAGCTAATCACCAGCGGATAAATCGCATGTTCCTGAGTCTGTACGCGTGCGGTGATATCATCTTCGCTGTCGTCGGCAAAAACCGGCACCTTCGCCTGGAGAATGACCGGGCCGCCGTCGAGTTCGTCTGTCACGAAATGCACCGAGGTACCGTGCTCCTCATCGCCGTTTTCCAGCGCCTGGCGATGGGTATGCAACCCCGGATATTTTGGCAGCAGGGAAGGGTGAATGTTCAGCAGACGCCCGTAGTAATGCGCGACAAACATCGGACTCAGAATACGCATAAAACCGGCCAGCACGACCACATCGGGCGCATACGCGTCTATCTTGCGAATCAACTCGCGATCGAAGGCGTCGCGGCTGTCAAACCGATCGGCAGTCAGCGCTTGCGCCGGAATGCCGGCTTCTCTGGCGCGTTCAAGGCCGAACGCGTCGGCCTTATTGCTGAATACTGCCCTGAGGGTGCCTTTAATTTTCTTCGCTTCGCAGGCATCGATAATCGCCTGTAAATTGCTTCCATTGCCGGAAATCAGCACCACAATATTCATTATTCAATAACCACACGCTGTTCGGAATCAGAGGCTTTGATGATACCGATTTTCCATGCGTTTTCACCTTTCTCGTTTAGCAGAGCAAGCGCTTTGTCCGCTTCCGGAGCGGAGAGCGCAATCACCATGCCGACGCCGCAGTTAAAGGTACGGTACATTTCATGTCGGCTGACATTACCGGCGGTTTGCAGCCAGGTAAAGATGGCGGGCCACTGCCAGGACGACTCATTAATTACCGCCTGGGTATTCTCCGGCAGAACGCGCGGAATATTTTCCCAAAAGCCGCCGCCGGTGAGGTGGGCGATAGCGTGCACATCGACGTTTTCAATCAGTTCCAGAACCGATTTTACGTAGATACGGGTCGGTTCAAGCAGATGATCGGCCAGCGGCTTCCCTTCCAGCAGAGTGGTTTGTGGGTCGCAGCCGCTAACGTCAATAATTTTCCGCACCAGCGAATATCCATTCGAGTGCGGGCCGCTGGAGCCGAGCGCAATCAGCACGTCGCCTTCGGCAACCCGGGAGCCGTCGATGATTTCTGATTTTTCGACTACGCCGACGCAGAAACCCGCCACATCGTAATCTTCGCCGTGATACATGCCCGGCATTTCCGCCGTCTCGCCGCCGACCAGCGCGCAGCCGGATTGCAGGCAGCCTTCGGCAATACCGTTGATCACGCTGGCAGCGGTATCGACATCCAGTTTACCCGTGGCATAGTAATCGAGGAAAAACAGCGGTTCCGCGCCCTGAACGACCAGATCGTTTACGCACATCGCCACCAGATCAATACCGATAGCGTCGTGACGCTTTAAGTCCATCGCCAGGCGAAGTTTGGTGCCTACGCCGTCAGTGCCGGAAACCAGTACCGGTTCACGATATTTTTGCGGCAACGCGCACAGCGCACCGAAACCGCCCAGACCGCCCATAACCTCCGGGCGGCGAGTTTTCTTCACTACGCCTTTGATTCGATCAACCAGAGCGTTACCCGCATCAATATCGACGCCGGCATCTTTATAGCTAAGAGAGGTCTTATCGGTCACTGCCTGGTTCCCCACGTTTTTTCTTGCGGTAAAAGTTAAATTCGGCGCAATTCTAACAGGGAAAGCAAACGTTTGCGAGCGTGGTCTGCGCCCTGGATATCCGGACGATTTTTTTGGCATGGTTTCGGTCGCTGCTTGAAAATTTCCCTGTTGGTAAAAAAGAAAAGGATATCCAGCACTTGGTTTACGACAGGCGGTCGGGACAGGCCATTCATCCTTAAAATTGCTAAGATTCAAACGGTTGTTAGCCTTTATCGCCTGTTTCAACGTGAGTGATTTATACTCACTTTTCCACTATCAGCGCTTTTGGTTGATCCAGGTCAAGCATACATTGTGTTGCGTCAGAGAGGAAAAGCGGTATAATCCGGCGATTTTTTTGTGGTTGCCAGTCATCTGAGGATAGGAGAAGAGTATGAAGATCGTGGAAGTCAAACACCCACTCGTCAAACACAAGCTGGGTCTGATGCGTGAAAACGACATTAGCACTAAACGCTTTCGTGAACTCGCCTCAGAAGTAGGCAGCCTGCTGACGTATGAAGCGACAGCCGACCTGGAAACGGAAAAAGTCACCATCGAAGGCTGGAATGGCCCGGTGGAAATCGACCAGATCAAAGGTAAAAAAATTACCGTTGTGCCGATTCTGCGCGCGGGTCTGGGCATGATGGAAGGCGTTCTGGAAAATGTACCGAGCGCGCGTATCAGCGTAGTCGGGATGTACCGTAACGAAGAGACGCTTGAGCCAGTACCTTATTTCCAGAAACTGGTATCGAACATTGATGAGCGCATGGCGCTGATCGTCGACCCGATGCTGGCGACCGGCGGTTCTGTCATCGCGACCATCGACCTGCTGAAAAAAGCAGGCTGTAGCAGCATTAAGGTGCTGGTGCTGGTCGCCGCGCCGGAAGGCATTGCGGCGCTGGAAAAAGCGCACCCGGACGTTGAACTGTACACCGCCTCTATCGATCAGGGGCTTAACGAGCACGGATACATTATTCCGGGGCTTGGCGATGCCGGCGATAAGATTTTTGGTACCAAATAAGTGAATAAATAATTAAAAGCCGACTTTAAGAGTCGGCTTTTTTTTGAATAAAACAACTCATAACAAACACACTTAGAGGAAAACACTATGACGCGCCGTGCTATCGGGGTGAGTGAAAGACCGCCGCTTTTACAGACAATCCCGCTTAGTTTACAGCACCTTTTCGCCATGTTTGGCGCGACTGTGCTGGTGCCAGTTCTGTTTCATATCAATCCCGCGACGGTGCTGCTGTTTAACGGTATCGGAACGTTGCTGTATCTCTTTATCTGCAAAGGTAAAATTCCTGCCTACCTCGGATCGAGCTTTGCCTTTATTTCCCCGGTATTACTGTTGTTGCCGCTGGGTTATGAAGTGGCGCTGGGCGGTTTTATTATGTGCGGCGTGTTGTTCTGTCTGGTCTCTTTCATCGTTAAAAAAGCGGGCACCGGCTGGCTGGATGTGATGTTCCCGCCTGCGGCAATGGGCGCAATCGTTGCCGTCATCGGTCTGGAGCTGGCTGGCGTCGCGGCGGGGATGGCCGGATTACTGCCTGCGCAAGGGCAGTCGCCGGACACGAAAACAATTATTATCTCCATGGTCACGCTGGCGGTGACGGTGTTCGGCTCCGTACTGTTTCGCGGTTTCCTGGCGATCATTCCGATTTTGATCGGCGTGCTGGCGGGCTATGCGCTGTCATTCGCGCTGGGGGTGGTCGATACCACGCCGATTGCCCAGGCACACTGGTTTGCGCTGCCGACCTTCTATACGCCGCGTTTTGAATGGTTCGCGATCCTGACGATTCTGCCCGCGGCGTTGGTCGTGATTGCCGAGCATGTCGGTCATCTGGTGGTGACGGCGAATATCGTCAAAAAAGATTTAGTGCGCGATCCCGGTTTACACCGCTCGATGTTCGCTAACGGACTGTCGACGATCGTCTCCGGTTTCTTCGGCTCCACGCCGAATACCACCTATGGGGAAAATATTGGCGTCATGGCGATCACCCGCGTTTACAGTACTTGGGTTATCGGCGGCGCGGCGATTTTCGCCATTCTGCTTTCCTGCGTCGGCAAACTGGCGGCGGCGATTCAGATTATCCCGTTACCCGTGATGGGCGGCGTCTCGCTGCTGTTGTACGGCGTCATCGGCGCGTCGGGGATTCGTGTCTTGATCGAATCGAAAGTCGATTACAACAAAGCGCAAAACCTGATCCTCACCTCGGTGATTTTGATCATCGGCGTGAGCGGCGCGAAAGTGCATATCGGCGCGGCAGAATTGAAAGGGATGGCGCTGGCGACCATCGTCGGGATTGGCCTGAGCCTGATTTTTAAACTGATTAGCCTGTTGCGTCCGGAAGAAGTGGTACTGGAGGCAAATGATGCGGAGTCTCCGCATCAGTAACGGGTTGCCGGGCAGCGATGCTGCCCGGTTCTATCTCACGGGAATTATGTGGTAAACTCAGCGCGATTTTATGTCATTCTGGGTTGAGGTATCTCTGAACACACCGGCACAGCTCTCTTTGCCACTTTATCTTCCTGACGACGAAACTTTCGCAAGTTTCTGGCCGGGGGATAACGCCTCTCTACTGGCCGCGTTACAAAACGTGTTGCGCCAGGAACATAGTGGATATATCTACCTTTGGGCGCGTGAAGGCGCGGGCCGCAGCCATTTGCTGCACGCCGCCTGCGCTGAATTGTCGCAGCGTGGAGATGCGGTAGGCTACGTCCCGCTCGATAAACGTACCTGGTTCGTGCCGGAAGTGCTCGACGGTATGGAACACCTCTCGCTGGTGTGTATTGATAACATTGAGTGTGTCGCTGGCGATGAACTGTGGGAGATGGCGATCTTTGATCTCTATAACCGCATTCTGGAGTCCGGTAAGACGCGGTTATTGATCACCGGCGATCGTCCGCCAAGACAGTTAAATCTGGGCTTGCCCGATCTCGCTTCCCGTCTGGACTGGGGGCAAATCTATAAACTCCAGCCTCTTTCCGATGAAGACAAACTTCAGGCGCTACAGTTGCGTGCCCGATTACGGGGGTTTGAACTGCCGGAAGATGTCGGACGGTTTTTACTCAAACGTCTTGATCGCGAAATGCGCACGCTGTTTATGACGCTGGATCAGCTCGATCATGCGTCGATCACTGCCCAGCGAAAACTGACGATCCCGTTTGTCAAAGAGATCCTGAAACTGTAATACGCCGCGACGGCGGCGTTTAACGGTTAACCGAGGATGTCCAGCACCTGCTCAGGCGGTCGGCCAATACGCGCCTGACCATTTGCCACTACAATGGGGCGCTCCATCAGTTTAGGGTGTTCAACCAGCGCTTGGATTAACGCCTCTTCACTTAGCTGGCTATCCGCCAGGTGAAGCGTCTTATAGAGATCTTCTTTCTGGCGCATCAGTTCGCGCGCGCTGGACATGCCCAACATACGCAGCAGTTCCCGCACGGTGGCGGCATCGGCGGGCGTATCCAGATAAAGCACCACTTCCGGTTCCACGCCGTTAGATTTCAGCAGGTTCAGCGTGTCGCGGCTCTTCGAGCAGCGCGGGTTATGGTAGATTTTAATCGTGTCGGTCATGAGTTCTCCTTGTGACGCCATCCGGCTAATAAACGGCGATTACATTTTCGTGTATGGCTTGAAGCGTTCCTGTAACTGGCGCAACTGGTCGATACGCGCATCGTAACGCGCCTGTTGCTGACTACCCAGTTTTGCCTGGGCGCTGGCGCTGCTGAGCAGTGAAATTGCCTGATCCAGCCGTCCCGCCAGCGCATAACTTTCAGCGCGTGCCGCCAGCTCCTGATCGCGGTTGTTCAGCGCGGCTTCGGCCTGAGCAAGCAGATCCCAGCCGTTACCGTCATCTTTATGGCTAAAGGTGTAGCGATTCAGAATGGTTTCCGCCGCTTTCGGCTGGCCTCCCTGGAGGTACGCATTGGCGAGGTTTAACTGCAGCACAGGATTAACGCGCAGATCGCGGGCATTTTTCAGGCGATTAATCGCGTCGTTGGCTCTTTTCTGCCCCAGGTCAATATCGGTGGCGAGGTCAAGATACCAGGCATTGTTCGGCTCCGCGCTTAATAGCGGCTGCAACGTTTTGCGCGCTTCATCGTACTTGCTCGCTTCCATCGCCTGCAACGCCCGGCCATATTGCGCCGCATGTTGCTGATGCACGTTGCCTTTAGACCACTGATCCAGCAGGTCGCTGGTGAGCTGGTTACGTCCGGAATTGTACATTCCCAGGGCGCGCGCTTTGGCGAAATAAAAGTCGGCGGAAGATTGCACCACGACCGGGCGCATCTGGTTGGCACGGTTGCGGGCATCCGCAAGGCGGCTTTCCGGTAAGGGGTGAGTGAGCAAAATTTCAGGCGGTCGCGTGGAGTAACGCGCCTGGTCGAGCAGTTTTTCGAGGAAAGAGGGCATCGCCTGTGGGTCAAATCCGGCGCGTTGCAGTACCTGAATACCAATACGGTCGGCCTCTTGCTCATTTTGCTGGGTGAAACTTATCATTCCCTGGCGCGTTCCCGCCAGAGTACCGGTTAGCGCCGCCATACCGGCCTGTGGGCTGGCTATGGCCAGCAAAATGGAACCCAGCGCGCCCACCCAGGTAAGCGGCGCGCTGCGCTTTTGATCTTCCATCGCGCGCGCCAGATGGCGCTGCGTAACGTGGGAAATTTCATGCGCCATGACTGAAGCTAGCTGGCTTTCGTTATCCGCGTAGCGAAAAAGCGCCGAGTGCAGCACCACATTGCCGCCAAAGAACGCGAACGCGTTGATTTCGTCATTATTGATCAAGAAAAAATGGAAGGGCGTTTTGACGGAGTCGGCGTGCGAGACCAGACGCATCCCCAGCGCGTTAATGTATTGCACCAGCAGCGGATCGTTGATTAACGGCGCGCTGCCGCGTAGCTGGCGCACATAAAAGTCGCCCATTTGCATCTCTTGTCCAATAGAAAGCGTGCTTCCTGCCGAGGTTCCCATATCGGGCAGCGTGTCGGCAGGGTCGGCAAATGCGGGCGCGACCTGACCGAGAGCCAATGCTGCAATGAGGGTTGCCACCAGGTTTTTTTTCAACTGCTTGAACATAACCTCTATCCTGTTGTTTTGAGATAGCCCTTTGACCAACGTCGTGAAATATCGTTCCACGCTCCGACACTTCATAAGTGTAACTGTGATGAGCACAGACTCACTATTTTAGTTTCCTGAATCAACGATAAAAAGCGAAGTCTTTTTTGTGACATTTCGATACAATTCGGCATCACAATCCCGCAGTTGAGTTCTGGGAAGGGTTTTATGCTCGAAATGTTAATGCAATGGTATCGCCGTCGCTTCAGCGATCCGGAGGCGATTGCCTTGCTGGTCATTCTGGTGGCTGGTTTTAGCATCCTCTTTTTCTTTAGCGGCCTGTTAGCGCCGCTGCTGGTCGCTATCGTACTGGCCTACCTGCTGGAGTGGCCGACGGCGCGCCTGCAGGCGATTGGCTGTTCCCGGCGCTGGGCAGCCTCCATTGTCCTTATCCTCTTTGTCGGCATTCTGTTATTAATGGTGTTTGTGGTGATGCCGATTGCCTGGCAGCAGGGTATTTACCTGATTCGTGATATGCCCGGTATGCTGAATAAACTGTCCGATTTTGCCGCGACCTTGCCGCGACGCTATCCGGCGCTGATGGATGCGGGCATTATTGATGCGATGGCGGAAAACATGCGTACCCGGATGCTTAACATGGGCGATTCGGTGGTGAAATATTCGCTGGCTTCGTTAGTCGGGCTACTGACGCTGGCGGTATATCTGGTGCTGGTGCCGCTGATGGTCTTTTTCCTGGTAAAAGATAAAGAGCAGATGCTGAATGCCGTGCGCCGCGTGCTGCCGCGTAATCGCGGGCTGGCGGGGCAGGTGTGGAATGAGATGAATCAGCAGATCACCAACTATATCCGCGGAAAAGTGCTGGAGATGGTAGTGGTGGGCGTGGCGACCTGGCTGGGCTTTTTGTTGTTTGGCCTCAACTATTCGCTACTGTTGGCGGTACTGGTGGGCTTTTCGGTCCTGATCCCCTATATCGGCGCCTTTGTGGTGACAATTCCGGTGGTGGGCGTCGCGCTGTTTCAGTTTGGTCTGGGGACGGAATTCTGGAGCTGTTTTGCCGTTTATCTGATTATTCAGGCGCTGGATGGCAATTTGCTGGTACCGGTACTTTTCTCCGAAGCGGTGAATTTGCATCCGCTGGTGATTATTCTGTCAGTGGTGATTTTCGGCGGTCTGTGGGGATTCTGGGGGGGTATTTTTCGCCATTCCATTGGCGACGCTGATTAAAGCCGTTGTCCATGCCTGGCCGGATGGTCAGGTGACGGATGCCTCATCCTGAGCGGTCTGTACAAAAGTTGTAAAGCGTGAACGACATCATAGTGCCCTGCCGCCATTTTGCGCACGCCTGATGAGGGTCAAGCGCTTAGAAAGCCGCTCTTTTTTTTAATGCCGCACCGTGTTGCGGCATTTTTATTGTCGGAACCTACAAAATTCTCGCTGTAAAGCCGCCAAAATTTGGTGACTTAGCCTAAGCATTCTTCTGAGAAATTCGTTAATAAGTGACATCATTGATGCGAGATTGCTTTTTTAATGTGAAGCGATAACGAAACAGGGAATGAGTGTGTTGAGAAAACATTACTTGAAAGGGTATACCGCGCGGCAAATTGTACAGCGAGCCATGAAAATTATTCCTTACTCGGTAAACGTCATGGATGAGCATGGCGTCATTATCGCGTCTGGCGAACCTTCGCGGCTTCGCCAGCGTCACGAAGGGGCCATTCTGGCGCTGAAGGAAAACCGTATTGTAGAAATTGATTCCGCTACCGCCAATCAGCTTAAAGGCGTGCGATCCGGCATTAATCTTCCCATCTCTTTTCATGAACAGCTTATCGGCGTGGTCGGCATTACCGGCGAACCGGAGGAGGTTCGCGCGTATGCCGAGCTGGTTAAAATGGCGGCGGAGCTGGTGATCGAGCATATGGTGCTGATCGAACAGCGACAATGGGATAAACGCTATCGCGAAGAGCTGATCAACCAATTGATTTTGCGAGAAAATTCAACAGAGTCGTTGCGCTCCATGGCGGCCTATCTGGGCATTGATCTGGCGGTTCCCAGAGTGGTGCTGATTATTGAACTTTCCCAGCCGGATCGCGAAGCGCTGCGCAATGTAATGGATTATTTCGAGAATCACGCGCGCAACCATTTGGTGACGTTTACCGAATTTAATGAATTAATCATTATTAAGCCTATCACGTTAAAAGAGGGAAAGTGGAATACCCGCCAGGAAATGGGCGAATTGCAGATTTTTAAATCATGGGCTGCATCATCGGGCTTTAGCCGTATTTTGGTTGGGGGCTATTTTGCCGGCGAGACGGGATTGCACCGATCTTTGCTCACAGCGAGAGCCACGCAGGCGATGGCGAAAAGACAAAAGCTGCGCAGCCAGTACATTTTTTATCATGACCACGCGCTTCCCGCGCTGCTAAGCGGGCTGTCTGAAAGTTGGCAAGTGCAGGAGTTATCGCGTCTGTGGCTGCAACTGGTGCAACATGACGCGAAAGGCGTATTGCAACAGACGCTGCGGACTTGGTTTGAACATAATTGTGACCTGACGCAAACGGCCAAAGCATTGCATATTCATGTGAATACATTGCGCTATCGCTTACAGCGCTGTGAGGATATTACGCACATAAAAATCAACGAGTTAAAAAGTACGCTTTGGCTTTATATCGGTATGGAGCTTCAGGCCGAATCTGTATCGTCCGACAAGTTACCGCTGCCTGGTCGAATCGAAATTTGTTGAAAGCTCCAGCGGATTTTTAGGCGGTTTTTTCCATACTGCGCGCTCCATGTTAAAGGAGGCGCAGTATATGACGTCGATATCCACCCTGGGAGCCATTGCCGCATTGGTTGTGGCCATCGTATTAATTTTAAGAAAAGTGTCGCCAGCCTACGGCATGATGGCGGGCGCGCTGGTCGGCGGTTTGATTGGCGGCGCCGATCTTCTGCAAACCGTGTCGCTGATGGTGTCAGGCGCGCAGGGCATCGTTAATGCCGTATTGCGTATTCTGGCCGCAGGCGTACTGGCGGGCGTATTAATTGAGTCCGGGGCGGCGAATACGATTGCTGAGACGATTGTCCGCAAAGTGGGGGAAACCCGGGCATTATTGGCATTAGCCATTGCCACACTATGTTTGACCGCCGTCGGCGTATTTATTGATGTGGCGGTGATTACCGTCGCGCCGATTGCGCTGTCGATTGCGCGTAATGCAGGCCTGTCAAAAAGCGCTATTCTGCTGGCGATGGTTGGCGGCGGCAAAGCGGGTAACGTGATGTCACCCAACCCGAACGCTATTGCCGCCTCTGATGCGTTTCATGTTCCTCTTACCTCTATTATGCTGGCGGGCGTGGTTCCGGGCATCGTTGGGCTTATTATCGCCTATCTGTTAGCGAAACGGCTGAATAATAAAGGCGCGGGCGTCGCCGATCATGAAGTGACTCACCATGATGACTCCGTCGCCAGACCCGGCTTTCTGGTGGCGATTAGCGCGCCGCTGGTCGCTATTTTCCTGCTTTCTCTCCGTCCGTTTGCCGGCATTTCCATTGACCCGTTAATTGCCCTGCCCGTAGGGGGATTGGTCGGTCTGCTGTTGATGGGACGCGCGCGCCACTGTAACCAGTACATGGTCGCCGGTCTGATGCGTATGGCGCCTGTCGCTATTATGTTGCTGGGAACCGGTACGCTGGCCGGCATTATCGCTAATTCCGAACTTAAAGATGTCCTGATTCATGGCCTCACCGCTTCGGGATTGCCGTCCTGGCTGTTGGCGCCCGTGTCTGGCGCCATGATGTCAATGGCGACGGCCTCAACCACGGCGGGAACGGCGGTGGCGTCCGGCGTTTTCTCTCCCACGTTACTTGAACTTGGCGTTTCCGCCCTGGCGGGAGCCGCTATGATCCATGCGGGCGCCACGGTGCTGGACCATCTGCCGCACGGCAGCTTTTTCCACGCGACGGGCGGCAGCGTCAATATGCAAATTCATGAACGTTTAAAGCTAATGCCGTATGAAACGCTGGTGGGGTTAGCCATTACCTTTATTTCTACTCTGATGTTCGGTTTCTTTGGTTTTGCAGGATAATCCCTATGAAAATTGTTATTGCTCCTGATTCATTTAAAGAAAGTTTGTCCGCAATGGCGGTCGCTGAGGCGATAGAAAAGGGGTTCCGCGAAATTTATCCTGACGCCGACTACGTTAAAGTGCCCATGGCGGATGGCGGGGAAGGAACTGTACAATCAATGGTGGAGGCCAGCGGCGGGCGTTATGTTGACCAGTGGGTACAAGGCCCGCTTGGGCAACCGGTGGCCGCGCGCTGGGGAATGCTGGGCGATAGCGATACCGCCGTGATTGAAATGGCGGCGGCATCCGGGCTGCATCACGTTTCGCCTGAATTGCGCAACCCGCTTAATACCACCAGCTACGGCACCGGCGAGTTAATCGTCGCGGCGCTGGAGCGTGGCGTAAAGCGTATTATTCTGGGAATTGGCGGCAGCGCGACGAATGACGGCGGCGCGGGGATGATGCAGGCGCTTGGCGTTATATTGCGCGATAAACAAGGGCGCTCGCTTTCTCCGGGCGGCGAGGCGCTGGCGGCGCTGGCCTCTATCGATCTGTCCGGTTGTCACCCATTGCTGCGTAAGGTATCGATAACCGTGGCGTGTGATGTCAACAATCCGTTGTGTGGTCCCCAGGGCGCATCGGCCATCTTTGGCCCACAAAAAGGGGCGACAGCGGAAATGGTGAACACCCTGGACGCGGCGCTGGAAAACTGGGGCCGACATATTTATCAGGCTACGGGGCGTGAGGTGATTAATGCTCCCGGCGCGGGCGCGGCAGGTGGAATGGGCGCCGCGCTTTTAGGATTGCTCAATGCGGAATTACGCGCCGGCGTAGAGATTGTCGTGGAAACGCTACAGCTTGAGCAGGCGGTTAAAGATGCCGATCTGGTGATTACCGGAGAAGGGCGGCTGGACAGCCAAAGTATTTGCGGCAAGACGCCGATTGGCGTCGCCAGAGTGGCGAAGCGGTATCATAAACCGGTTATCGCGCTCGCCGGTGGGCTGCAACACGATCATCACGTTGTGTATCAACAGGGTATCGATGCGGCGCTGTCGATTTTGTCGCATATCGTTACGCTGCCGGAAGCCTTACACGAGGCGGAATATAACCTGAGCCTGTCGGCGCGCAATGTGGCGGCGATATGGCGTCTGGCGCGGCAAGCCTGACGGCGCATTCCCTTTCCAGGCCGCACATCAGCGCGGCCTGAGGCTTTTACGCGTTTTCTTTCAGCCAGTTCAGCACCACATCATGGTGATTGCTGGTTTTAAAATCATTAAAGACGTGTTCAATCTTACCATCAGCGTCAATCAAAAAGCTGATGCGGTGAATGCCGTCATACGTTTTGCCCATAAACGACTTTTCGCCCCAGACGCCGAACTGTTCACACACCTTATGGTTTTCATCGGACAAAAGGGTAAAGTTCAGCAGCTCTTTTTCAGCGAAACGGGAGAGTTTTTCAGGTTTATCGGTGCTGATGCCCAGCACGTCCACGCCTGCTTTTTTGAGCTCGTCCATGTTATCGCGTAAGCCGCAGGCCTGCACGGTACAGCCGGGTGTCATGGCTTTTGGGTAGAAATAAACCAGAACGCGCTGTCCCTGGAAGTCGGTCAAATTTACTTGTTCCCCGTCTTGATCCGGCAAGCTAAATTTCGGTGCGATATCACCGGCTTTCAGTGGATTCATTACTTAACTCCATCCTGTTCATCATGTTGTGAGTAATTGACGACGTTTATACTGCCTTGCGCATTGAGTTCTGTACATAGTGCTTTAAAGGCTTGCTCAATATTTGCGGAATTTTGCGACACCGGACTATGTGCGGTGATTTGAATAAATAATTGCGCAGCTTTATCACCTTCAGCCGGCTGCGTGCGGGAGACCAGCTCCGCAATATTCATTTCATGACTATTAAACAGCGCGGTGAATCGCTCAATTAAATGCGGGGAGTCGGCGACCTCAACCTGAACCCATACCGTCGCGGGCATTGCCGGGCGGGGACGGTCGGACGTCCGTTTCATCACAATCAGCAGATCCAGCTCCGCGCCTTTTAACGGCAATGTCGATTCAATCAAGGTAATCGCGTTCCACGTGCCGGACAACAGCATAATAAACGTGAATTCATCGCCCAGCATCGCCAGTCGGCTGTCTTCGATATTACAGCCGCAACTGCTGACATGGCGAGTAATGGTATTCACAATACCGGGCCTGTCGGCGCCCAGCGCAGTGATAACCAAATAGTGTTGTGATGACGGTGTCAAACCAGTTATTCCTTTGAGCGGTGAGGTAATCTTAAGGAAACCATAAAAAAAACCTGCATACAACAATCAGAACGGCTTTGGTCGCTTGCTTTTATTGCCATACCAAACGTACCATTGAGAGACTTGTTTGCACAGAGGATGGCCCATGTTCACGGGAAGTATTGTCGCGCTTGTTACGCCGATGGATGAGAAAGGTAACGTCAGTAGGTCTTGCCTGAAAAAACTCATTGATTATCATGTCGCCAACGGTACCTCGGCGATTGTTTCGGTTGGCACTACCGGCGAGTCTGCCACGCTAAGCCATGATGAACATGGCGATGTCGTGATGATGACGCTGGAACTGGCTGACGGACGTATTCCGGTTATCGCCGGCACGGGCGCAAACGCGACCGCGGAAGCGATTAGCCTGACGCAGCGTTTTAACGATAGCGGCATTGTTGGCTGCCTGACGGTAACGCCGTACTACAATCGCCCCACGCAGGAAGGTTTGTTCCAGCATTTCAAAGCCATCGCGGAACACACTGACTTGCCGCAAATTCTGTATAATGTGCCGTCCCGTACCGGTTGCGACATGTTGCCGGAAACCGTGGGTCGTCTGGCGGAAATAAAAAATATTATCGCTATCAAAGAGGCGACAGGGAACTTAACCCGCGTTCACCAGATCAAAGAGCTGGTTTCAGACGATTTTATTCTGCTTAGCGGCGATGACGCGTCTGCGCTGGACTTTATGCAACTGGGTGGTCATGGCGTGATTTCCGTTACGGCTAACGTAGCGGCGCGCGAGATGGCTGACATGTGCAAACTGGCGGCGGAAGGGCAATTTGCCGAGGCGCGCGCTATCAACCAGCGTCTGATGCCGTTACACAACAAACTATTTGTCGAACCCAATCCTATCCCGGTGAAATGGGCATGTAAGGCATTGGGTCTTGTGGCGACCGACACGCTGCGCCTGCCAATGACGCCTATCACGGACCATGGTCGTGACATCGTCAAAGCAGCGCTTCAGCATGCTGGCCTGCTGTAAAGTTTAGGGAGATTTGATGGCTTACTCAGTACAAAAGTCGCGCCTGGCGAAGGTTGCGGGTGTTTCGCTTGTTTTGCTGCTCGCTGCCTGTAGTTCCGATTCGCGCTACAAGCGCCAGGTAAGCGGCGATGAATCCTATCTGGATGCCGCGCCGCTTGCTGAACTTCACGCCCCGGCAGGAATGATCCTGCCGATAACGACCGGCGACTACGTTATTCCGGTCACGAAGGGGAGCGGCGCGGTTGGTAAGGCGTTGGATATCCGTCCGCCGGCGCAGCCGTTAGCGTTAGTGAGCGGCGCGCGTACCCAGTTCTCTGGCGATACCGCTACGCTATTGGTGGAAAATGGTCGTAGCAGCACGCTGTGGCCGCAAGTCGTCAGCGTGATTCAGGCGAAAAATTATCCGATTGAAAAACGTGACGATGCCAGCCAGATCCTGACGACCGATTGGGTGAGCTGGAACCGCCTGGATGAAGACGAACAGTATCGTGGACGTTATCAAATCTCGGTGAAGCCGCAGGGCTATCAGCAGGCGGTAACGGTAAAACTGGTTAATCTGGAACAGGCTGGCAAGCCGGTCGCTGATGCGGCGTCGCTGCAGCGCTATAGCACTGAAATGATGAACGTCATTTCCGCCGGTCTGGATAAGACCGCTACGGATGCGGCAAATGCCGCGCAGAACCGTTCCGCCGCAACGATGGATGTGCAGAGCGCCGCTGATGATACCGGTTTACCTATGCTGGTCGTTCGCGGTCCGTTCAACCTCGTGTGGCAACGCCTCCCGGCCGCGCTGGAAAAAGTGGGCATGAAAGTCACCGACAGCACTCGCTCTCAGGGCAGCATGGCGGTAACGTACAAACCGTTGTCTGACAGCGACTGGCGGGATCTGGGCGCTAGCGACCCGGGCCTGGCATCCGGAGACTATAAATTGCAGGTCGGCGATTTAGATAACCGCAGCAGCTTGCAGTTTATCGATCCTAAGGGGCATACTCTGACGCAAAGCCAGAACGACGCGCTGGTTGCCGTCTTCCAGGCAGCGTTCAACAAGTAATTTAACAGGGCTGGAGTAATCCGGCCCTTTTTTCTGATAAGACACGCAAACGTGTGCGTCGGTACAAGAACGCGATTTAACCGCTATTTCGCACCACAATTACAGGCCGGCGTCTCCGGCAGGCGTAGCAGGAAATGAATACTTATCGTTAATTCACACCCAGGAGTGTTAAAGATGCAAAAGCAAGCTGAGTTGTATCGTGGTAAAGCGAAAACCGTATACAGCACGGAAAACCCGGACCTGTTGGTGCTCGAATTCCGCAATGATACGTCAGCAGGGGATGGCGCGCGCATTGAACAGTTTGATCGCAAGGGCATGGTAAATAACAAATTCAACCATTTCATTATGACTAAACTGGCCGAGGCGGGCATCCCGACCCAGATGGAACGTTTGCTGTCTGATACCGAGTGTCTGGTGAAGAAGCTGGAGATGGTGCCGGTTGAATGTGTGGTGCGCAACCGTGCGGCAGGGTCGCTGGTCAAGCGTCTGGGCGTGGAAGAAGGCATGGAGCTTAACCCGCCGATATTCGATCTGTTCCTGAAAAACGACGCGCTGCACGACCCGATGGTGAATAGTTCCTACTGTGAAACGTTCGGTTGGGTAAGTCAGGAAAATCTGGCCCGTATGAAAGAGTTAACCTACAAAGCCAACGACGTACTGAAAAAACTGTTTGATGACGCTGGTCTTATCCTGGTGGATTTCAAACTGGAGTTTGGCCTGTATAAAGGCGAAGTGGTGCTGGGCGATGAGTTTTCGCCGGACGGCAGCCGCCTGTGGGATAAAGAGACGCTGGACAAAATGGACAAAGACCGCTTCCGCCAGAGTCTGGGCGGTCTGATTGAAGCCTATGAAGCCGTCGCGCATCGCCTGGGCGTGAAATTAGATTAATTCCGCTTCTGACCGGGGGGCAACCGCTCTCCGGTATCATCCTTTCCTCATTCTGATAGCGTTTACCTGTGGTAATCCTGCGCCTGACCGCCTACGATCATCTGTATAACAAAGAGAGAATGAGGTGATTATGCGCTGGCAAGGGCGTCGTGAAAGCAACAATGTAGAGGACAGACGTAATCGGCCTGGCGGCCCTTCGCTGGGGGGCCCTGGCTTTCGTCTTCCGCGCGGGAAAGGCGGCATCATTCTGTTGGTGGTGGTGTTGGTCGCAGGGTACTATGGGGTGGATTTAACCGGTCTGTTGACTGGTCAGCCGGTTTCGCAGCAGCAGTCGACGCGTTCGATAAGCCCCAATGATGATGAAGCGGCAAAATTTACCTCGGTGATCCTGGCGACGACCGAAGATACCTGGGGGCAACTCTTTCAAAAAATGGGGCGCGGCTATCAGCAGCCAAAACTGGTGATGTACCGTGGTATGACGCGCACCGGCTGTGGTGCGGGTCAGTCCGTAATGGGGCCGTTTTACTGCCCGGCGGACGGCACCGTCTATATCGATCTCTCATTTTACGATGATATGAAAAATAAGCTGGGCGCGGACGGTGATTTTGCCCAGGGTTATGTTATCGCCCACGAAGTCGGCCACCACGTACAAAAACTGTTAGGTATTGAGCCTAAAGTACGCCAGTTACAGCAAAACGCGTCGCAAACGGAGGTGAATCGCCTTTCGGTGCGCATGGAGCTACAGGCGGATTGCTTTGCCGGCGTGTGGGGACACAGTATGCAGCAGCAAGGCGTACTGGAGGCGGGCGATCTGGAAGAGGCGCTCAATGCCGCACAGGCTATCGGCGACGATCGCTTACAGCAACAGGGGCAGGGGCGCGTCGTGCCGGATAGTTTTACCCACGGCACCTCAGAACAGCGCTACAGCTGGTTTAAGCGTGGCTTTGACAGCGGCGACCCGGCGCAATGTAATACGTTTGGCAAAAACTTTTGATAAACCGGGGCAGGGATGTCTGATATCGATGCGCTACAGGCGTTAACGTCGCAAATGACACAGGAAGGCATTCGCCGTTTACTGGTCATCAGCGGCGATGCGGCGTGGTGCCGGGAGCGGGCCGAGGCGATACGCGCTGCATTGCCCGGTGACTGGCTGTGGGTCGCGCCTGACGCGCCCGCCCAGCCGTGCTGTACACCACAGGCGTTACAAACGCTGCTGGGCCGTGAATTCCGTCATGCGATATTTGATGCCTGGCAGGGCTTTGACGCTGCAGCGTTTGCCGCCCTGAGCGGGACCTTGCAGGCCGGAAGTTGGCTGCTTCTGCTGATGCCGCCGTACGAGACGTGGGAAAGCAGGCCTGATATCGATTCACTGCGCTGGAGCGACTGCGCGCAGCCTATCCCCACACCGCAGTTTGCACAGCATCTTAAACGGACTCTTTCCCGCGATCCGCAAACGCTGCTTTGGCGACAGCGCCAGCCGTTTTGCTGGCCATCTTATCCTTCCCGTGAACGCTGGCGACCCGCCACCGGCGAGCCGCAGCCGGAGCAGGCGGCTATCTTATCGCGTTTATGTGAAATGCCGCCCGGCGTGGCGACGGTGATTGCCCCCCGTGGGCGCGGCAAATCGGCGCTGGCCGGGCAATTCATCTCCCGGATGGCGGACACGGCTATCGTGACCGCACCGGCGAAAACGGCAACGGATATCCTGGCAGCGTTTGCCGGTGAGCGGTTCTGCTTTATGGCGCCGGATGCGCTGCTGGCGAGCGGGGCAAGAGCCGACTGGCTGGTGGTTGACGAGGCGGCGGCAATCCCCGCGCCGCTGCTGCTGCAACTGGTTTCGCGCTTTCCCCGCATACTACTCACCACCACCGTTCAGGGCTACGAAGGCACCGGACGCGGTTTTTTACTTAAGTTTTGCGCCCGTTTTTCGCAGCTTCACCGCTTTACGCTTCGTCAGCCTGTCCGCTGGGCGCCAGAATGCCCGCTGGAAAATATCGTCAGCGAGGCGCTGATATTCGACGATGAAGCATTTGCGCAGGCGCCACATGGCGCGATAGCAATCTCGGCGTTTTACCAACAGGCCTGGGGGGAGACGCCCGCGTTGCCGAGGGCTGTGTATCAATTACTGTCGGGGGCGCACTATCGTACTTCGCCGCTGGATCTGCGCCGAATGATGGATGCGCCAGGACAGCATTTCTTGCAGGCCACGGCGAATAACCGTGTGGCGGGCGCCCTCTGGCTGGTCGAAGAGGGCGGGTTATCCGCAGAACTCAGTCAGGCTGTATGGTGCGGTTTCCGGCGTCCGCGTGGAAATCTGGTGGCGCAGTCGCTGGCGGCGCACGGTAGCGACCCTTTAGCCGCGACGCTGGTCGGGCGTCGCGTAAGCCGTATCGCGGTGCACCCCGCCCGCCAGCGCGAAGGCATCGGTCAGCAGTTGATTGCCTGCGCGTGCATGCAGGCGGCGCAGTGTGATTATCTTTCCGTCAGCTTCGGCTATACGCCGGAGCTGTGGCGTTTCTGGCAACGCTGCGGTTTTGTGCTGGTACGAATGGGCAACCATCGGGAGGCGAGCAGCGGTTGCTATACGGCGATGGCGTTATTGCCGCTGAGCGACGCGGGAAAACGGCTGGCGCAGCAGGAACACCGACGTTTGCGCCGCGATGCGGATATCCTGACGCAGTGGAACGGCGAGGCGATACCGCTGGCGGCGTTAGATGAACAGGCGCTTAATGATGAAGACTGGCGTGAGCTGGTCGGTTTTGCGTTCGCGCACCGCCCGCTACTGACATCGTTAGGTTGCCTGCATCGTTTACTGCAATACAGCGCATTGCCATTACCAGCGCTGAGAGGGCGGCTGGAAGAAAAAGCCAGCGATGCCGAACTGTGCGCCCGGCTACGCATTTCAGGCCGTAAAGCTCTGCTGGCGTTGCAGCGTGCGCAGGCGGCGCAGGCGCTGATTGCGTTGGATGCCGGACGAACGCAGCGTTTACGCGACGTAATGCCCGGCGGTGGGGAGCATGCCGGATAGCGATACCTGTCCGGCATGATATCCGGTTACTTTTTCGGCTGATCTTTCTTCGGCCAGTCTTCTTCATCGTCCCACTTATCGTTAAAATCGCGATGCGGGGGCAGCTCAGGTTTATTGGCAAGGAATTTCTTATGGTCGATGCGTTTGAGATCTTTGATCACATTCAGCAGTACGCCTACCAGAAACACCAATACCAGAATCCACCAATATTTTGCCAGCCAGTCCATGCTTATTTCCTCTTACCGGAACGCTCATCAGGCGACGAGCTGTTCCATAATGCGTTGATACATACGGGCCAGTAGCTGGAGATCGGCGGCATTCACACATTCATTAATTTTATGAATGGTGGCGTTCACCGGCCCCAGTTCTACCACCTGCGCTCCCATACGGGCGATAAAACGTCCGTCGGACGTACCGCCCGTCGTCAGTAATTGCGGTTTAATTTCATTATAGTGCTCAATGGCGTTTACCACCGCGTCCACCAGCTTGCCGCGTGCGGTCAGGAACGGCTGGCCGGAAAGCCACCAGTCTACGGTATAACGTAGCTGATGCTTCTCAAGCAGCGCATGTACCCGTTCTTTGATTATCTCATCGGTCAGTTCCGTGCTAAAACGGAAGTTAAACTGCACGAACAGTTCGCCGGGAATAACATTATTGCTGCCGGTGCCTGCCTGGATATTGGCTACCTGCATACTGGTGGCCGGGAAAAAGTCATTGCCCCGATCCCACTCGATAGCGACCAGTTCATTAAGAAAAGGCGCAGCGCGATGAACAGGGTTATCCGCCAGATGCGGATAGGCGACGTGCCCCTGAACGCCATGAATAGTGAGGTTACAGGTGAGGGAACCGCGACGCCCGTTTTTGACGACATCACCCACAATTTCAGTACTGGAAGGTTCGCCGACCAGACAGTAATCCAGCCGCTCGTTACGGGCCATCAGCGCTTCAACCACCTTTACGGTGCCATTTTTTGCGCTGGCTTCTTCATCAGAGGTAATCAAAAATGCGAGACGGCCCCGGTGATGAGGATGCTGCGCAACAAAACGTTCAGCAGCCACCACCATGGCCGCCAGTGAACCTTTCATATCCGCCGCGCCGCGACCGAACAACATTCCGTCGCGAATCGTAGGTTCAAACGGCGGATTGATCCAGCGATCGACATCGCCAGCCGGTACGACGTCAGTATGCCCGGCGAACGCCAGCGTTTCGCCACGCCCACGCCATGCCCAAAAATTTTGCGTGTCGCCAAAATCCATATGCTCAATGGTAAAACCGATTTTACGCAGGCGTTCAATCATTAATGCCTGACAGCCTGCGTCATCCGGACTCAGGGAGGGGCGACGAATAAGTTGCTGTGTCAGCTCAATAACCGGGCACGACATAGACTACACCTCATCAAAAAACTGCTGATAACGGGATTCACTGAAACCAAGCAGCATAGGCTTCCCGGGCGCGCAGAGCAATGGGCGTTTGATGATTGCCGGCTGTTCAACCATGAGAGCAGCGGCGGAGTCGGCATCGGTAATCCCGCTGCGGTGGCCTTCATCCAGTTTGCGCCATGTTGTGCCGCGCGTATTCAGTAGAGGCTGCCAGCCGAGTTCGGCAATAAAGGTATTAAGAAGAGGGAGGTCTATGCCATCCACACGGTAATCGTGAAAACGATAATCAATGCCATGCTCCTCCAGCCAACGACGCGCTTTTTTGATCGTGTCGCAATTCTTAATGCCATAGAGGGTAATCATATTGAATCCTTTAACGCGAAATTCGAATAAATAATCAATAGTATCGTCTGCGGGATAATAAGTGTGGCCGTTTATGGTTATTTATCCAGCACTGATCGGCAATCAATATAACATTGTTGAGTGAATGTGAATAATGATTCCAAAACGTTCCAGATGTGGCTTGTTTATACTTCGTGGAATAAATCCTATTTTGTGTATATGCAATTGTTTGTTTTTTAACCCAATTTGATAAAGTAGTAGAAAAGGTATTAATGTTGCTAAATATTGCAGTAAGTCACATAAAATTTACGGCTACAGCGCCATAGTAATATCATAGACAGCATAACCAGAGGATATCGCAACAATCGGTTAAATGAACTTCTCTCTATACCGCTAACTACGTAGAATACCCATAATAATAAGAGAGGCTATTATGATTGAACGTGAACTGGGGAACTGGAAAGATTTTATCGAAGTCATGCTTCGTAAATAAATGCCTGGAAAGCACCGCGCTCCCATAGAGGATAAGAAAAGGCGACTCAACGAAAGTCGCCTTTTTTGTGCCCGATGACCCGTATCAGGCTGGCCGGGAGCTTATTCCGGGCGCGGCTTCAGCGGGAAGCGGCGACGTATCAGCACGAAAAACAGGGGTACAAAGAAGATAGCCAGAATGGTTGCTGAGATCATTCCCCCCATCACGCCGGTTCCGACAGCATGTTGGCTACCCGAGCCTGCCCCGGTGCTGGTGGTCATCGGCAATACGCCAAAGATAAACGCCAGCGAAGTCATCAGTATCGGTCGCAGGCGCTGGCGGCTGGCGTACAGCGTGGCGTCTAACAGCGCGTGTCCCTTCTGATTCATTTCGTTGGCGAATTCCACAATCAGAATCGCGTTTTTCGCCGAGAGGCCGATAACGGTCAACAGCCCCACCTGGAAGTAAACATCGTTTTCCAGCCCGCGCATCCAGGTGGCGAGTAACGCGCCGATGACCCCGAGCGGCACAACCAGCATCACCGAGAAGGGCACCGACCAGCTTTCATACAATGCCGCCAGACACAGGAAGACGACTAATAGCGAAATAGCGTACAGCGCAGGCGCCTGCGCGCCGGAGAGCCGTTCCTGGTAAGACATGGCTGTCCATTCCAGGCCAAAACCGCCCGGTAGCTGATGCACCAACGACTCCATGACATCCATTGCCGTCCCGGTACTGACCCCCGGCGCGGCCTCTCCGACAATTTCTACCGCCGAATAGCCGTTATAGCGTTCCAGACGCGGCGATCCGGTTTCCCAGCGCGAGGTGGCGAAGGCGGAGAAGGGGACCATGCCGCCGTCTTTGTTACGGACATACCAAAGATTAATATCATCCGGCAACATACGATATTTCGCTGCGGCCTGAACATAGACCTTCTTCACGCGGCCCCGGTCCATAAAGTCGTTGACGTAGCTCGATCCCCAGGCTGTTTGCAGGGTGTCGTTGATATCGTCAATCGATACGCCCAGCGCCTGCGCTTTTCGTTGGTCAATATCAATTTGCAGTTGCGGACTGTCGTCCAGGCCGTTGTGGCGCACGCGGGTCAAGGAACTGTTTTTCCCGGCCAGCTCAATGAGTTGATCTCGTGCGGCCATCAGCGCGTCATGGCCTGCTCCGGCGTGATCCTGTAATTCCATATCAAAACCGGCGGAGCTGCCCAGACCGCTAATTGCCGGCGGGCTGCTGGCGAAGACGCGAGCTTCTTTAATCTGGTTAAATGCTTTTGTCGCCCGCTCAATAATGGCGAACGAGGAGCCGGTGGTGGGATCGCGCGCGTCCCAGTCTTTCAAGCGAACAAACATGCGCGCGACGTTTTGCCCGTTCCCGCCAGGGCCGGAACCGACCGTCGAGAAGACCGACATAATGTTGTCTTTCTCATGGGTGAAGTAATAGTTTTCAACCTTTTCAACGACTTTCAGGGTCTGCTGTTGCGTAGAACCGCTCGGTAGCTGGATAGACGTAGTGAACATGCCCCGATCTTCCTGCGGCAGAAAGGAGGTGGGGAGGCGCAAAAACAGGAACACCATGCCGCCAAGCAACAGAACATAAATCAGAATCCAGCGCAGGCTGCGATGCAAAATTTTCGCTACGCCTTTCTCATAACGTTCGGCATTACGATTGAAGGTACGGTTAAACCAGCCGAAAAATCCGCGTTGCCCGTGCTGCTCGCCTTTGTGCAGCGGTTTTAATAACGTTGCGCACAACGCTGGCGTCAGGATCATGGCGACCAGCACCGACAGCACCATTGCCGAGACAATAGTAATAGAAAACTGACGATAAATTGCCCCGGTGGTACCGCCAAAGAACGTCATCGGCACGAATACCGCAGACAGCACCATCGCGATACCGACCAGCGCCCCCTGGATTTGTCCCATGGATTTGCGCGTCGCTTCACGCGGCGTGAGCCCTTCTTCGCTCATGATACGTTCGACGTTTTCCACCACCACGATGGCATCGTCGACTAGGAGCCCGATCGCCAGCACCATCGCGAACATGGTTAATGTGTTAATACTGTAGCCAAACGCGTAAAGCACGGAGAAGGTGCCCATTAATACTACCGGCACGGCGATCGTCGGAATTAGCGTGGCGCGAAAGTTTTGCAGGAACAGGTACATCACCAGGAAAACCAGCGCGATAGCTTCCAGCAACGTTTTGACCACATCGATAATCGAGGCTTTGACAAAGGAGGTGGTTTCATACGCGATCTTGTATTCCAGGCCGTGAGGGAAGTACTGCGCTAGCTCGTTGAGGCGATCCAGCACCAGCTTCGCGGTCGCCATTTCGTTCGCGCCGGAAGCCAGCTTAACCCCAAGACCGGAAGCCGGATTGCCGTTAAAACGGCTGAGGTAGTCATACTTTTCCGCCCCCAGCTCCACGGTGGCGACATCGCCCAGTTTGACCTCGGAACCGTCCTGATTAACGCGCAGGGTGATATCGCGAAATTGTTGCGGCGTTTGCAGCAGTGACTGCGCATTAATGGTGGCGTTCAGCGCCTGCTTGTCGACCGAAGGCGTACCGCCAAGCTGCCCGACGGCGATTTGCGCATTCTGCGACTCAATCGCATCGGTCACGTCTTTCGTGGTCATCTGAAAACTATTCAATTTGGCCGGATCGAGCCAGATACGCATAGAGTACTGTGAACCATAAGCGTCAATATCGCCCACGCCGTTGACGCGGCTGAGCGGGTCCTGAATATTACTGGCGACGTAGTCGGCGATATCCTGCTTGTCCATAGAACCGTCGGTAGAGACGAAAGCGATGGTCAAAATATTGGTATCGCCCGTTTTGCGTACCGTGACGCCTTGATCCTGTACCGCCTGCGGCAGTTTACGCATCGCGGACTGTAACTGGTTTTGCACCTGCTGAACCGCCTCATCAGGATCGGTTCCCGCAATAAAGCTCAGGGTGATGGTCGCCTGTCCGGTTCCGCTGCTTTGTGATGACATGTACATCAGATTATCGAGGCCCGTCATATTCTGCTCAATAACCTGGGTTACGGTATTTTCCAGCGTTTGCGCTGACGCTCCCGGATAATTCGCGGTAATACGTACGTTGGGCGGCGCCAGATCGGGATATTGTTCAACAGGTAAAGAAAAAATGGCTAACGCCCCTGTCAGACACAACAGGATAGCCAGCACCCAGGCAAAAATGGGGCGATCGATAAAAAAATTCGCCATTAAAGGGGAACCTCGTGTTTCTACATATCGTTATAGATTTGAACTGCTTCACTGTAGCGGCAAGCTACGAGCCAAACGTGGAGAAATAAAGGAGATAATGTAAATTATCATGCGCTTTTACAGCATACTTTTTGTGCCAACGCCGGAAAGCCTGACATCTGGCCTTCCGGTGATTTGCCGTTCTTTACGTTAACTGACTCTCTTCCTTGTTGGAGGAGCGAAAACTGATACTGACCAGCGTGCCGCCGTCGGAGGGTTGCGAAAAATTCAGCGTGCCGCCAAGGCGTTCCGCGCGCTCACGCATTATATTCAGACCATAGTGTCCGGCAGGCTCATGCGGTTCGCCGATACCAATGCCATTATCGCGAATATAAACGGTATGATCGCCGTCAGGCGCGGTGTGACGCAGCTCACGGCGATTTCGCTCGCGTTGGCGTGTTTAATGGCGTTCAGGACCGCTTCACGCACAATTTGCAACAAATGCACCTGCATTTGCGCATCCAGCGCCAGCGTGGGTAAACGGCAATCCAACGTGAGTTTGGCCGGGGTCTGACTCTGTAAATCTTCCAGCATCTCATGCAATGCGGAGGGTAAATCGGCCTGCTGTAACGTCAGACGGAACGTGGTGAGTAGCTCGCGAAGCTGACGGTAGGCGTCGTTCAGCGCTCTGGAAAAATCCGCCATGATGCTTTGCGCGCCGGCGTTATCTTCTGGAATGGCGCGCTTCAAAAGCGTTAACTGAATACGTAAATAAGAAAGTACCTGCGCCAGCGAATCGTGTAGCTCACGGGCAATCGTCGCGCGCTCTTCCATTAACAAAAGTTGCTGGAAGTGTTTTTGCGCCTGATTAAAGTACAAACCACGCCCCAGCATCGTGGAGACGCTGTTCAGCAGCGGCGTAGAGGCATTAACGTTGGGGCTTTGCCAGTGGAGTTCGCCATAGACCGTGTCCTGCATCGTCACTGGCAGCATTTGCATCGGCAGGTCGGGGCTTTGCGTGCCTTCGCTAATCCGCCAGTTATCGCCCACGGTTAACTCCAGATACCAGGCGGCGTCATGTTCACGGACAATTTGCAAAATATGGCGAAAACAGTGGACGTCGATTTGGCTGGTATTCAGCGCCTGAGAGCACTGGTATAACACCTCCAGGCGGCGGTGCGCTTCGTGCAGATCGTGCGTTTTTTCTTCCACCGAGGCTTCCAGCGAACGATAAAGTTTATGCAGCTCGCTCGACATCTGACTAAACGTTTTCGCCAACAATCCCAGCTCATTGGGTAAGCTGGTATCCAGCGGCAGCGGGGCGAACTGACCATGTTCAATTCGCTGACTGGCGGTGACCAGTTGATTCAGCGGGCGAACGACCTGCTGGCGAATACGCCGTAGGGTAAAAAAGACCAGCGTAAATATGCCGATACCGCCCGCCAGCGATATGGCGACGACCAGCATGACTTTACGCTCGGCGTAATGCTGTAATGCCAGAACGAAGAGATCAATTTGATCGACGTAATTGTTGATATTGGTCTGATACCAGGCAATGTCGCCGTCCTGTAGGCGGCTATTCATCTCCAGCCAGTTGGCGTGCAGGCGCGCGTAGCGAGTTTTCACCGCCTGCGGCACATACCAGGCGTTGAGATTTTGCAGTACCGGCGAGTTGAGCGCGTGCTGGAAAAGTTGACGATGCGCATTAATCTGCGGGCTACGGCTTTGCAGATCGTAACCCAGCCGATAGCTCTGCATTCGTAGCGAACCGGCGATATTGATCGCTTCGGCATCCCGTAAACTGCTGGTCAGCGTCAGTAATGCGCTGCCGGTGGACAGAATAGACAACAGCACAATATAGAAAAAAGCCTTAGCCAGACTGGCCGAGACCGGGCGTTTAACCGTCACACTGGTACTCCCCGCATTTAGCTGAACCGCAATTTCATTTGCTTTGAAATAAATTGATCTGCCACAGGTTCTGGACAGATAGTTGTGCTTCCTGGGCAGATGAACATTGCCGACCCCGCCTTCGTCAGTTAATAACAATGCTCATATAAAGAATAAGGTTTTTGCAACCAAAACAGAAGGACGCCATGAATCGTTTTATTATGGCCAATAGCCAGCAGTGTCTGGGATGCCATGCCTGCGAGGTCGCCTGCGTAATGGCTCACAATGATGAGCGACATGTTCTGACGCCACAGCGCTATCAGCCCCGAATTACTGTCATCAAACATCAGCGCCAGCGCAGCGCGGTTACATGTCACCATTGCGAAGATGCGCCCTGCGCCCGTAGCTGTCCGAACGGCGCGATCGCGCATATTAACGACAGCGTGCAGGTCAATGCGCAGAAGTGTATCGGCTGTAAATCCTGCGTCGTCGCCTGCCCATTCGGCACCATGCAGATGGTATTGACGCCCGTCGCGCCAAACCAGTTCAAAGCCAGCGCGCATAAATGCGATCTGTGTCAGGGACGTGAACAGGGTCCGGCTTGTGTGGAAAATTGCCCGGCGGATGCGCTGCAACTGGTCACCGAAGACTCGTTGACCCGTCTGGCTAAAACGCGACGGCTGCGTACCGCCCGGCAGGAGATTCGCCCCTGGCATACCGTTGATACACAACACCGTGGGACAGCAAGCAGCAAAGTCGAGCGTATGCAGGCGACGCCGCCGCGCGGCGAACCGGATAAACTGGCGATTGAAGCGCGTAAAACCACCTTTGAGGAAATTTATCTGCCGTTTCGCGCCGCGCAGGCGGAGCGTGAGGCGTCCCGCTGCCTCACATGCGGGGAACACAGTATCTGCGAATGGACCTGTCCGCTGCATAACCATATTCCCCAGTGGATCGAACTGGTGAAAGCCGGCGATATTGATGCGGCGGTAGAGCTTTCTCACCAGACCAACTGCCTGCCGGAAATTACCGGGCGCGTCTGTCCGCAGGACCGGCTATGCGAAGGCGCGTGTACACTCCGCGATGAGTATGGCGCGGTTACCATCGGCAACATTGAGCGCTATATCTCCGATCGCGCTCTGAGCAAAGGCTGGCGTCCCGACCTGTCGGACGTACAGAAGAGCGATAAGCGCGTGGCGATTATCGGCGCGGGGCCGGCAGGTCTTGCCTGCGCTGACGTGCTGGCGCGCCATGGCGTAAGCGCCACCGTCTACGATCGCCATCCGGAAATCGGCGGTTTGCTCACCTTTGGTATTCCGGCTTTCAAACTGGATAAATCTCTGCTGGCGCGCCGTCGGGAAATCTTCAGCGCGATGGGGATTCGTTTCGAGCTTAACTGCGAAGTAGGGAAAGATATTTCTCTGGAGACGCTGCTGGAGAGTTATGACGCCGTCTTTGTCGGGGTAGGAACCTATCGTTCCATGAAGGCTGATTTACCGAATGAAGACGCGCCGGGGGTATATGATGCGTTGCCATTCCTCATCGCCAATACCAAACAGGTGATGGGGCTTCCGGCGTTGCCTGACGAGCCGTTTATTGATACTGCGGGCCTTAACGTGGTTGTGCTGGGCGGCGGTGACACCGCAATGGACTGCGTACGTACGGCGCTGCGTCATGGCGCTGCTAACGTCACCTGCGCTTATCGCCGCGATGAGGCCAATATGCCGGGGTCGAAAAAAGAGGTGAAAAACGCGCGGGAAGAGGGCGCGAACTTTGAATTTAACGTTCAGCCGGTTGAGTTGGTGCTGGATACGCACGGGCGCGCCAGCGGTATTCGCTTTTTGCGTACGCGGCTTGGCGAACCGGATGGTCAGGGGCGACGCCGCCCGGTACCTGTACCGGACAGCGAGTTCGTGATGCCGGCGGATGCGGTCATTATGGCGTTTGGTTTTCATCCGCATGGTATGTCGTGGCTGGAATCGCATGGCGTGAAGGTGGATAACTGGGGACGTATTGCCGCTAGCGTCGAGAGCGAGTTTCGTTACCAGACGTCCAACCCGAAAATTTTCGCCGGCGGCGATGCGGTGCGCGGCGCCGATCTGGTGGTGACGGCGATGGCAGAAGGCCGACATGCCGCGCAGGGGATACTCGACTGGTTAGCTAAATAAGCGTATTTGTAGGCCGGTTAAGGCCTGGAACGGTTAAATGATTGAGTGATAAAAAATCTTAAACTTATTGGCTAACCTTACTCCGTTTGCAGAAATGTTGACGCTCGCAGGGCTGGACGCCCTGCGATAAACATTTTCCCGTCGGGTCGACGTTTAACAGGCCTGATGAGGCCAATCTTAGTATTGAAAATAGAGTGTAAATTGAAGGAAGGGACGCTATCAGAATCCCTTCTTAGAGCCTATCCCATTAGGGCTATTTTACTTGCCATTTTGGTCCTGGGCAGTGCTCGCCAAAACGCGTTAGCGTTTTGAACGCCGCTTGCGGCGGCCCGAAGGGCGAGCGTAGCGAGTCAAACCTCACGTACTACGTGTACGTGAGGTTTTTGCGCGCTGTCCGTGTCCAAACTGGCTGCGCCAATAACGCCTGGTGGGATAGGCTCTTAATTTTTATTTTAAGGAACCATATATCTGGTCAACAATCCAGCCATACGTCGCCGCAGGTAATAATCCACTGACAAAAACATTTGGATTCACTTTAGGATTTGCTACCGGCGAGTGCGGCCTGTTACCTAAAATCACAATCGCCATATGATTAACCGGATCGATAGACGTCAGCGTTCCGGTCCATCCGGTATGTCCATACGTTTGCGGACTGGCTAATACCCCGAACGTGGGGGTCATTGAGGCGTTGCCGTTAACGCGCCACCCCAGACCAAAGGTAGCGTCTTCTGGCGAGCGGCGAGTAAACTGCGCAACCGTTTTGTCGTCGAATAGCTTCACGTTACCGTAGCCGCCCCCATTGAGCATGACTTGCATTAACACAGCCATATCATGGGTGTCAGAAAACAGTCCGGCGTGTCCTGAAACGCCGCCCATTGAGTACCAGGCTTTTTCGTCATGCACCTGGCCCCATAGTGTATTGGTGCGAATATTGGGGAAATGAATCACGCCGTCACGCGTATTGCCGTGTAGTTCCGTTGCGGCGATTTGTGGCGGCGTGAAGCCTTTCATCAGCGGGTTAAAGACGGTATGTTTTAATCCGAGCGGTTTATAAATGGTGGTTTCGACGTAGCGATCTAATGGCATTGCCGTTATCGATTCAATGATAAAACCAAGAATCATATAATCCACGTCGCTGTAGATATGCTTCGACCCAGGTTGATATTCCAGCGGTGTCTTTTTAATCATCTCCAGAGTAGTGCTTTTACTCTGTGAAAATAATTTACCGGCGACGTTTTTATTGGGATATTGTGGGTCGGCAGGAAAGCCCGCGACGTGATGAAGAATATCAATAATGCGGAGTTTATCTTTGCCTTTTATTTTATCCCCAGGCATATCCTTAACGCCGGGGATATATTTTGATACCAAATCATTGACATCTATTTTTCCTTCATACACTAGTTTTTGCAATGCGAAATTAGTGGCATACATTTTTGTGTTTGAAGCCAGGTCATACATCGTGTTAGTGGTCGCCCGAATGGGATGGGCTAACAGCGTGGAACCGTCATATTTTTTGGCATAGCCCCAGGCTTTTTGTAGAACAATATGATTATCTTTTATCACCAGAAGATTGATGCTGGGATATCCGGCATCAATTTGATTTTGAATCCAGCCATCAAGTCGGTGAAGTTTTTGGCTATCAAACCCCACCTGATCAGGGCTCGCGGTGGTCAATACCGGATACTCAACGGCAAAAGCTGAAAGGGAAAACGTCAGTAGAACCGTCGCAACGAGAGTAAATTTCATGATGATTCCCTCAGTCTCACTCCGGCCGTCAAATCATATCGCGAGCATGGACTCTGCGGCCCGGAGAAGCAGAATATGGTCATGGCAGTGACAGAAAAATATGGCTGTACATCCGTTCAGTCGGCATTAAGGATTAACCCTTCAGCAGACAAAACCGACCTCACGGCGTAATATTAATGCTCTTTTTACACCCTGGAGCCAGCATGTCGCAAACCATTACGCTTATTAAGGATAAAATTCTTTCTGATAATTATTTTACTCTGCGCAACATTACCTATGACCTGACCCGTCGTAATGGCGAGGTTATCCGTCACAAGCGTGAGGTTTACGATCGCGGGAATGGCGCAACTATTCTGCTTTACAACTCAACTAAAAAAACCGTGCTTCTGGTTCGTCAGTTTCGCGTGGCGACATGGGTCAACGGTAATCAAGACGGTATGTTAATTGAAACCTGCGCTGGCCTGCTTGATAACGACGAGCCGGAGGTCTGTATCCGTAAAGAGGCCATTGAAGAGACAGGGTATGACGTTGGCGAGGTACGCAAGATATTTGAGCTGTATATGTCGCCAGGCGGCGTCACGGAGCTGATTCATTTCTTCATTGCCGAATATCATGATAGCGAGCGTGCCAGCATCGGCGGCGGCGTGGAGGACGAAGAGATTGAGGTGCTTGAACTGCCGTTTTCCCGGGCGCTGGAAATGGTGCGCTCAGGCGAGATTCGGGACGGTAAGACCGTGTTATTGCTTAACTATTTACAGACGTCTCATCTAATGGACTGAAAAAAAAGAAATATATTTCTTTACACAAAAAAGACCAATCCGATAAATCTGATTGAGAACCCTGAGGCGCGCAAGGAAGATACCGCCTGAGCTGTGTTGTTCTGAATCTGGGGTTGTTCCGTTCATGCGCTACCGCGTTATTCTTTTTTGTCTGTTTGGCCTGTTGCCGGTCCAGCTACTGTGGGCTGCGCCAGCGCAACGGACTTTTTCCGACTGGCAGGTCACCTGCAATAACCAAAATTTTTGCGTAGCGCGCAATACTGGCGAACATCATGGGCTGGTGATGACATTAAGCCGCAGCGCCGGGGCGCGTACCGATGCGGTACTGCGTATCGATCGTGGCGGTTTGGCGCCGCCCGACGCTAAAGAAGCCGCAATTGCGCCTCGCTTATTGCTGGATGGCAAACCGCTTTCGTTCAACGGTCCACACTGGCGCGTGTCGCCCTGGCATCTCATGACCGGCGATCCTGCCACCATCACCGCATTTTTACAGACGATTCAGGATGCGCAGGCTATCACCTTAAAAAACGGCGTTCAGACGCTTTCGCTGGCGGGATTAAAAGCGGCATTACTGTTTATCGACGCGCAACAAAAACGTGTGGGCAGCGAAACCGCCTGGATTGAAAAAGGAAACGAACCGCCGCTCAGCGTGCCCCCGGCACCGGCATTAAAGGGGATCGCCGTTATTAATCCAACGCCCGTACCGCTGAGTGAGGAAGAACGCGACGATCTGCTGGACTACGCAGCATGGCGGGTAAACGGCATTCGTTGTTCGCTTGACCCGCTGCGTCGCGAGACGCAGGTCAGCGCGTTGACGGATGATAAAGCGTTATTGATTGTTAACTGCGAAGCCGGCGCCTATAACACTATTGATCTCGCCTGGGTAGTTTCACGCAAAAAAACGCTCGTCTCGCGCGCCGTACATTTGCGGCTGCCGTTTAATCGCGGCGTCGAAAGTAATGACATGGAGTTGATGAACGCCTTCTTTGACGAGAAAACGCGCGAGCTGGTGACGTTGGCGAAAGGGCGGGGGTTAACCGACTGCGGTGTCCAGACGCGCTGGCGTTATGATGGCGATCGTTTTCGTCTGGTGCGTTATGCCGAAGAACCGAGCTGCGATAACTGGCACGGGCCGGATGCCTGGCCTACGCTGTGGATCACGCGTTGAATCCTGGTCGTTATCCCCTTTTCAGAATAGGGATACACCTATTGAGGTTTCATTTATGGTATAGAGATTGCTACGTTACGGTAGGATTGTTACTTTACCCGAGAGCCTCACCACAGCAGGAAATAGTATGAAAATAAATAATGGCCCCGTATTATGCCCCCATTGTGGCTGCCTGAGCGCTTATTATGAAATAGATCGGCTGGCGGCGATAAGAGAAAAAGTGAATAAAGAAGGCGGATCAGCGGCGTGGGATTCAACATTGCAGGCGCATAAAAAAAAGGCCTTTTGCCTGATGTGCCATAAATCCATTGATGAGGTCGTTATCGGGCAGTCAGATGCGCCTGAGTCTACGAAGTAATTTTGCACAGCCTACAGAACAGGTCTGCAGACTGCGCAAAGTCTGTGTTGCTAACGCTCGCCTTAGCCTTTGATGTTCAGCACCCGGCGGGCTTTTTCTACAATATTTTCCACGGTAAAGCCAAAATACGGGAACAGTTTGTCAGCCGGGGCGGATTCACCGTATCCCGTCATGCCGATAATTGCGCCTTTTAGGCCAACATATTTATACCAGTAGTCGGCTATACCGGCTTCCACCGCGACGCGGGCGGTCACGTGCGCCGGTAGCACTGATTCGCGATATGCCTCGTCCTGCGCATCGAAAATATCCGTTGAAGGCAACGACACCACGCGAACGTTATGCCCCTCGCCAGTCAATTTTTCCGCCGCCTGGAGGGTAATTTCCATTTCCGATCCGGTAGCGATCAGAATGATATCCGGCTTGCCGCCGCTATCTTTCAGAATATAACCGCCGCGAGCAATCGCTTTCACCTGTTCCGGCGTGCGTTCCACCTGCGCCAGATTCTGCCGCGAGAGAATCAACGCCGTCGGCCCGTGCTGACGTTCAATGGCCAGCTTCCAGCCGACCGCCGCCTCAACCTGATCGCAGGGACGCCAGGTGCTGAAGTTTGGCGTTAAGCGCAGGCTCGCCAGTTGTTCCACGGCCTGGTGCGTCGGGCCATCTTCGCCCAAACCGATGGAGTCGTGGGTATGGACCATAATCTGCCGGGCTTTCATTAAGGCCGCCATACGCGCCGCGTTACGCGCATATTCGACAAACATCAGAAACGTGGCGGTATACGGTACAAAGCCGCCGTGATGGGCGATGCCGTTGGCAATGGCGGTCATGCCGAATTCGCGCACGCCATAGTGGATATAATTACCTGCCGGATCCTCTTTCAACGAGGTCGAACCTTTCCAGATAGTCAGGTTGCTTGGCGCCAGATCCGCCGATCCGCCTAACAGTTCCGGCAACAGGGGACCATAGGCATTGAGCGTATTTTGCGATGCTTTACGGGTGGCGATTTTGGCCGGATTAGCCTGCAAGTCGTTAATAAATTTTTGCGTGGCGGATTCCCATGTCTCCGGCAGTCCGCCGCTCATCCGGCGGGTAAACTTCGCGGCCAGCTCAGGATAAGCCTTCTCATAAGCTGCAAACTTTTCCTGCCACTGCCGCTGCGCTTTCTCGCCTTTTTCACGACCATCCCACGCGCGGTAAATCTCTTTTGGGATCTCGAACGCCGGATGGTGCCATCCCAGCTTCTGGCGGGTCAGCGCCACCTCTTCTTCGCCCAGCGCCGCGCCGTGCGACTCCTCCTTCCCGGCTTTATTCGGCGAGCCAAAACCTATCACCGTCCGACAGATAATTAGCGAAGGTTTATCTTTTACGCTCTGGGCTTCCAGAATGGCTTTTTTCACCGCCTCCGGATCGTGCCCGTCAATGTCATGCACGACATGCCAGTGGTAGGCTTCAAAACGTTTGGCGGTATCGTCGGTAAACCAGCCTTCGGTTTCGCCATCAATGGAGATGCCGTTGTGATCATAAAAGCCGATCAGTTTGCCCAGCCCCAGCGTACCAGCCAGCGAACACACCTCATGCGAGATCCCCTCCATCAGACAGCCGTCGCCCATAAAGACATAGGTGTAGTGGTCGACAATCTCATGGTCCGGCCGGTTGAACTGTGCGCCTAACGTACGCTCGGCAATCGCCAGCCCGACGGCATTCGCCAGCCCCTGGCCCAGCGGCCCGGTGGTGGTTTCAACGCCGGGCGTATAGCCAATCTCCGGGTGACCAGGCGTTTTAGAGTGCAGTTGACGGAAGTTTTTTAACTCCTCCAGCGGCAGGTCATAACCGGTTAAATGCAGCAGACTATAGAGCAGCATGGAGGCGTGACCGTTGGAAAGGATAAAACGGTCACGGTCATACCAGGTCGGATCGGTGGGGTTATGTTTAAGAAAATCGTTCCATAGCACTTCAGCGATATCCGCCATCCCCATCGGCGCGCCGGGGTGCCCGGAATTGGCTTTTTGAACGGCATCCATGCTCAGCGCACGAATCGCATTGGCAAGGTCTTTACGGGACATAAATCACTCCATGCAAGGTTTATAGTTTGGCGGCAAGCAGGTCTTCCAGTTTGCGCTGGTCAACGGCAAAAAGACGGATACCTTCCGACAGCTTCTCTACGGCCATCGCGTCCTGATTATGTTCCCAGCGGAACTCCGCTTCCGTCATTGACGTAGGACGGTGGAACATCTGCGAGGAAGGCACCAGTTTACGGATCACCGGTTCTTCTTTTTCTTTCAGCTCTTTAAGCAGGTTAGGAGAGATAGTCAGTCGATCGCAGCCGGTTAGCGCGAGGATTTGCTCAGTACGGCGGAAACTTGCGCCCATCACGATGGTTTCATAGCGATGCTGTTTAAAGTAATCGTAGATATTGCGTACCGATTTCACGCCGGGATCTTCCTCCACGACATACGGCTCTAGCGGACTACGCGCCTGATACCAGTCGTAAATTCGGCCCACGAACGGAGAGATCAAATAGACGCCCGCTTCGGCGCAGGCGCGCGCCTGGGCAAAAGAGAACAACAACGTCAGGTTGCAATTAATGCCTTCTTTTTCGAGCTGCCCGGCGGCGCGGATACCTTCCCAGGTTGCGGCGAGCTTGATCAGAATGCGCGATTTATCAATACCCTGCTGCTGGTAGAGACCCACCAGATGGCGCGCTTTCTCGATACTTTTTTCTTTATCGAATGATAACCGCGCGTCGACTTCAGTGGAGACGCGACCGGGAATACTTTTCAGTATTTCCGCGCCAAAATTGACCGCCAGTTTATCGCTGGCTGCCGCAACCTGCTGTTCCTGCGTACCGCCGTGTTTTTTTCCCCAGGCAATCGCATCCTCAATCAAATGACCATACTGCTCAAGTCCGGCGGCTTTTAACAGTAAAGAGGGATTTGTCGTGGCATCCTGCGGCTGGTAGTGGCGGATGGACTCAATGTCGCCGCTGTCGGCGACGACGGTAGTGAATTGTTTGATGCCGTCTAGCTGGTTCATAGGAAATACTCCTTGAAAAGTAAAGTGTTAGATGAGTGTGTTGATTCACACTTCTGAAAGATTGATACACTACATAACCAAAAAGCATAGCAGACAGGCATGGTATTGCTGGTATAAGCAGGTAACATGGCCGTTATAAGTTGATAACAAATTCTTGCGCTGCGTCGTGATAGTTTGCAGACCTTCAAAGTTTGTGTTGCGCAGTACGGTGATAATGTGCGGCGCACCAGGCCGCGTCACTTTTTGAACGATACGTGAAAGGAACAACAAGATGGATGAGCAGTTAAAACAAAGCGCCCTTGATTTCCACGAATTTCCGGTACCCGGTAAAATTCAGGTTTCTCCGACTAAGCCCCTTGCCACCCAACACGATCTGGCGTTGGCTTACTCGCCAGGCGTGGCGGCGCCCTGCCTGGAAATCGAAAAAGATCCGCTGGCAGCCTACAAATACACCGCGCGCGGCAACCTTGTCGCGGTCATTTCCAACGGTACAGCGGTGCTGGGGTTAGGCAACATTGGCGCGCTGGCCGGCAAGCCGGTCATGGAAGGCAAAGGCGTTCTGTTTAAAAAATTCGCCGGCATTGATGTGTTTGACATTGAAGTCGATGAGCTTGATCCGGACAAATTTATCAATGTGGTCGCAGCGCTGGAGCCGACCTTTGGCGGCATTAACCTTGAAGACATTAAAGCGCCGGAATGTTTCTATATTGAGCAGAAACTGCGCGAGCGCATGAACATCCCGGTTTTCCATGACGATCAGCACGGAACGGCGATCATCAGTACGGCCGCCATTCTTAATGGCCTGCGAGTCGTAGAGAAAAATATTTCCGACGTGCGGATGGTCGTCTCCGGCGCAGGAGCGGCGGCAATCGCTTGTATGAACCTGCTGGTCGCGTTGGGGATGCAAAAGCACAACATCGTGGTGTGCGACTCTAAAGGCGTTATTTACAAAGGCCGTGAGCCGAATATGGCGGAGACCAAAGCGGCCTATGCGGTAGACGACAGCGGCAAGCGCACGCTGGATGAGGTCATTGACGGCGCGGATATTTTCCTCGGCTGTTCAGGCCCGAAAGTGCTGACTCAGGAGATGGTGAAGAAAATGGCCCGCGCGCCAATGATTCTGGCGCTGGCTAACCCGGAACCGGAAATTCTGCCGCCGCTGGCGAAAGAAGTGCGTCCGGACGCCATCATCTGTACCGGTCGTTCCGACTATCCGAACCAGGTGAACAACGTATTGTGCTTCCCGTTTATCTTCCGCGGCGCACTGGACGTCGGCGCGACGGCGATCAACGAAGAGATGAAACTGGCGGCGGTCCGTGCGATTGCCGAGCTGGCGCACGCCGAACAGAGCGAAGTGGTGGCCTCGGCCTATGGCGATCAGGACCTGAGCTTTGGGCCGGAATACATTATTCCGAAACCGTTTGACCCGCGTCTGATTGTCAAAATCGCTCCGGCGGTCGCGAAAGCGGCAATGGATTCCGGCGTGGCGACGCGCCCGATTGCTGACTTTGATGCCTATATCGATAAACTGACCGAGTTTGTCTACAAAACCAACCTGTTCATGAAGCCGATCTTCTCGCAGGCACGCAAAGATCCGAAGCGCGTAGTGTTGCCGGAAGGGGAAGAGGCGCGCGTGCTGCACGCAACCCAGGAGTTGATAACCCTGGGGCTGGCGAAGCCCATCCTGATCGGACGTCCGAGCGTGATCGAAATGCGTATCCAGAAACTGGGGCTACAGATCAAAGCGGGCGTTGATTTCGAGATCGTGAATAATGAATCCGATCCGCGCTTCAAAGAGTACTGGAGCGAGTATTACCAGATCATGAAGCGTCGCGGGGTAACTCAGGAACAGGCGCAGCGTGCGATGATCGGCAACCATACGGCCATTGGCGCGATCATGGTGCAGCGTGGGGAAGCGGATGCGATGATCTGCGGCACCATCGGCGACTACCATGAGCATTTCAGCGTAGTGAAAGCCGTCTTTGGCTACCGTGACGGCGTGCATACGGCAGGGGCGATGAACGCCTTACTGCTGCCAAGCGGCAACACTTTTATCGCCGATACTTATGTTAATGAAGATCCCACGCCGGAACAGTTGGCGGAGATCGCCGTAATGGCGGCGGAAACCGTTCGCCGCTTTGGTATTGAGCCGAAAGTCGCGCTGTTGTCGCACTCTAACTTTGGTTCCTCAAATTCGCTGTCCGCCAGCAAAATGCGCGAAACCCTTGAGCGGGTACGCGAACGAGCGCCCGATCTGATGATTGACGGTGAGATGCACGGTGATGCGGCGTTGGTGGAAAGTATTCGTAATGACCGGATGCCGGATAGCCCGCTGAAGGGAGCCGCCAATATTCTGGTGATGCCGAATATGGAAGCCGCCCGCATTAGTTACAACTTACTCCGCGTCTCCAGTTCCGAAGGCGTCACGGTCGGCCCGGTCCTGATGGGCGTGTCTAAACCGGTACATGTATTAACGCCGATCGCCTCTGTACGCCGTATCGTGAATATGGTGGCGTTAGCGGTAGTTGAAGCGCAAACCACGCCGCTTTAATAACGCATTACTCTCTCTTCTGGCGCAGGTTCTCCTGCGCTTTTTTTATGCGCCGCTGGGCTTCGCCATGGCATGAAAGGCTCGGGTGGGGATATTCTGGAACCTGTTGCGCTTACCCCTACTTATTTCACTGAATCTGTACTATGCACAAATCGAGTGATACGCATTATTTTTATCAATGGTAGTAATACAAAGAATAGTCGGTGAGTATTTATTGCGGAACAGGCTTAAATTCAGAATGACGCCTGAAAATGTGATGCACCACGATATTTATCGTTAACACCTTCGACAGAAGTCACTTTTATTTTCTTTCTCTTAGTGATCTACCTCACCTTTTACATCACCTTGCCGAATTTTGTTATTTACTCCGACAAAAAATTGCCACGATGACGGCAGTTTCAGTGGAGACGGTGAGCAATGAATAAAGAACGCATTATTCAGGAATTTGTGCCGGGCAAACAGGTCACGCTGGCGCATCTCATTGCGCACCCTGGTGAAGAACTGGCGAAAAAGATCGGCGTTCCCGATGCTGGCGCGATTGGCATTATGACTTTAACGCCGGGTGAAACGGCGATGATCGCTGGCGATTTAGCGATGAAGGCTGCGGATGTACACATCGGTTTTCTCGATAGATTTAGCGGCGCGCTGGTGATTTATGGCACCGTCGGCGCAGTAGAAGAAGCGCTATTACAGACGGTCAGCGGGCTGGGGCGATTATTAAACTTTACCCTGTGTGAGTTAACAAAAAGTTAATTGGTGGCGGTAATGAAACGTATTGCTTTTGTCGGCGCGGTCGGTGCCGGAAAAACAACGCTTTTTAACGCGTTACGGGGAAATTATTCCCTCGCCAGAAAAACGCAGGCCGTGGAATTTAATGATCATGGCGATATCGATACGCCGGGTGAATATTTTAGCCATCCCCGTTGGTATCACGCCTTAATTACCACGCTGCAGGATGTGGACACGCTGATTTATGTCCACGCGGCAAACGATAAAGAAAGTCGCTTACCTGCCGGGTTATTGGATGTTGGAACCCGTAAACGACATATCGCCGTTATCAGCAAAACGGACATGCCGGATGCCGACGTCGCCGCTACGCGGCAGTTGCTTTGCGAGACTGGGTTCCGGGAGCCGATTTTTGAGCTCAACGGCCACGACCCGCAAAGCGTGCGGCAGTTGGTGGATTATCTGGCGGCTCTCAGTGAACAGGAGGAAGAGGCAGGTGAAAAAACTTATCACAGCTAACGATATTCGTGCGGCCCACGCCCGCGGCGAACAGGCGATGTCGGTAGTGCTGCGCGCCAGCATTATTACCCCGGAGGCTCGCGAAGTGGCGGAACTACTGGGCTTCACGATTACCGAATGCGACGAGTCCGTCCCGGCATCCACATCGGCGCAGGCGTGTAAAAGCGAAAGCCAGCGCATTCGGGAAGCCATCATCGCGCAGCTCCCGGAAGGGCAGTTTACTGAAAGCCTGGTGGCGCAGTTGATGGAAAAAGTGCTGAAGGAAAAGCAGTCGCTGGAACTGGGGACGATGCAGCCGAGCTTTACCTCCGTCACGGGTAAAGGCGGCGTGAAAGTCATTGACGGCAGCAGCGTGAAATTTGGCCGCTTCGACGGCGCCGAACCGCACTGCGTCGGCTTAACCGATCTGGTTACAGAGCAGGATGGCAGCAGCATGGCCGCCGGGTTTATGCAGTGGGACAACGCCTTTTTCCCGTGGACGCTGAACTACGACGAAATCGACATGGTGCTGGAGGGCGAATTGCACGTACGCCATGAAGGCGAAACCATGATTGCCAAAGCCGGAGATGTGATGTTCATCCCTAAAGGCTCCAGCATTGAATTTGGCACGCCAACGTCCGTGCGCTTTCTGTACGTCGCCTGGCCTGCAAACTGGCAATCCGTATGAACGATTTCATCACCGAAACGTGGCTCAGAGCGAATCATACGCTCAGCGAAGGATCGGAAATCCATCTGCCCGCTGATGCACGACTGACGCCCTCGGCCCGGGAACTGCTGGAAAGTCGTCGCCTGCGCATTAAGTTTCTGGATCAGCAAGGCCGGCTGTTTGTCGATGATGACGAACAGCAGCCGCAGCCGGTACATGGCTTAACCAGTAGCGATACGCACCCACAGGCCTGCTGTGAACTGTGCCGCCAGCCGGTGGTGAAAAAGCCCGATACGCTGACCCATCTGACGGCGGACAAAATGGTCGCCAAAAGCGACCCGCGCCTCGGCTTTCGCGCCGCGCTCGACAGCGCCATCGCGCTGACCGTGTGGCTACAAATCGAACTGGCGGAACCCTGGCAGCCGTGGTTTTTCGATATCCGCTTGCGGCTGGGCAACATTATGCGCGCCGACGCTATAGATGAACCGCTGGCGGCGCAGTCTATCGTCGGGCTCAACGAGGATGAGCTGCATCGGCTTTCCCACCAGCCGCTGCGCTATCTCGACCACGATCACCTGGTGCCGGAGGCCAGCCACGGTCGCGATGCGGTGCTGCTTAATCTCCTGCGAACCAAAGTCCGCGAAACGGAAACCCTCGCCGCACAAGTGTTTATTACCCGTAGTTTTGAGGTCTTGCGCCCGGACATTTTACAGGCGCTGAACCGTCTCTCCAGCACGGTTTACGTGATGATGATTTTGAGCGTGGCGAAACATCCGCTGACGGTCGCCCAAATTCAACAACGGTTGGGAGAGAAGCCATGATCATTGAACGCGCCCGCGAACTGGCGGTACGCGCCCCCGCCAGAGTCGTTTTTCCCGATGCGCTGGACGAACGCGTGCTGAAAGCGGCGCATTACCTGCAACAGTACGGTCTGGCTCGCCCCGTTCTGGTCGCCAGTCCGTTTGCGCTGCGTCAGTTTGCCCTAAGTCATCGTATGGCGATGGATGGCATTCAGGTCATCGACCCACACAGCAACCTGAGTATGCGCCAGCGTTTTGCGCAACGCTGGCTTGCCCGCGCCGGAGAAAAAACGCCGCCGGACGCAGTGGAAAAGCTTAGCGACCCGCTGATGTTCGCTGCCGCCATGGTGAGCGCCGGTGAGGCAGATGTGTGTATCGCAGGCAACCTGTCGTCAACGGCGAATGTGCTGCGCGCAGGGCTGCGGGTGATTGGCCTGCAACCCGGGTGCAAAACATTGTCGTCTATTTTCCTGATGCTGCCGCAGTATGCCGGCCCGGCATTAGGGTTCGCCGATTGCAGCGTAGTGCCGCAGCCGACGGCGGCGCAGCTGGCGGATATCGCTATCGCCAGCGCCGATACCTGGCGGGCCATTACCGGCGAAGAGCCGCGCGTGGCGATGCTGTCATTTTCAAGCAACGGCAGCGCCCGTCACCCCAATGTTGCCAACGTGCAGCAGGCGACAGAGCTCGCTCGCGAACGTGCGCCGCAACTGCTTGTGGACGGTGAATTGCAGTTTGACGCCGCTTTTGTACCGGAGGTCGCCGCGCAAAAAGCGCCTGACAGCCCGCTGCAAGGCCGCGCCAACGTGATGATTTTCCCGTCGCTGGAGGCGGGCAATATTGGCTACAAAATCGCTCAGCGTCTGGGAGGCTATCGCGCTGTTGGGCCACTAATTCAGGGGCTTGCCGCGCCGCTTCACGACCTCTCCCGAGGCTGTAGCGTGCAGGAAATTATCGAACTGGCGTTGGTGGCAGCCGTGCCGCGCCAGGCTGACGTGAGCCGCGAACGCAGCTTACACACACTGGTTGAATGAACGGTCCCGTTCTGGACCCCTTTAATGAGAGGAAAACACGATGGAAGCATTAGGAATGATTGAAACCCGGGGCCTGGTTGCGCTGATTGAGGCCTCCGATGCGATGGTAAAAGCCGCGCGCGTGAAGCTGGTCGGCGTGAAGCAGATTGGCGGTGGCCTGTGTACTGCCATGGTGCGTGGCGATGTGGCGGCGTGCAAAGCCGCAACCGATGCTGGCGCCGCTGCGGCGCAGCGCATTGGCGAGTTGGTCTCCGTACACGTGATTCCACGCCCGCACGGCGATCTGGAAGAAGTGTTCCCGATCAGCTTCAAAGGCGACAGCAACATTTGATGGTAGGCCGGATAAGACGCGCAGCGTCGCCATCCGGCATGAATGCGCGCCATTGCCTGATGGTGCGCAGATTCAAGGCCTACGACCCAACGGGCAATCCATGGAGGCGGATATGAAACTGGCAGTCGTCACAGGACAAATCGTATGTACCGTCCGCCATCAGGGACTGGCGCATGACAAATTGCTGATGGTGGAAATGATCGATGCCCAGGGCAACCCCGACGGGCAGTGTGCCGTCGCTATCGACAGTATCGGGGCGGGAACCGGAGAGTGGGTACTGCTGGTCAGCGGCAGTTCCGCGCGCCAGGCGCATCGCAGCGAATTATCACCGGTCGATCTGTGCGTCATTGGCATCGTCGATGAAGTGGTGGCTGGCGGGAAAGTGGTTTTCCATAAATAGGACTGAACATCATGAATCAACAGGATATTGAACAGGTGGTGAAAGCGGTACTGCTGAAAATGAAAGACAGCAGCCAGCCGGCCAGCACTGTTCATGAGATGGGCGTTTTTGCCTCCCTGGATGACGCAGTGGCGGCAGCAAAACGGGCCCAGCAGGGGCTGAAGAGCGTGGCGATGCGCCAGCTTGCCATTCATGCCATTCGCGAAGCGGGCGAAAAACACGCCCGAGAATTAGCGGAACTTGCCGTCAGCGAAACCGGCATGGGACGCGTTGACGATAAATTTGCTAAAAACGTGGCGCAGGCGCGCGGCACGCCGGGCGTCGAGTGTTTATCTCCGCAGGTGCTGACCGGCGATAACGGCCTGACATTGATTGAAAATGCGCCGTGGGGCGTGGTGGCCTCGGTCACGCCGTCCACCAATCCGGCGGCGACGGTGATTAATAACGCCATCAGCCTGATTGCCGCAGGCAACAGCGTCGTGTTTGCCCCGCATCCGGCGGCGAAAAAGGTCTCTCAGCGGGCAATCACCCTCCTCAATCAGGCGGTGGTCGCCGCCGGCGGCCCGGAAAATCTGCTGGTCACCGTGGCGAACCCGGATATCGAAACCGCCCAGCGGTTGTTCAAATATCCCGGTATTGGCCTGCTGGTGGTGACCGGCGGCGAAGCGGTGGTGGACGCGGCGCGTAAACATACTAATAAACGCCTGATCGCCGCCGGTGCCGGTAATCCCCCGGTGGTGGTGGATGAGACCGCCGACCTGCCGCGCGCCGCACAATCCATCGTCAAAGGCGCGTCGTTTGATAACAACATCATCTGCGCCGACGAAAAAGTGCTGATTGTGGTGGATAGCGTCGCCGACGAGCTGATGCGTCTGATGGAAGGTCAGCACGCGGTGAAACTGACCGCCGCTCAGGCCGAACAGCTCCAGCCAGTGCTACTGAAGAATATCGATGAACGCGGTAAAGGCACCGTCAGCCGTGACTGGGTCGGTCGTGACGCGGGCAAGATTGCCGCAGCCATTGGCCTGAACGTCCCGGATCAAACGCGCCTGCTGTTTGTGGAAACGCCAGCTAACCATCCGTTTGCCGTCACTGAAATGATGATGCCGGTACTGCCGGTGGTACGGGTCGCCAACGTCGAAGAAGCCATCGCCCTGGCGGTTCAGCTTGAAGGCGGTTGCCACCATACGGCGGCGATGCACTCGCGCAATATCGACAACATGAACCAGATGGCGAACGCCATCGACACCAGCATTTTCGTCAAAAACGGGCCGTGCATTGCCGGGCTTGGATTGGGCGGAGAAGGCTGGACCACCATGACTATCACCACGCCAACCGGCGAAGGCGTGACCAGCGCGCGTACCTTTGTGCGGCTGCGTCGATGCGTGCTGGTGGATGCGTTTCGCATTGTATAAGGGATGACTCATGGCGCACGACGAACAACTCTGGCTCACCCCAAGACTGCAAAAAGCGGCGGCCCTGTGTAACCAGACGCCCGCCGCCAGCGACGCGCCGCTGTGGCTGGGCGTCGATTTGGGCACCTGCGACGTGGTGTCGATGGTGGTCGACGGCAACGCCCAGCCGGTGGCGGTGTGCCTTGACTGGGCCGACGTTGTGCGTGACGGCATCGTCTGGGATTTCTTCGGCGCCGTCACCCTCGTGCGCCGCCATCTCGACACCCTTGAACAGCAGCTCGGCTGCCGCTTTACCCACGCGGCGACCTCGTTCCCGCCGGGCACCGACCCGCGTATTTCGATCAACGTGCTGGAGTCTGCCGGGTTAGAAGTCAGCCACGTACTGGATGAACCGACGGCGGTGGCGGATCTGCTGGCGCTTGATAATGCAGGCGTGGTGGATATTGGCGGCGGCACTACCGGCATTGCCATCGTCAAACAGGGCAAGGTGACTTACTCCGCCGATGAAGCCACTGGCGGGCACCATATCTCCCTGACGCTGGCGGGCAACCGACGTATTCCCCTGGAAGAGGCGGAACAGTACAAGCGCAGCAATGCCCAGGACATTTGGCCGGTAGTGAAGCCGGTGTACGAAAAGATGGCGGAAATCGTCGCTTGCCACATTGAAGGGCAGGGAGTGACAGATTTATGGCTGGCGGGCGGTTCCTGTATGCAGCCGGGCGTGGAGGCGTTATTTCGCCAGCGTTTCCCGGAGTTACAGGTGCATTTACCGCAGCACAGCCTGTTTATGACCCCGCTGGCGATAGCCAACAGCGGGAGAGCGAAAGCGGAGGGACTCTATGCAAGCTGAACTACAGACGGCGCTGTTTCAGGCATTCGACACCCTGAATCTGCAACGGGTGAAAACGTTCAGCGTACCGCCGGTCACGCTGTGCGGACTTGGGGCGCTCGGCGCCTGCGGCCAGGAAGCGCAAGCGCGAGGCGTAAGTCATCTGTTTGTGATGGTCGACAGCTTCCTGCATCAGGCGGGAATGACCGCGCCGCTGGCACGCAGCCTGGCGATGAAAGGCGTGGCGATGACAGTCTGGCCGTGTCCGCCAGGCGAGCCGTGCATCACCGATGTTTGCGCGGCGGTGGCGCAACTGCGTGAGGCGGCGTGCGACGGCGTAGTGGCCTTTGGCGGCGGTTCGGTGCTGGACGCGGCGAAAGCGGTCGCCCTGCTGGTGACTAACCCTGACCAGACGCTGAGCGCCATGACCGAGCGCAGTACATTACGCCCGCGTCTGCCGCTGATTGCGGTGCCGACCACCGCCGGAACCGGTTCTGAAACCACCAACGTGACGGTGATTATCGACGCGGTCAGCGGGCGCAAGCAGGTGCTGGCACACGCGTCACTAATGCCGGACGTGGCGATTCTTGATGCTGCCGTGACCGAAGGCGTTCCGCCAAACGTGACGGCGATGACTGGTATCGATGCGTTGACGCATGCGATTGAGGCCTACAGCGCGCTCAACGCCACGCCGTTTACCGACAGCCTGGCGATTGGCGCGATAGCGATGATTGGCAAATCGCTGCCGAAAGCCGTGGGTTACGGCCACGATCTGGCGGCGCGTGAAAATATGTTGTTGGCCTCCTGTATGGCGGGAATGGCCTTTTCCAGCGCCGGTCTGGGGCTGTGTCATGCGATGGCGCACCAGCCAGGGGCGGCGCTGCATATTCCGCACGGCCAGGCCAACGCCATGCTGCTGCCGACAGTCATGGGATTTAACCGGATGGTATGCCGCGAACGCTTCAGTCAAATCGGTCGGGCGTTAACCAATAAGAAGTCGGACGATCGCGATGCGATTGCGGCGGTGAGCGAGCTGATTGCCGAAGTGGGGCAGAGCAAACGGCTGGCTGACGCTGGCACCAAACCCGAACACTACAGCGCGTGGGCGCAAGCCGCGCTGGAGGATATTTGTCTGCGCAGTAACCCACGCACCGCCACACAGGCACAGATTATCGACCTGTACGCGGCTGCCGGGTAATGCCTGTAGGCCGGATAAGGTGCTCGCACCGCCATCCGGCAATAACACGGCGTTAATGCCGGAGGCGACGTAAACGTCTTATCCGGCTTACAAATCAAAAATGACAGGGAGTAGGGGCTATGGGAATTAACGAAATCATCATGTACATCATGATGTTCTTTATGCTGATTGCCGCCGTGGACAGGATCCTGTCGCAGTTCGGCGGGTCGGCGCGCTTCCTCGGTAAATTCGGCAAGAGTATCGAGGGGTCTGGCGGCCAGTTTGAAGAGGGCTTTATGGCGATGGGCGCGCTGGGGCTGGCGATGGTCGGTATGACCGCGCTGGCGCCGGTGCTGGCGCATGTACTGGGGCCGGTTATTATCCCGGTATACGAAATGCTGGGCGCGAACCCATCCATGTTCGCGGGTACGCTGCTGGCCTGTGATATGGGCGGATTCTTCCTCGCCAAAGAGCTGGCCGGCGGTGATGTCGCGGCGTGGCTATACTCAGGGTTAATACTTGGGTCGATGATGGGGCCGACCATTGTGTTCTCCATTCCGGTGGCGCTCGGCATTATCGAACCGTCTGACCGCCGCTACCTGGCGCTTGGCGTACTCGCGGGTATCGTCACCATTCCCATTGGCTGCATTGCGGGGGGGGTGATCGCCATGTACTCAGGCGTGCAGATCAATGGTCAGCCCGTGGAATTTACCTTCGCGCTGATCCTGATGAACATGATCCCGGTATTGATCGTCGCGGTGCTGGTAGCGCTGGGGCTGAAGTTCATCCCGGAAAAAATGATCAACGGTTTCCAGATTTTCGCCAAATTTCTGGTGGCGCTGATCACCATCGGTCTGGCGGCTGCGGTGGTTAAATTCCTGTTGGGTTGGGAGTTGATTCCGGGACTCGACCCGATCTTTATGGCGCCAGGCGACAAACCCGGCGAAGTGATGCGCGCCATTGAAGTGATCGGCTCTATCTCCTGCGTGCTGCTCGGCGCGTATCCGATGGTGCTATTACTGACCCGCTGGTTTGAAAAACCGTTGATGAATGTCGGTAAGCTGCTGAACGTAAATAATATTGCGGCGGCAGGCATGGTAGCGACCCTGGCGAACAATATCCCGATGTTCGGCATGATGAAGCAGATGGATACCCGCGGCAAAGTGATTAACTGCGCATTTGCCGTCTCTGCGGCATTCGCTCTGGGCGACCATTTAGGCTTCGCCGCCGCCAACATGAACGCCATGATCTTCCCGATGATTGTCGGCAAGCTGATCGGCGGCGTGACGGCGATTGGCGTGGCGATGATGCTGGTGCCGAAAGATGACGCCGCCCAGGTGAAAACCGAAGCGGAGGCGCAATCGTGAACACTCGCCAGCTACTGAGCGTCGGTATCGATATCGGCACCACCACCACGCAGGTGATCTTCTCGCGCCTGGAGTTGGTTAACCGTGCGGCGGTGTCGCAGGTGCCGCGCTACGAATTCATCAAACGCGATATTAGCTGGCAAAGCCCGGTCTTCTTTACGCCCGTGGATAAGCAGGGCGGTCTGAAAGAGGCCGAACTTAAAGCGCTGATTCTGGCCCAGTATCAGGCCGCAGGCATCGCGCCTGAATCGGTGGACTCCGGGGCTATCATTATCACCGGCGAAAGCGCCAAAACCCGCAACGCCCGTCCGGCGGTTATGACGCTCTCGCAGTCGCTGGGCGACTTTGTGGTCGCCAGCGCCGGGCCGCATCTGGAATCAGTCATTGCCGGTCACGGCGCCGGAGCGCAAAGCTTGTCTGAGCAGCGGATGTGTCGGGTGCTGAATATTGATATCGGCGGCGGCACGTCTAACTACGCGCTGTTTGACGCGGGAAAAGTCAGCGGCACCGCCTGTCTTAACGTCGGTGGTCGCCTGCTGGAAACCGACGCTCAGGGGCGCGTGGTTTATGCCCACCAGCCGGGGCAGATGATTATCGATGAGGTGTTCGGTTCGGGTACTGATGCTCGCGCCTTAGCTGCCGCACAGTTGGGGCAGGTGGCGCGGCGGATGGCGGATCTCATCGTCGAGGTTATCACCGGCGCGCTTTCGCCGCTGGCGCAATCGCTGATGCAAACCGGGCTGCTGCCCGCCGATATTACGCCGGAGGTGATCACTCTTTCCGGCGGGGTGGGCGAGTGCTATCGCCATCAGCCTGCCGATCCGTTCTGCTTTTCTGACATTGGACCGCTGCTGGCGACCGCGCTGCATGAGCACCCGCGTCTGCGCGAGATGAACGTGCAGTTTCCGGCGCAAACCGACGCTTACGTGCTGGCGCTTCCCGCCACGCTCCCGGTGCGTTACGCCGCATTACTCACGGTCATCAACGCGCTGACGGCTTTTGTCGCGCGTTATCCCAATCCACATCCCCTGCTGGTGGTGGCCGAGCAGGATTTTGGTAAAGCGCTGGGCATGTTATTGCGCCCACAGTTACCGCAACTTCCGCTGGCGGTCATCGATGAGGTGGTCGTGCGGGCGGGAGACTATATCGACATTGGTACGCCTCTTTTTGGCGGGTCGGTTGTGCCGGTGACGGTGAAATCACTCGCATTTCCTTCCTGAGGGAACGACTTATGAAACTAAAGACCACATTGTTCGGCAATGTTTATCAGTTTAAGGATGTAAAAGAGGTACTGGCCAAAGCCAACGAACTGCGTTCGGGGGATGTGCTGGCCGGGGTTGCCGCGGCAAGTTCGCAGGAGCGCGTAGCGGCAAAACAGGTACTGTCGGAAATGACGGTGGCGGATATCCGCAACAATCCGGTGATTGCCTATGAAGAGGACTGCGTGACGCGCCTGATTCAGGACGACGTCAACGAAACGGCCTATAACCGGATTAAAAACTGGAGCATCAGCGAACTGCGCGAATACGTGCTGAGCGATGAAACCTCCGTGGACGACATCGCGTTTACCCGCAAAGGCCTGACCTCCGAAGTGGTGGCGGCAGTGGCGAAAATCTGCTCCAACGCCGACCTGATCTACGGCGGTAAGAAAATGCCGGTGATCAAAAAAGCCAATACCACCATCGGTATTCCGGGCACCTTTAGCTGCCGTTTGCAGCCGAACGATACCCGTGATGATGTACAGAGTATCGCCGCGCAAATCTACGAAGGGCTTTCTTTCGGCGCAGGCGATGCGGTGATCGGTGTTAACCCGGTGACCGATGACGTGGAGAACCTGACCCGCGTGCTCGACACCGTTTACGGCGTTATCGATAAATTCAATATTCCGACCCAGGGCTGCGTGCTGGCGCACGTCACCACCCAGATTGAAGCGATTCGTCGCGGCGCGCCGGGCGGACTGATTTTCCAGAGCATTTGCGGCAGCGAGAAGGGTTTAAAAGAGTTCGGCGTCGAGCTGGCGATGCTCGACGAAGCGCGGGCTGTGGGGGCGGAGTTCAACCGCATCGCCGGGGAAAACTGCCTGTACTTTGAAACCGGACAGGGCTCGGCGCTGTCGGCTGGCGCGAACTTTGGTGCCGACCAGGTGACGATGGAAGCGCGTAACTACGGGCTGGCTCGCCACTACGATCCGTTCCTGGTGAACACCGTGGTGGGCTTTATCGGGCCGGAGTATCTCTACAACGACAGGCAGATTATCCGCGCCGGTCTCGAAGATCACTTTATGGGCAAGCTGAGCGGCATCTCGATGGGCTGCGACTGCTGCTATACCAACCATGCCGATGCCGACCAGAACCTTAACGAAAACCTGATGATTCTGCTCGCCACTGCCGGCTGTAACTACATCATGGGGATGCCGCTCGGCGACGACATCATGCTCAACTACCAGACCACCGCTTTCCACGATACCGCCACCGTCCGTCAGTTGCTGAATTTACGGCCGTCGCCGGAGTTTGAACGCTGGCTGGAAACGATGGGCATTATGGCAAACGGTCGTCTGACCAAACGGGCGGGCGATCCGTCACTGTTCTTCTGATGACGCGGGGATAACACCATGGATCAAAAACAGATTGAAGAAATTGTACGTAGCGTGATGGCGTCAATGGGACAGGACGTACCGCAGCCCGTCGCGCCGTCAAAGCAGGAAGGCGCAAAGCCGCAGTGCGCCTCGCCGACGGTGACCGAAAGCTGCGCGCTGGATTTAGGTTCCGCAGAGGCAAAAGCCTGGATTGGCGTCGAGAACCCACATCGTGCGGACGTGCTGACCGAACTGCGTCGCAGTACTGCGGCACGCGTCTGCACGGGTCGTGCCGGGCCGCGTCCGCGCACCCAGGCGCTGCTGCGCTTTCTGGCGGATCACTCCCGTTCGAAAGACACCGTGCTCAAAGAAGTGCCGGAAGAGTGGGTAAAAGCGCAAGGGTTGCTGGAAGTGCGTTCGGAGATCAGCGACAAAAACCTGTACCTGACGCGCCCGGATATGGGGCGTCGCCTGAGCCCGGAAGCCATTGACGCGCTGAAGTCGCAGTGCGTGATGAACCCGGATGTGCAGGTAGTGGTCTCCGATGGCCTCTCTACGGATGCGATCACCGCCAACTATGAAGAGATCCTGCCGCCGCTGCTTGCTGGTCTGAAGCAGGCCGGGCTGAACGTCGGCACGCCGTTCTTTGTGCGCTATGGCCGCGTGAAGATTGAAGATCAGATTGGCGAAATTCTCGGCGCGAAGGTCGTCATCCTGCTGGTGGGCGAACGTCCGGGGCTGGGGCAGTCGGAAAGCCTCTCCTGCTACGCCGTCTATTCCCCGCGCGTGGCGACCACCGTCGAGGCCGACAGAACCTGTATTTCAAACATTCATCAGGGGGGGACGCCGCCAGTAGAAGCCGCCGCGGTGATTGTGGATTTGGCCAAACGGATGCTGGAGCAGAAAGCGTCCGGCATCAACATGACCCGTTAAGGAGACATCATGCCTGCATTAGATTTGATTCGACCTTCAGTGACTGCCATGCGCGTGATTGCCTCCGTGAATGACGGCTTTGCGCGGGAACTTAAATTACCGCCACATATACGTAGTCTCGGACTCATCACGGCAGATTCTGATGATGTGACCTATATTGCCGCTGACGAAGCGACCAAACAGGCGATGGTGGAAGTAGTCTATGGCCGCTCCCTCTATGCCGGGGCGGCTCACGGGCCGTCGCCTACCGCCGGTGATGTGTTGATTATGCTGGGCGGACCGAACCCGGCGGAAGTGCGCGCCGGTCTGGATGCAATGGTCGCCAGCATTGAAAACGGCGCGGCGTTCCAGTGGGCGAACGATGCGGAAAATACCGCGTTCCTGGCGCATGTGGTTTCGCGTACCGGCTCGTACCTCTCGTCTACCGCAGGTATCGCGCTGGGCGATCCAATGGCCTACCTGGTGGCGCCGCCGCTGGAAGCGACATTCGGCATTGACGCGGCGATGAAATCCGCTGACGTTCAGCTGGTGACTTACGTGCCGCCGCCGTCGGAAACCAACTATTCGGCCGCGTTCTTAACGGGAAGCCAGGCCGCGTGTAAAGCCGCCTGCAACGCCTTTACCGACGCCGTGCTGGATATCGCCCGTAACCCTGTCCAGCGTGCGTAACGGAGGCTGCCAATGATCAATGCCCTGGGATTACTGGAAGTGGACGGAATGGTCGCCGCCGTCGATGCGGCGGATGCCATGCTGAAAGCGGCCAACGTGCGTTTGCTCAGTCACCAAGTGCTCGACCCTGGCAGGCTCACGCTGGTGGTGGAGGGCGATCTGGCGGCGTGTCGTGCGGCGCTGGATGCCGGAAGCGCCGCCGCGCAGCGCACAGGCCGTGTGATTAGTCGCAAAGAAATTGGTCGTCCGGAAGAGGACACCCAGTGGCTGATTGGCGGGTTTGCGCGTGCGACAACGCCGACTGAGAAAGCGCCCCAGGTACCCGCAACGCCTGAGTTCGCTGAAGCGTTACTGGCGCTGCTGGCATCAGTACGCCAGGGAATGACGGCGGGAGAGGTGGCCGCGCATTTTGGCTGGCCGCTGGAGCAGGCCAGAAACGTGCTGGAACAACTCTTTTCTGACGGAGCGTTGCGTAAACGCAGTAGTCGCTATCGCATCAAAAATTAATCTGTCGGAGGGCCGGGCGTCCTGGCGGACGTCCGGCATAGAAGATCATGAAAAAGACCTGTACAGCGAATTTGCACCATCTTTATCATGAAGCGTTACCCGAAGACGTTAAACTTACGCCCAGAGTCGAGGTGGACAATGTTCATCAGCGACGGACGACGGATGTCTATGAACATGCTCTGACTATCACCGCCTGGCAGCAGATCTACGATCAGTTACACCCGGGTAAATTTCATGGCGAGTTCACGGAAATCCTGCTTGATGAGATTCAGGTGTTCCGTGAATACACCGGCCTGGCGCTGCGTCAGTCGTGTCTGGTTTGGCCAAACTCTTTCTGGTTTGGTATTCCGGCGACGCGCGGCGAACAGGGATTTATCGGCGCGCAGGGGCTCGGCAGCGCCGAGATTGCCACCCGACCGGGAGGCACCGAGTTTGAACTGAGCACGCCGGATGATTACACCATTCTGGGCGTCGTTATCTCGGAAGATGTTATTTCCCGTCAGGCCACGTTTTTGCATAACCCGGAAAGGGTGCTGCATATGCTACGTAATCAGTTAGCGCTGGAGGTAAAAGAGCAGCATAAAGCGGCGCTGTGGGGCTTTGTGCAGCAGGCGCTGGCCACCTTTAGCGAGAGTCCTGAAACCCTGCATCAACCTGCGGTGCGTAAGGTCTTGAGTGATAATTTGTTGCTGGCGATGGGCACGATGCTGGAAGAGGCGAAGCCGATTCATAGCGCCGAAAGCATCAGCCATCAGGGATATCGTAGACTACTGTCGCGGGCGCGGGAATATGTGCTGGAAAATATGTCGGAGCCGCTGACGGTGCTCGACTTATGTAACCAGCTACACGTAAGCCGTCGCACGCTGCAAAATGCGTTTCACGCCATTTTGGGTATTGGCCCCAATGCGTGGCTGAAACGTATTCGCTTAAACGCGGTACGCCGGGAACTGATTAGCCCGTGGTCGCAGAGCGCCACGGTGAAAGATGCCGCGATGCAGTGGGGATTCTGGCATTTGGGGCAATTTGCCACCGATTATCAGCAATTATTTGCCGAAAAACCGTCGTTGACGCTGCATCAACGGATGCGGCAATGGGCTTGATATTGATGGGTAGGCTCTCCGGTTGCTGATAACGTGCGCGTGTCGGGAATTGCCCGGTGGCGGCTGGCGCCTTACCGGGCCTACGGATTCGCTGCCGTCTGCGGTTGGTAGTGTCGGTAGGCCTGATAAGGCGCAAGCCGCCATCAGGCAATGAGATGATTCCCATGCCGGATGGTGACGCGTTGCGTCTTATCCGGCCTACGAAACGGAACTATTATCAGGTAACGACACCCAGTCGCGTACCTGAATAAACTCGCTCAGCGCCGCTTCCGGGCTACCCGCTTCTGGCTGCCAGTCGTACTCCCAGCGCACCAGCGGCGGCATCGACATCAGGATAGATTCAGTGCGCCCGCCGGTTTGCAGACCAAACAGGGTGCCTCTGTCCCATACCAGATTGAACTCCACGTAGCGACCACGGCGATAAAGTTGAAAATTACGCTCCCGCTCTCCCCAGACCATCGCTTTGCGTCGTTCGACAATCGGTAAATACGCCTCGGTGTAGCCGTTACCGACCGCCTGCATAAAAGCAAAACAGTGGTCGAAATCCGGCGTATTCAAATCGTCAAAAAACAGGCCGCCGATACCGCGCTGCTCGTTACGATGCTTGAGGAAAAAGTAGTCATCGCACCACTTTTTATAGCGCGGATACACATCGTCGCCAAACGGCTGGCACAGGTCGCGGGCGGTGCGGTGCCAGTGAACGGCATCCTCTTCAAAGCCGTAGTAGGGCGTTAAATCGAACCCGCCGCCAAACCACCACACCGGATCGGCGCCCGGTTTTTCGGCAATAAAAAAGCGCACGTTAGCATGGCTGGTGGGAATATACGGATTGTGCGGATGCACCACCAGCGATACGCCCATCGCTTCAAAGCTACGCCCGGCGAGTTCTGGCCGATGCGCGGTGGCGGACGCGGGCATTGCATCGCCGTGAACGTGAGAGAAATTAACGCCCGCCTGTTCGAAAATCCCGCCGTTGCGTAATACCCGGCTGCGTCCGCCGCCGCCCGCTTCGCGTCGCCAGCTATCTTCGACAAAGTTTGCGCCATCCACAGCGGATAACGTTTGGCAAATATCATCCTGCAGGCGTAGCAGAAACTGTTTTACGTGATGTGCATCGGGTTTCATGATTACCGTTTCTTCGTGTGCGCTTTCTGGTTATCAAACCAGTGAAAATAACTGATGATGCCGTTGGCGATCGCCGTAGCGATTTTCTGGCGAAACGCCGTCGTGCCCAGCAGGCGTTCTTCTTCCGGATTGGTAATAAACGAGGTTTCAACCAGCACCGACGGAATTGACGGTGATTTTAGCACCACGAAAGCCGCTTGTTCGGTAGTGCGGCTGTGTAATTTATGTATGGTTTTGATTTTCTTGAGAATATGCGAACCCAGCGTCAGACTGTTTTTAATCGTATCGGTTTGCACCAGATCAAACAAAACTTGTTGTAATAGATGATCCCGGTCAGTGGCTTTTTTACCCGCCACTTCGTCTGCGCGGTTTTCACGCTCGGAGAGATACTTCGCCATGGCGCTACTGGCCCCGCGGTTGGAAAGCGCAAAAACGGAAGCGCCCGCCGCTTTCGGATTGGTAAAACCATCGGCATGAATGGACATAAACAGATCCGCGCCGTGCTTATGGGCGATTTCCACCCGATCGTACAGCGGAATAAAGGTATCCCCTGTCCGGGTTAAACGCGCATCGATTCCGTGATTGCGCAAAATAGCGCGTACGTTTTTGGCAATTGCCAGTACGACGTGTTTTTCCTGAGAACCGTTGCGGCCAATCGCGCCGGTATCGATGCCGCCGTGTCCGGGGTCGAGCATCACCAGCCGTTTACTGCCGGTTTTTTTGGTTTTGGGTTTGCTGTGACCATTACTGGTTTTTAGCGTTTCTTCTTTGGCTACTGCGTGCGACATACCTGACAGCGTCAGGGCCGCCAGACCTGTTTTGAGTACCTGGCGGCGCGATGTGAGAGTTTTTAGGAGTTTAAAAGTGCTCATACGGCCTGAGTTGTGAAAATTAAGTTCAAGATGTTATATCGTATCGCGTAATCCGTTACGACGGTTGGTGATGAGAATTGTTTTACTTTTCATTTCAATACGTGACACATCGCCATTATGCCATTTTTTCCGCTACATCGCGTCAGATATTGGCTGAATCAGATGTTTGCGCCATAATCTTGGTTTTTCCACCCGAAAAGGCAACGAATACCATGGAAATACGCGTTTTTCGCCAGGAAGATTTCGAAGAGGTGATCACCCTCTGGGAGCGTTGCGACCTGCTGCGTCCATGGAACGATCCTGAAATGGATATTGAACGCAAGGTGAATCACGATGTCAGCTTGTTCCTCGTTGCGGAAGTTAGCGGCGAAGTCGTCGGTACGGTAATGGGCGGTTATGACGGGCATCGCGGCTCGGCGTATTACCTGGGCGTTCACCCGGAGTTCCGCGGGCGCGGCATTGCGAATGCGTTGCTTAACCGGCTGGAAAAAAAACTCATCGCCCGCGGGTGTCCGAAAATCCAAATTATGGTGCGTGATGATAACGACGTTGTGCTGGGCATGTATGAACGTCTGGGGTATGAGCATTCTGACGCCCTAAGTTTGGGTAAACGCCTGATTGAAGATGAAGAGTACTGAGTTTCATCCAGCCGATTATAACGTACACGGACGTTTACGCCTGCCGTTTCTGTTCTGGTGCGTACTGTTACTTCAGGCGCGCGCCTGGGTACTCTTTGTCATTGCCGGTTCATCCCGTGGACAGGGTAATACTTTGTTAAACTTTTTTTATCCCGACCATGACAATTTTTGGCTGGGGCTGTTGCCCGGCGTTCCGGCGGTAGTGGCATTTTTACTCAGCGGGCGGCGTGAAGCGTTTCCTGGTGTGTGGCGCTGGCTACGCGGACTCCTGATCCTCGCTCAACTGGTGTCGTTGTGCTGGCTGCCGGTGATGTGGCTGGGTGGCGACCCGGTCAACGGCGTCGGGCTGGCGCTGCTGCTGGCGGACATCGTCGCGCTGATCTGGCTGTTAACCAATCAACGTTTGCGTGCCTGTTTTTCCCTTGAGAAAGAATAACGGCACTTTTTGGCGAACCCGCACTCCAACCAACGTTAATTAATAAAAGAAAGGAAGTGAGATGAAATCGCTGCGTTTGACTTTACTCGCACTGCCGCTGGCGCTGACCGGCTGCTCGACGCTCTCCTCGGTCAACTGGTCTGCCGCAAATCCATGGAACTGGTTTGGTTCCTCGACAGAAGTCACTGAGCAAGGCGTGGGAGCGCTGACCGCCGCCACGCCGCTGGAAGAACCGGCTATTGCAGAGGCATTAGATGGCGATTATCGCCTGCGTAGCGGTATGAAAACCGATAACGGCAACGTGGTGCGCTTTTTCGAAGCGATGAAGGGCGACAATGTCGCGATGGTGATCAACGGCGAGCAGGGAACCGTGAGCCGTATTGATGTACTGGACAGCGATATCCCAACTGCCGCGGGGGGCAAAATCGGTACGCCGTTTAGCGACCTTTACAGCAAAGCGTTTGGTCACTGCGAGCCGGTTTCCAGCGATAGCCATACCAGCGTCGAATGTAAAGCCGAGGGAAGTCAGCATATTAGCTATGTTTTCTCCGGCGAGTGGAGCGGACCGGAAGGCTTAATGCCTCCTGATGACGTCTTAAAAAACTGGGACGTGCGCAAAATTATCTGGCGTCGTTAATTTGCGCCTGAACAAACCGCTTCGCTTAAAAACAAGGTAAAATAGCCTCCATTAATGCCACGACTGCGTGGCATTCTCATTTTCAGGAGGAATCATGTCTCAGGTTCAAAGTGGCATTTTGCCGGAACATTGCCGTGCGGCAATTTGGATTGAAGCCAATGTGAAAGGCGACCTGGACGCCCTGCGCGCGGCCAGCAGAACATTTGCCGATAAACTGGCGACCTTCGAAGTCAAATTTCCGGACGCCCATCTTGGGGCCGTTGTGGCGTTTGGCAACAACACCTGGCGCGCCCTGAGCGGCGGCGTCGGGGCGGAAGAACTGAAAGATTTTATTCCTTATGGTAAAGGGCTGGCGCCGGCCACGCAGTATGACGTGCTGATCCATATCCTTTCCCTGCGCCACGATGTGAATTTTTCTGTTGCCCAGGCGGCGATGGAAGCCTTCGGCGACTGTATCGACGTGAAAGAAGAAGTTCACGGTTTCCGTTGGGTGGAAGAACGCGATCTGAGCGGCTTTGTCGACGGGACAGAGAACCCGGCGGGCGAAGAGACGCGCCGTGAAGTGGCGGTGATCAAAGATGGCGTGGATGCCGGCGGCAGTTATGTGTTCGTGCAGCGTTGGGAACACAATCTCAAGCAACTTAACCGGATGAGTATTCACGATCAGGAGATGATGATCGGGCGTACCAAAGAAGCCAATGAAGAGATTGACGGCGATGCGCGTCCGGCAACGTCTCACCTGAGCCGCGTCGATCTCAAAGAAGATGGCAAAGGGCTGAAGATTGTACGCCAGAGCCTGCCATACGGCACCGCCAGCGGTACTCATGGTCTCTATTTCTGCGCTTACTGCGCACGTCTGCACAATATCGAACAGCAGCTTTTGAGTATGTTCGGCGATACCGACGGTAAACGCGACGCGATGCTGCGCTTCACCAAACCGGTAACCGGTGGCTATTACTTTGCCCCGTCGCTGGACCGCCTGTTAGCGCTATAAGGTAAAACCCTGTCGGATGGCAGCGCAACCGCTTTATCTGACCTACGATTGGTAGGACTGATAAGCGCAGCGTCATCAGGCAGAACAGCATAAAAATGCCCATCCCCGCCTCCGCGGGGATTTTTTTACCTAATATTTACCTGAATTAGTGAGCTATTCCTCAGCACTTATTTGTTATTACTGTATTTTCAGTGTTAATGGAGTGTAAGACTCCATATTCAAAAGGAGACATTGAAAATGGGTAAACTCACGGGCAAGACAGCATTGATTACGGGCGCATCGCAGGGCATTGGCGAAGGGATCGCTCGCGTATTCGCACGCCACGGCGCGAACTTAATCTTGCTGGATATCTCCGATGAGATTGAAAAACTGGCGGATGAGCTGGGCGGACGCGGGCATCGCTGTACTGCCGTTAAGGCTGACGTCAGAGATTTTGCTTCGGTGCAGGCGGCGGTTGCGCGCGCCAAAGAGACTGAAGGTCGAATTGATATTTTGGTGAATAACGCTGGCGTGTGCCGTCTGGGCAACTTCCTCGATATGAGTGAAGAAGATCGCGATTTCCACATTGATATTAATATTAAAGGTGTCTGGAACGCCACCAAAGCCGTCCTGCCGGAGATGATCAAACGTAAAGATGGCCGCATTGTGATGATGTCTTCCGTCACGGGAGATATGGTGGCGGACCCGGGTGAAACGGCCTATGCGCTGTCAAAAGCCGCCATTGTCGGTTTAACCAAATCGCTGGCGGTAGAGTACGCGCAGTCCGGTATTCGTGTGAATGCCATTTGCCCCGGTTATGTAAGAACGCCGATGGCGGAAAGCATTGCCCGTCAGTCTAACCCTGACGATCCGGAATCGGTATTAACGGAAATGGCAAAAGCCATTCCGCTACGCCGCCTTGCCGATCCGCTGGAAGTAGGGGAACTGGCGGCATTTCTGGCTTCCGATGAGTCCAGCTATCTTACCGGAACGCAAAACGTCATTGATGGCGGCAGTACCCTGCCTGAAAGCGTAAGCGTAGGCGTCTGATTGATGCCGGTCTCCTCCCCGCGCCGCGTGGGGAGGGATTCTCTTATTCCCTTTTCAACTTTCAAATCATCAAACGGTATATAAAACCGTTACTCCTTTAGCGCGGGTTATAAATATGATGACCATAAGAAAGTCATTAAATTTATAAGGGTGCGCAATGGCCGTTAACTTACTGAAAAAGAGACCCCTAACGCTGGCAGCAATGCTGTTACTGGCAGGGCAGGCGCAGGCAACGGAGCTGCTGAACAGCTCATACGATGTCTCCCGCGAGCTGTTTGCCGCCCTTAACCCGCCGTTTGAGCAACAATGGGCAAAAGATAACGGCGGCGACAAACTGACGATTAAGCAGTCTCATGCCGGGTCATCAAAACAGGCGCTGGCGATTTTGCAGGGACTGAAGGCAGACGTCGTGACCTACAATCAGGTGACCGACGTACAGATTCTTCATGATAAAGGCAAACTGATCCCTGCCGACTGGCAAAGCCGTCTGCCGAACAACAGTTCGCCATTCTATTCCACGATGGGCTTCCTGGTGCGCAAGGGGAACCCGAAAAATATTCACGACTGGAGCGATCTTGTACGTTCCGACGTGAAGCTGATTTTCCCTAACCCGAAAACCTCCGGCAACGCCCGTTACACGTATCTGGCGGCATGGGGCGCGGCGGATAACGCAGACGGCGGCGATAAAGCCAAAACCGAACAGTTTATGACCCAGTTCCTGAAAAACGTCGAAGTGTTTGATACCGGCGGCCGCGGCGCTACGACTACCTTTGCCGAGCGTGGTCTGGGCGATGTGCTGATTAGTTTTGAATCGGAAGTGAACAACATCCGCAAACAATATGAAGCCCAGGGATTTGAAGTGGTGATCCCGAAAACGAACATTCTTGCTGAATTCCCGGTTGCCTGGGTGGATAAAAACGTGAAGGCCAACGGCACAGAAAAAGCCGCCAAAGCTTACCTGAACTGGCTGTATAGCCCGCAGGCGCAGACCATCATCACCCATTACTACTACCGCGTGAATAACCCGGAAATCATAGGCAAGCAAGCAGATAAATTCCCGCAGACCGAACTGTTCCGCGTGGAAGACAAGTTTGGTTCCTGGCCGGAAGTGATGAAAACGCACTTTGCCAGCGGCGGCGAGCTGGACAAACTGTTGGCGGCGGGGCGTAAGTAATGCTTGCCGTTTCTTCCCGACGCGTGCTGCCCGGCTTTACGTTAAGCCTCGGCACCAGTTTGCTGTTTGTCTGCCTGATCCTGCTGTTGCCGTTGAGCGCGCTGGTGATGCAGCTCTCACAGATGAGCTGGTCGCAATACTGGGATGTCGTGACCAACCCTCAGGTGGTGGCTGCCTATAAAGTGACGCTACTGGCGGCATTTGTGGCATCGATTTTTAACGGCGTGTTTGGCCTGCTGATGGCGTGGATTTTAACCCGCTACCGTTTTCCAGGGCGCACATTGCTGGATGCGCTGATGGATCTGCCGTTTGCGCTGCCGACAGCGGTAGCGGGGTTAACGCTGGCCTCGCTGTTCTCAGTGAACGGTTTCTACGGTCAGTTTCTTGCGCAGTTTGATATCAAAGTGACCTATACCTGGCTCGGTATTGCGGTGGCGATGGCCTTTACCAGCATTCCATTTGTGGTACGCACCGTCCAGCCGGTACTGGAAGAGCTGGGGCCGGAATATGAAGAAGCGGCACAAACGCTGGGGGCCACCCGCCTGCAAAGTTTTCGCAAAGTCGTGCTGCCTGAGCTGTCGCCTGCGCTGATTGCCGGCGTGGCGCTCTCTTTTACCCGTAGCCTGGGCGAGTTTGGCGCGGTGATTTTTATCGCCGGAAATATCGCCTGGAAAACAGAAGTGACCTCGCTGATGATTTTTGTGCGTTTGCAGGAGTTTGATTACCCCGCCGCCAGCGCCATTGCCTCGGTGATCCTTGCGGCATCACTGCTGCTGCTGTTCTCTATCAATACCTTGCAAAGTCGCTTTGGTCGACGTGTGGTAGGTCATTAATGGCGGAAGTGACTCAATTGAAGCGATACGACGTCCCCCGTATTAACTGGGGAAAATGGTTTTTGATTGGCGTCGGGATGCTCGTTTCGGCGTTTATCCTGCTGGTGCCGATGATTTACATCTTCGTGCAAGCGTTCAGCAAAGGGTTAATGCCGGTACTGCAAAATCTGGCCGATCCGGACATGCTGCACGCCATCTGGCTGACGGTGTTGATTGCCTTGATCGCAGTGCCGGTGAATCTGGTGTTCGGCATTCTGCTGGCGTGGCTGGTGACGCGCTTTAACTTCCCCGGACGTCAGCTACTGCTGACCCTGCTGGATATTCCCTTTGCCGTCTCGCCGGTGGTGGCCGGTCTGGTTTATCTGCTGTTTTATGGCTCCAACGGCCCGTTGGGCGGCTGGCTGGATGAGCATAATTTGCAAATGATGTTCTCCTGGCCGGGGATGGTACTGGTCACTATTTTTGTCACCTGTCCGTTTGTGGTGCGCGAACTGGTGCCAGTGATGCTCAGCCAGGGCAGTCAGGAAGATGAGGCGGCGATTTTACTGGGCGCATCCGGCTGGCAAATGTTTCGCCGCGTGACGTTGCCGAATATTCGCTGGGCGCTACTCTACGGCGTGGTATTAACCAACGCCCGCGCGATTGGCGAGTTTGGCGCGGTGTCGGTGGTGTCCGGCTCGATTCGCGGCGAAACGTTATCGCTACCGTTACAGATTGAATTACTGGAGCAGGACTACAACACCGTCGGCTCCTTTACCGCCGCCGCATTGTTGACGCTAATGGCGATTATTACCCTGTTTTTGAAGAGCATGTTGCAATGGCGCCTGGAGAATCAGGAAAAACGCGCGCAACAGGAGGAAAATCATGAGCATTGAGATCGCCAGAATTAAGAAATCGTTTGGTCGCACTCAGGTACTGAATGATATCTCGCTGGATATTCCTTCCGGCCAGATGGTTGCCTTGTTGGGGCCGTCTGGTTCCGGCAAAACGACGCTGCTGCGCATTATTGCCGGGCTGGAACATCAGTCCAGCGGTCATATTCGTTTCCACGGTACGGACGTTAGCCGCCTGCACGCGCGTGAGCGTAAAGTCGGTTTTGTGTTTCAGCACTATGCGCTGTTTCGCCATATGACGGTGTTTGACAACATCGCTTTTGGCCTGACGGTGCTGCCGCGACGTGACCGCCCAACTGCGGCGGCGATTAAAACGAAAGTGACGCAATTGCTGGAGATGGTGCAACTGGCGCACCTCGCGGATCGCTTCCCCGCCCAGCTTTCCGGCGGACAAAAACAGCGCGTGGCGCTGGCGCGCGCGCTTGCCGTGGAACCGCAAATTCTACTGCTGGATGAACCGTTTGGCGCGCTGGATGCCCAGGTACGTAAAGAGTTACGTCGCTGGTTACGCCAGCTACATGAAGAACTGAAATTCACCAGCGTCTTTGTCACCCACGATCAGGAAGAAGCGACGGAAGTGGCGGATCGGGTAGTGGTGATGAGTCAGGGCAATATCGAACAGGCTGATGCGCCGGATCGGGTGTGGCGTGAACCGGCAACCCGCTTCGTACTGGAGTTTATGGGCGAGGTGAACCGCCTGATAGGCACCGTCCGCGGCGGGCAGTTTCACGTTGGCGCGCATCGCTGGCCGCTGGGTTATACGCCCGCGTACCAGGGGTCGGTCGATCTGTTCCTGCGTCCGTGGGAGGTGGATATTAGCCGCCGCACCAGCCTGGATTCTCCGCTACCAGTACAGGTCATTGAGGCCAGCCCGAAAGGTCACTATACACAGTTAGTGGTACAGCCGCTGGGGTGGTATCACGATCCGCTGACGGTGGTGATGGCGGGTGACGACGTCCCGCAGCGCGGCGAGCGTTTGTTTGTCGGCTTACAGAACGCACGTCTCTATCATGGCGACCAGCGTATTGAGCCCCATGAGGCGCTTGCTCTTGCGGAGTCTGCCTGATAGGTTAATTTGCATAGTTATCGCCCGGTGGCGCTTCGCTTACCGGGCCTACAGCGTATATCGTGATTTTGTAGGCCGGGTAAGCACAGCGCCACCCGGCATTTTTATTGAGCTGAAAACGTGAATACATTAGAACAAACCATCGGCAATACGCCGCTGGTCAAATTACAACGGCTGGGGCCGGATAACGGCAGTGAAATCTGGGTCAAGCTGGAAGGCAATAATCCGGCAGGATCGGTGAAAGATCGCGCGGCGCTATCGATGATTGTCGAGGCGGAAAAGCGCGGGGAAATTAAACCGGGCGATGTCCTGATTGAAGCGACCAGCGGCAACACTGGCATTGCGCTGGCGATGATCGCCGCGCTGAAAGGTTATCGCATGAAGCTGTTGATGCCGGACAACATGAGCCAGGAGCGTCGGGCGGCAATGCGGGCCTATGGCGCGGAACTGATTCTGGTCACTAAAGAGCAGGGAATGGAAGGGGCGCGCGATTTAGCGCTCGCTATGTCTGAGCGCGGAGAAGGTAAACTGCTCGATCAGTTTAATAATCCTGATAATCCCTACGCCCACTACACGACCACCGGCCCGGAAATCTGGCGGCAAACGTCAGGTCGCATCACCCATTTTGTCTCCAGCATGGGCACGACCGGCACCATTACCGGCGTGTCGCGTTTTCTGCGCGAGCAGGAAAAACCGGTCACCATCGTTGGCCTGCAGCCGGAAGAGGGCAGCAGTATTCCGGGCATTCGCCGCTGGCCTGCGGAATACATGCCAGGCATTTTTAACGCCTCGCTGGTAGATGAGGTGCTGGATATTCATCAGAATGATGCCGAAAACACCATGCGTGAACTGGCCGTTCGTGAAGGGATTTTCTGCGGCGTCAGCTCTGGCGGCGCGGTAGCGGGCGCGTTACGCGTCGCACGAGCCACGCCCGGCGCGGTAGTGGTGGCGATTATCTGCGATCGCGGCGATCGTTACTTGTCTACCTGCGTGTTTGGTGAAGAGCATTTCAGCCAGGGGGCAGGGATTTAAACGAGGTGCCATCGTCGTATGGCACCCGTGTGTTATAGCGTTTTATCCGTTTCCGCAATAAGCGCATGTAAATAAGGCTGCGCGTTTTCATCGCTTTTACCAGGAATTTTAACGATATAGGGTTTTCCGGTGATGGACGACGACGACGCGACTTTATCGATAAACTGTTCAGCGGTGTCGATACGATTGCGCGTGTTACCCAGTTTTAAGCGCAGGTGCGATACGGCTTCCTCGCAGTTATGCGCATCACCGTTACGAACGAAGGTCAGATCCTTTTTCTGCGCCAGCACATTAAGCATGGCGTTAATGCGCGCTTCTTCATGGGCGTTTAGCTTCGCCCAGGCGGGGAGGGTCAGCAGGAGCGCGACGACGGCGCAGACAATTTTCTTCATGGTAAAATCCTTTTTCATGCAATAATCACTGCACCTCAGACCGTTAGCCGGGTAATAAGTTGCACTCCTGGTGTGGTTATTTCTGTGAGTGCGCCAGCGTGAGTTCATCCAGAAAACGCCACAGCTTTTCATTCATCTGCTGATAATTCCATGCGCGCATCTCGGCGACCGAGCGGATAAAACGCTTCCTTTGCGCGTCGGCCAGCTCCTGCTGCGAATGTTGAATTAATCCTTCAACCGCCTCGACGGTAAATTCCATATGACACTGGAAGCCGTAGACAAAATTGCCGTACTGCACGATTTGTCGCGGGCAGCCCTCACTGGTAGCAAGAATTATCGCCTGGTCGGTTAACCCCGGCATGTCGTTATGCCAGTGACCGATCTCTTTTTCCGGACTTTGGCACACCTTGGCGCCCAGCGCTTCGCCAATTAACTGCGAGCCCAAACAGATCCCCACCACGATTTTTCGTGCCGAAATCGCCTGGTTAATCAGATGTTGCTCGGCCTGAGAATCAAAGTACGGGCACTCTTCGCGGGTGGTGCGCGGCGACTGCGGACCGCCAAATACCACGAGCATATCGAACTCATCTGCATTGGGCGGTAGCGCTTCTCCGGCATAGACGCGCGACCATGAAATGGTATAACCGCGATCTTCAGCCCATTTCAGATAAGCGCCAGCGGATTCAAACGACTCATGGATAACAAAATGAACTCGCACGTTATTTTCTCCTGTTAGCGATTTAGCGCCTGATGGATATCAGCCGCCAGCGTGTTGATCTCGCCGTCATTTAATGTCGACAGCGTGATACGTAGACCGTGAGACGGCGCGCTTACGCCAAAGGCTTCGCCCTCACGTACCAGCCAGCCGGATTTTGCCAGCGTAAACGCGGTAGCCTGGCTATGGGTGTCCAGCGGGAGCCAGGCATTCACGCCGTCGCCGGGAGAAATGGCGATGCCATATTGCTGTAGGGCGCGGGCCAGTTTTTGTTGCCGGGTGGCGTAAAACAGCCGCGTTTGCGCCAGCCTGTGCTGATACTCAGGGTCGGTCAGGCAGGCGTAGACCAGATCCTGTAACAGATGGCTGACCCACTGACTACCGGCATTTAGCCGCAGCCGAAGTTTTGCCGAGGTCGCGCTGTCGCTGGCGACAATAGCAAGACGTAAATCGGGGCCGAGGGCTTTGGAAACGGAGCGTATCACCGCCCAGTGTTGCGTTGTCTGCGCAATAACCGGCTGCCAGGGCGACGAAGAAAGCAGGGCGAAGTGATCGTCGATAATGACCAGTACCTGAGGGTAACGCGCCAGTATATTTTGCAGCGCAGCGGCACGGCGAGCGCTCAGGCTACAGCCGGTAGGGTTGTGTGCGCGCGGCGTTAAGATCACTGCCCGCGCGCCCTGGTTTAGCGCCTGCTCCAGCTTTTCAGGCTGCATTCCTTCGCTATCCACACTGACCGGGCTGGCGCTAAAACCGGCATAGCGCAGCATATTGATACTGCTTAAAAAACAGGGATCTTCCACCGCGACGCTGTCGCCCGGCAGCAGATGCGCGCAAAGCAGTCTTTCGATAGCGTCGATAGCTCCGCTGGTGATATCAATTTCGCCTGCGACGGGGTTGGCATCCCGTAGCCAGTGCGCCGCCCAGGCGTGTAGTTCAGGGGAAACGGGCGCATCGCCGTAGAGATACGGCGTGCGGCTGAGACGGGCAAAATAACGGCTGAGGTCAGGCAGACGCTGCGGATCGGGATTGCCGCCGGAAAGGTCGTGCAGAGGCGTATGCGGATCGCCGCCTTCCAGCGCTACGGGAGACGGACTGCCTTTAATCACCGTCCCATTGCGGCCTAAACTTTGCGCCAGTCCCGCCGTTATCAGCCGTTTATACGCCGCTGCGACGGTATTGCGGTTCACCTTTAATTCGCTTGCCAGCTCCCGTACCGGCGGGAGCGAATCCTCTGCCCGTAACGTGCCGGCGATAATGTGTTGACGGATACTGTCAAAAATTTCGTTAGCGGTTTTTCCGTCGATCATTATTGACCTATGACAAAATGAATTTTAGCATATGACAATGATAATGAGGCGGTAGCCTGCTGTCCAGCGAGAGGAAAATTTTATGGGACAAGAGAGTGATATTCAGTCAGTGCTCTTCGACGACAACCATCGGGCGTTACAGACCGATATCGTCGCCGTCCAGTCACAGGTCGTGTACGGCAGCGTAGGCAACAGCATCGCTGTTCCGGCCATTAAAGCGCAGGGATTACGCGTGACGGCTGTTCCGACGGTGCTGTTCAGCAATACGCCGCACTATAAAACGTTTTATGGCGGTATTATTCCCGCCGAGTGGTTTGCAGGCTACCTTACGGCGTTGAATGAGCGCGATGCGCTACGTGAATTAAAAGCGATTACCACCGGTTACATGGGCAGCGCAGACCAAATTGTATTGCTTTCGAAGTGGCTAATGGCGATCCGGGCTTCGCATCCGGAGGTGTGTATTCTTGTCGATCCGGTCATTGGCGATACCGACAGTGGAATGTATGTGCAGGCGGAAATTCCGCAGGCTTATCGCACATATTTACTGCCGCAGGCGCAGGGGCTAACGCCGAACGTATTTGAGCTGGAGATGCTGAGTGGTAAACCGTGCCGCACGCTGGAAGAGGCGGTGGCGGCGGCGCAATCGCTGCTTTCCGATACGTTGAAATGGGTGGTTATCACCAGCGCGCCGGGCGAGTCTCTGGAGACCATAACGGTTGCGGTCGTTACTGCGCAGGTCGTAGAGGTCTTTGCCCATCCGCGGGTGGCGACGGAGTTAAAAGGGACGGGAGATCTCTTCTGCGCCGAGCTGGTCAGCGATATTGTGCAGGGAAAAAAACTGACGACCGCGGCAAAAGATGCGGCGCAGCGTGTGCTGGAGGTGATGACCTGGACACAGCAGTGTGGCTGTGATGAGTTAATTCTGCCGCCGGCAGGGGAGGCGCGATGAAGAGTTATCGGCTGGTGGTTCGCCAGCAGGGACGTATCGTGGGGCATTTTGAAACGAGCGGGCTGGACGCGCTGGAAGATATTTGCGTAGCGCGGGCGATGTTTGGCATCACTGGCGGCTATCAGTGCGAGTTGCAAGTGTCCGATTCCGAACGCAGGATGCTGGAGAGTGGCCCGGATGGGATGAAGATCCTGATGCGCGAGAAGTGCTTTCGCCCGGTGACCTCGCAGTTGTAACCCGTGGATTGGCGCTGAAATGTTCGCAACCTTGTAGGCCTGATAAGCGTAGCGCCATCAGGCAGTGCGCCACACCATCGCCGGATGGCGGCGCAAGCGCCTTATCCGGCCTACAGGCAAAAAAATGGCGCCCAAAGGCGCCATTCTTCACTGCGGCAAGAATTACTTCTTAATGCGGATAACCGGAGTTTCACCCACGGTCACGCTACCGGACAGTTTGATCAGTTCTTTGATTTCATCCATGTTGGAGATAACAACCGGAGTCAGGGTAGACTTGGCTTTTTCTTCCAGCAACGGCAGATCGAACTCGATGACCGGATCGCCAACTTTCACGCGCTGACCTTCTTCAGCAATACGCTTGAAGCCTTCGCCTTTCAGCTCAACGGTGTCGATACCGAAGTGAACGAACAGCTCAATGCCGCTATCGGATTCGATAGAGAACGCATGGTTGGTTTCAAAGATTTTGCCGATGGTACCGTCAACAGGGGCGACCATTTTGTTACCGGTTGGTTTGATAGCGATGCCATCACCAACGATTTTTTCAGCAAAAACTACATCCGGCACGTCTTCGATGTTGACGATCTCGCCAGAGAGCGGGGCAACAATCTCAATAGTTCCGGTGTCTTTCTTATCATCAGAAACCAGAGATTTTAGTTTATCGAACAAACCCATGATCTTCTCCTAAGCAGTAAATTGGGCCGCATCTCGTGGATTAGCAGATTGTTTTTTCTTCAATGAACTTGTTAACCAGCGTCATTAACTCGTCCGTTGTCGGTTGAGCAAGAGCCTGCTCTGCTAACACCTTCGCATCTTCGAAGTTCGTGTTACGGATAATCTTCTTAATGCGCGGGATAGAAATGGCGCTCATAGAGAATTCGTCCAGACCCATCCCCAGCAACAGAAGTGTAGCACGTTCGTCGCCTGCAAGCTCACCACACATGCCAGTCCATTTACCTTCTGCATGAGAAGCATCAATAACTTGCTTGATCAAGTTCAGTACGGACGGTGACATTGGCTGGTAAAGGTGTGAAATCATATCATTACCACGGTCAACTGCCAGGGTGTACTGCGTTAAATCATTGGTGCCGATACTAAAGAAATCAACTTCTTTGGCTAAATGACGCGCAATTGTCGCCGCAGCCGGTGTTTCCACCATCACGCCAATCTCAATGCTTTCGTCAAATGCTTTACCTTCGTCACGCAGTTCCTGTTTGTAGATTTCAATCTCTTTGCGCAGCGCGCGAACTTCTTCAACAGAGATGATCATCGGGAACATAATGCGCAATTTACCGAAAGCGGAGGCACGCAGAATCGCGCGAACCTGGTCACGCAGGATCTCTTTGCGATCCATGGCGATACGCACGGCGCGCCAGCCCAGGAACGGGTTTTCTTCTTTCGGGAAGTTCATGTACGGCAGCTCTTTGTCGCCGCCAATGTCCATGGTACGGACGATAACCGCCTGCGAGCCGCACGCTTCAGCGACCGCTTTATAGGCGGCAAACTGCTCTTCTTCCGTCGGCAGCGCGTCGCGATCCATGAACAGGAATTCAGTACGATACAGACCAACGCCTTCCGCGCCGTTACGCTCAGCGCCTTCAACGTCGCGAACGGTACCGATGTTGGCGCAAACTTCGACCTGATGTCCATCCAGCGTGATTGCCGGCAGATCTTTCAGTTTTGCGAGTTCCGCTTTCTCGGTCGCAACCTGCTCCTGGACGGCGCGCAGTTGCTCAATAACATCGTTGGTCGGGTTGACGTAAACCTGGTTGTTTACGGCATCCAGAATCAGATAGTCGCCGTTTTTCACCTGAGCGGTGACGCTACCGGTACCTACGATCGCTGGCAGTTCCAGAGAACGCGCCATGATGGAGGTATGAGACGTGCGTCCGCCCGCGTCGGTGATGAAGCCCAGCACTTTCTGCAGGTTCAGCTGCGCGGTTTCTGACGGCGTCAGGTCAGCGGCAACCAGGATAACTTCTTCCTGAATCGCGCTCAGATCGATAATGGCCAGACCCAGGATGTTGCGCAACAGGCGCTTACCGATATCACGTACGTCAGCCGCACGCTCTTTCAGGTATTCATCATCCAGTTCTTCCAGGGCAGTGGCCTGACCTTCGATAACTTCATGTGCGGCTGCGTCAGCCGTCATGTGCTTATCTTTAATCAGGGCTATGATTTCCTGCTCCAGCTCCTCATCTTCGAGCAGCATAATATGCCCTTCAAAGATGGCTTCTTTTTCTTCACCGAACGTTTCACCAGCTTTTGTCTTGATCGCTTCCAGTTGCGCAGATGCCTTGGCACGACCGCTCAGAAAACGTTCAACTTCCTGATCAACCTTGTCGGCAGAAATTTTTTTCCGGTCAATGACGATTTCGTCTTCTTTCAGCAGCAGTGCTTTGCCGAAAGCGATACCCGGGGATGCTAAAATGCCTGAAATCATAACCCTACCTTACTTGTGACTGATTTTTAAAAGAACCCGGAAAAAAACTTACTCGAGTTCCGCCATCAGTTTGACCAGATGTTCAACCGCTTTCTGCTCATCTTCACCTTCTGCGGAGATGGTGACGACGGTGCCTTGAGTCAGGCCCAGAGTCTGCAGTTTAAACAGGCTTTTCGCGCTGGCGCTTTTGCCGTTGGAAGTCACAGTAATCTCAGAAGTGAAGCCTTTTGCTTCTTTAACAAACTGAGCAGCAGGGCGGGTGTGCAGACCGTTCGGAGCGGTAATGGTAACTTCTTGCTGGAACATTGTATTTCCCCAACTTATAGGTTTAGTGTTGTGGAACTAAAGTCTAGCCTGGCGGCTCAACTTTAGCCTGTATTGTTAGCGCCGGCGTAAACGGGACGCGACACAAAAGGTGTTCTACGCAATCCGTTGCTGGCAACTTATGGCCGCTGACGTTTCGCTCGTCATTAAACATTATGCCGCGAAAGGAAGAGTTGAACCAAATCATAAAATCGATTCAGCTAACGCTTTTCCTGTAACGATTAATTTCGCGCATCAAAATAATTAGTCTGGTTAAATACCAGTTCCGGCAGGGTGAATCAATGCCAGGTGAGGTGAAAGTTTGAAGCAGGCCACAAAAAAGCACCCAAAAAGGTGCTTTTTTACGCGTTTTTAACATGCTGGCATCACTGTTGCAGTTCTTTCTCAGTAAAGAGATCGGCGAACAACGCGGTGCTCAGATAACGCTCACCTGATGAAGGTAGGATAACCACAATATTCTTATTGGTAAAGCTTTCATCTTCCTGCAGCTTAAGCGCTGCAGCAACCGCGGCGCCGGAAGAAATTCCCGCCAGAATACCTTCCTCTTCCATCAGACGGCGCGCGGTAGAAATGGCTTCTTCATTGGTGATGCCCACCACTTTATCAATCAGTTTCAGATCCAGGTTGCCTGGGATGAAGCCTGCGCCGATGCCCTGAATTTTATGCGGGCCCGGTTTGATCTCTTCACCAGCCAGCGCCTGGGCGATAACCGGGGAGTCAGTGGGTTCTACCGCAACGGTGATAAGATCGGTTTTACCCTTCGTCCCTTTGATATAACGCGTGACGCCGGTTAACGTACCGCCAGTGCCGACGCCGGAGATAAACACATCCACCTGACCATCGGTGTCTTCCCAGATTTCCGGGCCGGTGGTTTTTTCATGGATTTCCGGGTTGGCAGGGTTGCTGAACTGCTGGAGCAGGAGATATTTTTGCGGATCGCTGGCGACAATTTCTTCGGCTTTCTGAATAGCGCCTTTCATCCCTTTCGCCCCTTCGGTCAGCACCAAATTCGCGCCTAATGCTTTGAGTAGCTTGCGGCGTTCAATGCTCATGGTTTCCGGCATGGTCAGGGTGAGTTTGTAACCGCGCGCGGCGGCGACATACGCCAGCGCAATACCGGTGTTGCCGCTGGTCGGCTCCACCAGTTCCACGCCAGGTTTCAGTACGCCACGCTTTTCGGCATCCCAAATCATATTGGCGCCGATACGGCACTTGACGCTGAAGCTCGGGTTGCGCGACTCCACCTTCGCCAGAATGCGTCCATTACCGATACGGTTCAGTCGAACCAGCGGCGTATGACCGATAGTCAGCGAGTTATCTTCATAAATCTTACTCATGGCCTGTCCTTAACTGTATGAAATTGGGATACCTTCCCAGCATACCTTCCAGCCAGATATGGGGAAGTAAGGATTTCGCATATCTATATGCTGATGGGGAATAATGGTTATCAGTATGGAATAAGAGACAGCATAAGAGCCTATCCCATTAGGGCTATTTTACTTGCCATTTTGGACCTGGGCAGTGCTCAAAATCCTCACGTACTACGTGTACGCTCCGGTTTTTGCGCGCTGTCCGTGTCCAAACTGGCTGCGCCAATAACGCCTGGTGGGATAGGCTCTAAGCCATCTCTTATTTATACATTTTTACGTTATTTCCATAACGCGTGCTTAGCACGCCAGCAATCAACCCACATTGCCGTCGCGCCACAGACGGCGACAGGCATAATGAAAAGGTTAAGCACCGGAATCATCGTAAAGAGGCTGGTGAGCGCGCCAAATTGCATATTCGCCACCTTCTGCGTGCGCAACGCGGCGCGCATCGTTTTAAACGGCACTTTGTGGTTATCAAACGGGTAGTCGCAATACTGGATCGCCAGCATCCAGGCGCTGAACAAAAACCACAGCACCGGCGCGATGGTTTGGCCAATGCCAGGAATAAAATAGAGAACCAGCAGCACAATAGCGCGCGGCAGATACCACGCCAGCTTTTGCCATTCACGTTTCATAATGCGCGGTACATCTTTCATGATGCCGAGTATGCCGGTATCTGGCGGCGTGGCGCCGGTTAACCGCGCCTCAAGCTGTTCGGCTAAAAGGCCGTTAAACGGCGCGGCGATCCAGTTGGCGAGGGTAGAGAAAAAATAGCCAAAGACCAGCAGAACAGAGATAACCGCAATCGGCCACAGCAGATAGCTCAGCCATTGCAGCCAGTCCGGCACATGACTCATCAACGAAGGTATCCAGGCGTCAAGCTGGGTAAACAGCCACCAAAATGCGCCGCCCATCAGCACAATGTTGACCAGCAAAGGTAAAATAACAAAGCGGCGGATTCCCGGTAGGGTGACTAACTTCCATCCTTGCGAGAAATAATAGACGCCGCTACGTGGTACGGTTGTGGATGATGAAACCATATTCAGGACATACTCCTTTTTCTTAAAGCCCTGGGTAAACGTGGGATATCTTACCCGGTTATCAGACGGTGGATAGTTCGGAAATGTTCGAAAAAACAGCAAAAAGCACATTTTCCTTCATCTTTATGCTGCGAAAGCCAACAGTACACTTGCACTTGACGTAATCGGCAAATACTCTTAGTGAGTAAATGTTTGCCGTGGTGGCAAGGTGTTAGAACAACAGAGAATATAATGATGCAGGATTTGCGTCTGATATTAATCATTGTTGGCGCGATCGCCATAATCGCTTTACTGGTACATGGTTTCTGGACCAGCCGTAAAGAACGATCTTCTATGTTCCGCGATCGTCCACTAAAACGCATGAAATCGAAACGCGACGACGACTCGTATGACGACGATGTCGAAGAAGACGAAGGCGTGGGTGAAGTTCGTGTTCACCGCGTAAATCATGCCCCCGGCCAGTCGCAGGAGCATGATGCCCCTCGTCAGTCGCCGCAACACCAGTACCAGCCGCCTTATGCGTCTGCGCAACCGCGTCCAGCGGCGCCGCCGCAGCCGCAAGCGCCGATGCAACAGCCGGTTCAGCAACCGGTCCAACCTGCGCCGCAGCCTCAGCAGGTTCAGCCATCTGCGCCGCCGGTACAGCCGCCGCAACAGCAGCCTGCACCGCCGTCGCAAGCGCCGCAGCCTGTTGCGCAGCCCGCGCCGCCGCCATCAGCGCAAACCTTCCAGCCTGCGGAACCTGTGGTTGAGGCGGAACCGGTAGTGGAAGAAGCGCCGGTTGTGGAAAAACCGCAGCGTAAAGAGGCGGTCATCATTATGAACGTCGCGGCCCATCATGGCAGCGAGCTTAATGGTGAAGTGTTACTGAACAGTATTCAGCAGTCAGGCTTTAAATTTGGCGATATGAATATTTTCCATCGTCATTTGAGCCCGGACGGCAGCGGCCCGGCCTTGTTCAGTCTCGCGAATATGGTCAATCCGGGAACGTTCGATCCTGAAATGACGGACTTCACTACGCCTGGCGTCACTATCTTTATGCAGGTACCGTCTTACGGCGATGCGCTGCAGAATTTCAAGCTGATGCTGCAATCCGCGCAGCATATCGCTGATGAGGTCGGTGGCGTCGTGCTGGATGACCAGCGTCGGATGATGACGCCGCAGAAACTGCGCGAATATCAGGACCGCATCCGCGAGGTGATGGACGCTAACGCCTGAGGTTAACGCAGGTGTGACATTTTTAACGTAACCCCCGCCTGTCGGGGGTTTTTTATCATTGATGGTGTGATATGGAACCAATCGAACAACAACTGACAGAACTGCGAACCACGCTTCGCCATCATGAATATCTGTATCATGTGATGGATGCGCCAGAGATTCCCGACGCCGAATATGACCGCCTGATGCGGGAACTGCGAGAGCTGGAGGCGCAACGTCCGGACCTTATCACGCCGGATTCGCCCACGCAGCGCGTTGGCGCGGCGCCGCTGACGGCATTCAACCAGATTCGCCATGAAGTACCGATGCTGTCGCTCGATAACGTATTTGATGAAGAAAGCTTCCTGGCGTTTAACAAGCGAGTGCAGGATCGTCTAAAAAGCACGGAAAATGTCATCTGGTGCTGCGAGCTAAAGCTGGATGGCCTGGCGGTCAGCATTCTGTATGAAAACGGCGTGCTGGTGAGCGCAGCGACGCGTGGCGACGGCACCACCGGTGAAGATATCACTTCAAACGTGCGCACGATTCGCGCCATTCCGTTAAAGCTGCACGGCGATAACATTCCGGCGCGTCTTGAAGTTCGCGGAGAGGTATTTTTACCGCAGGCCGGGTTTGAAAAGATCAATGAAGACGCGCGCCGCACTGGCGGCAAAGTGTTTGCTAACCCGCGTAACGCGGCGGCGGGCTCGCTGCGTCAGCTCGATCCGCGTATTACGGCGAAGCGACCGCTAACATTTTTCTGCTACGGCGTCGGTATTCTGGAAGGCGGCGAGTTGCCGGATACGCATCTGGGACGTTTGCTGCAATTTAAAGCGTGGGGGTTACCGGTCAGCGATCGCGTGACGCTGTGCGATTCTCCCCAGGCGGTACTGGATTTTTATCACAACGTCGAAAAAGATCGCCCCACGCTCGGTTTTGATATCGACGGCGTGGTGATTAAGGTCAACTCGCTGGCTTTGCAGGAACAGCTGGGCTTTGTGGCCCGCGCGCCGCGCTGGGCGGTGGCGTTTAAATTCCCTGCTCAGGAGCAGATGACTTTTGTGCGCGATGTTGAGTTTCAGGTTGGGCGCACTGGGGCGATTACGCCGGTGGCGCGTCTGGAACCGGTTCAGGTGGCTGGTGTGCTGGTCAGCAATGCCACGTTGCATAATGCCGATGAAATTGAGCGGCTTGGCTTGCGCATTGGCGATAAGGTGGTTATCCGTCGGGCAGGCGATGTGATCCCTCAGGTGGTCAACGTGGTTCTGTCCGAACGCCCTGAAGAGACGCGTCCGATTGTGTTTCCAACGCACTGTCCGGTGTGCGGATCGGACGTAGAGCGCGTCGAAGGCGAAGCCGTTACCCGTTGTACCGGTGGGCTGATTTGCGGCGCGCAGCGTAAAGAGTCGCTGAAACATTTTGTGTCGCGCCGGGCGATGGATGTAGACGGGATGGGCGATAAGATCATCGACCAACTGGTGGAAAGGGAGTATGTCCATACGCCAGCGGATCTGTTCCGTCTGACGGCGGGTAAACTGACCGGCCTGGACCGAATGGGGCCAAAGTCCGCGCAAAATGTTGTAAACGCGCTGGAAAAAGCCAAAGCGACGACCTTTGCGCGTTTTCTCTATGCGCTGGGCATCCGTGAAGTGGGTGAAGCGACGGCGGCGGGGTTGGCGGCTTATTTCGGCACGCTGGAGGCACTACAGGCCGCCACCATTGACGAGTTGCAGAAAGTACCTGACGTGGGGATTGTGGTCGCTACGCACGTCTTTAACTTTTTTGCCGAAGAGAGCAATCGTGATGTGATTGTGCAGCTACTGGCGGAAGGGGTTCACTGGCCCGCGCCGGTAGTCATTAATGTGCAAGAGATCGATAGCCCGTTTGCCGGTAAAACCGTGGTACTAACCGGTAGCCTGAGCCAGATGTCCCGCGATGACGCTAAAGCGCGTTTAGTGGCGCTGGGCGCGAAAGTGGCAGGCAGCGTATCGAAGAAAACCGATCTGGTGATTGCCGGTGAAGCGGCGGGTTCCAAACTGGCCAAAGCGCAGGAACTGGGCATCAATGTCATTGATGAAGCGGAAATGATCCGCTTACTGGGTGCCTGAGATGGAAAAAGAGCAGCTGGTTGAAATCGCCAACACCGTGATGCCGTTCGGCAAATATCAGGGACGTCGATTGATCGACCCTCCGGAAGAGTATTTGCTGTGGTTTGCCCGTAAAGATCAATTTCCGGCGGGTAAACTGGGGGAGTTGATGCAAATCACGCTGCTGATTAAAACCGAGGGGCTGACGCAACTGGTGCAGCCCCTGAAACGCCCGCTTTAAGCTTTCGCGGCGCGGCTTTCCTGCTGCGCCTGTAACTTCTCGGTCTGGCGTTTGTAGCGCCGCGCCAGCCCTGCGCAGACCATCAGTTGGATCTGGTGGAAGATCATCAGCGGTAATACCATCATACCTAGCACTGACGTCGGAAACAGAATATTGGCCATCGGGATCCCGTTGGCTAGGCTTTTTTTCGAACCGCAGAAGACAATAGTGATTTCGTCGGCTTTATTGAAGCCGCATTTACGGGCGACAAAGACGTTAATGGCGATGACGATCGCCAACAGTATGAGACTGACCACGACGATAAACAGCAGCGATCCCCAGCCGACTTTGTGCCAGATGCCATTGACCACCGCTTCGCTGAACGCCGAGTAGACCACCAGCAGAATAGAGGTCTGATCCGTTTTCGCGATCCACTTTTTGTTGCGCGCGACCCAGTTGCCGATCCACGGGCGAGACAGGTGTCCCAGCACAAAAGGCAGCAGCAGTTGCAGCATAATTTTGCCCACCTCTTCCAGACTGCCCTGTGCGCCATGAATATTCATTACCAGACCGACCAGCAGCGGCGACAGGAAAATGCCCAGCAGACTGGACGCAGACGCTGAGCACACCGCGGCCGCGACGTTACCGCCCGCGAGTGAAGTAAACGCAATCGCAGACTGCACGGTGGCGGGCAAAATGCACAGATACAGAAAGCCGCTGTAGAGCATAGGGTCGACATTGACAGGCGCCCACCAGGCAAACAGTACGCCGAGGACAGGAAAGAGCACAAAAGTGCTGCACATGACCCACAGATGCAACCGCCAGTGGCTGCCGCCAGCGATGATCGCTTCACGTGAAAGCTTCGCGCCATGCATAAAAAACAGCAGAGCGATGGCCGCTGTCGTAATGCCTTCAACGACAGGCACAAAGCTGCCTTCCGCCGGGAAAAAAGAGGCCAGTAGTACCACGGTGATAAGTGTCAGCGTGAAAGGGTCAAGGATACGAAAAAGTTTCATAAAAACTCCTGAAAGTCGGTGCAGCTATTTTGCGTTTTTCGCTTTGAGAAATAAAATTGATTTATTGCATCTATATATGAATCTAGTCGATGAACTATTCACTGCGTCAACTGCGTATTTTTATTACCGTCGCCCAGGCCAAAAGTTTCAGTCGGGCAGGGGACAGGATTGGACTGAGCCACTCTGCGGTCAGTCATAGCGTAAAAGAGCTGGAGCGGCAAACCGGCGTCAGACTGTTGGATCGCACTACGCGTGAGGTGGTGCTGACCGAGGCGGGGCAACAACTGGCGACGCGTCTGGAGCGGGTGCTTGATGAACTGAACAGCATACTGCGCGATGCAGGCAGAGTAGGGACACAATTAACCGGCACTGTGCGCGTTGCCGCGAGCCAAACCATTTCTGCGCATCTTATTCCGCAATGCATTGCCCAAAGTAATTCACTTTATCCCGCTATTGATTTTGTATTGCACGATCGTCCGCAGCAGTGGGTGCTGGAGAGCATCCGCCAGGGTGAAGTGGATTTTGGCATCGTTATCGATCCCGGCGCAGCGGTGGATTTACAGTGTGAAGCCATCTTATCAGAGCCTTTTTTACTGTTGTGTCGCCAGGATCATCCGCTGGCGCATCAGGAATGGGTGAGCTGGCAGGATCTTAAACAGGCCTCGCTGGTCTTACAGGATTATGCTTCCGGCAGTCGACCGCTGATTGATGCGGCGCTGGCCCATTTTGCTATTGAGGCGGATATCGTGCAGGAGATTGGTCACCCGGCCACGCTGTTTCCAATGGTGGAAGCGGGAATCGGCATCAGCGTGCTGCCCGCGCTGGCGTTACCGCTCCCGCAGGGCAGCCACTTACAGGTTAAACGGCTGACGCCCGTAGTTGAAAGGCAGCTCATGCTGGCGCGGCGAAAAAACCGTTCGCTCTCCACGGCGGCGCAGGCGTTGTGGGACGTGGTGCGTACTCAGGCCAGCGAATTAACCGCCGCGAGGGCGAAAGATCCGCTGTATCAGCTATAGGCGGTAAGCGAGCCGGTAGCGTTGCTGCGGTATTTATGCCGGGTGGCGGCTTCGCCTTACCCGGCCTACGCGGCGGTGTCGTCTGTAGGCCTGATAAGCGCAGCGCATCAGGCAAGACCCGAACCTGCTGCAGGTTCGAATCTTCCATATCGCAGATAGCAAAAAAGCGCCTTTAGGGCGCTTTTTTACATTGGTGGGTCGTGCAGGATTCGAACCTGCGACCAATTGATTAAAAGTCAACTGCTCTACCAACTGAGCTAACGACCCGAAGTGGTGGGTGATGACGGAATCGAACCGCCGACCCCCTCCTTGTAAGGGAGGTGCTCTCCCAGCTGAGCTAATCACCCACTTCGGCACTTCACAATAAGAAATTTAGCTGGCGAGAAAGTGGTGGGTGATGACGGGATCGAACCGCCGACCCCCTCCTTGTAAGGGAGATGCTCTCCCAGCTGAGCTAATCACCCACTTCTCAATTTCTTATCTACACGGCGGAGACTACATAAAGTAGTTGGTGGGTGATGACGGGATCGAACCGCCGACCCCCTCCTTGTAAGGGAGGTGCTCTCCCAGCTGAGCTAATCACCCCCGCTGTGTGGAGTCGCATTATAGGGAGAGTTGAAAATGAGTCAACGCATTTTCTAAAGTTTTTGTTTGTTCGTCGTAAAATTAAACAAAACGATCGTGAATTACCCCGCGCTGCATGATTTCTATACGGAAATAGCAAAGCGCAGTGTTCTGACCGGATCAACATTGAGGAATCAAGCCACAGTGATAGAATACAAGGCTATTCATCTTTCCAGGATTTGCCGGTTGTCGGCATCTTTATAAACGTAAGGCCATTTCATGAAAATCAAAACTCGCTTCGCGCCTAGCCCGACAGGTTATCTGCACGTCGGCGGCGCGCGTACTGCTCTTTATTCCTGGCTTTTCGCACGTCACCACGGCGGTGAGTTCGTGCTGCGTATTGAAGACACCGATCTTGAGCGTTCCACGCCGGAAGCCATTGAAGCCATCATGGATGGTATGAACTGGCTGAACCTGGAATGGGACGAAGGCCCCTATTTCCAGACCAAACGTTTTGATCGCTATAACGCGGTGATTGACGAGATGCTGGAGGCGGGAACAGCCTATAAATGCTACTGCTCTAAAGAGCGTCTGGAGCAACTGCGTGAAGATCAGATGGCGAAAGGCGAGAAGCCGCGTTATGACGGGCGTTGCCGTCACAGTCACGAACATCATGCCGACGATGAACCATGCGTGGTGCGCTTTGCCAACCCGCAGGACGGTTCCGTTATTTTTGATGATCAGATCCGTGGCCCGATCGAATTCAGCAATCAGGAGCTGGACGATCTGATCATTCGTCGTACCGACGGCTCCCCGACCTACAACTTCTGTGTGGTGGTTGACGACTGGGATATGGAAATTACCCATGTGATTCGTGGCGAAGACCATATCAACAATACTCCGCGCCAGATTAACATTTTGAAAGCGTTAAACGCGCCGGTGCCGATGTACGCGCATGTGTCGATGATTAACGGCGACGACGGTAAAAAGCTGTCTAAACGTCACGGTGCGGTGAGCGTGATGCAGTATCGCGATGACGGTTATCTGCCGGAAGCGTTGCTGAACTATCTGGTGCGTCTGGGCTGGTCCAGCGGCGATCAGGAAATCTTCACCCGCGAAGAGATGATTAAACTGTTCTCCCTCGGTGCGGTGAGCAAGTCTGCGAGCGCGTTCAACACCGATAAACTGCTGTGGCTGAACCACCACTATATCAATACGCTGGCGCCGGAATATGTGGCGACGCATTTGCAGTGGCATATCGAGCAGGAAAATATCGACACCCGTAACGGCCCGCAGCTTGCTGAACTGGTGAAGTTGCTGGGCGAGCGCTGCAAAACTCTGAAAGAGATGTCGCAGAGCTGCCGCTACTTCTATGAAGACTTCAGCGAGTTTGACGCCGATGCGGCGAAAAAACACCTCCGCCCGGTGGCGCGTCAGCCGCTGGAAGTGGTGCGCGACAAGCTGTCGGCGATTACGGACTGGTCAGCAGAAAACGTCCACCACGCGATTCAGGCCACGGCGGATGAGCTGGAAGTGGGGATGGGTAAAGTGGGGATGCCGCTGCGTGTGGCTGTGACCGGTGCCGGGCAGTCGCCTGCGCTGGATGTCACCGTACATGCGATTGGTAAAACCCGCAGCATTGAGCGCATCAACAAAGCGCTGGGCTTTATCGCCGAGCGTGAAAGCCAGCAGTAACGCCAGCTGAAACAGAATAAACGGCAGGGCAGACGCCTGCCGTTTATTATTTGTTAGTCCGCCTCATTGATACCTAAACGCGTCAGAAATCCGCGAATACCTTCCCGCGATAAAAACAGCGCCAGTTTTTCCTGTTCCTGAGCAGACATATTTTCAACGGCATCAATAATTTGTCGATAAGCATGACTGTGCGCCGCGTTCGCATATTCTGCGAAAGCTTCTTCCGCCTGATAAAACGCAGGCAGTTTGCGAAAAGCCGGAATATTGAGAATAAACTCCCGCACGCTAGCATCAATATGGATGAGTCTTGCGCGTCCGCCTTTGACGCCGGGAAATTTTTCGGTTTTCCAGTGTTGTTCTCTGATCCAGCGATTGACGGTTTGTCTGGCCACGCCGAGGCATTCAGCCAGCTCTTCAGTGGTCATTTTACTGCGTAATCTTTTCATATTATTTGCTATCGCGTATCCCTAAGCGTTGTAACAAACCGGTAATCCCTTCACGCACGAGGAGAGAGGTAAACTGTTTCTGCTCGGATGAGGTCATCTCTTTGGCGAGCGTCATGAGCAGCGCTTCAAGCGATGCGTTGCTGGCAGGCGTGAATGTGTCTGCGTGATGGTCAACTGAACGTTCAGCGCTGCGGATATATTCACGAACCTGTTCGTTTACATGAACCAGACGGGCTTTACCGCCCTGGACGCCAGGTTTGGGCGATGTTGCCCAGCCTTCTTTCCGTACCCATTTATTGATGGTTTGTCGGCTGTAACCGGTGAGATTAGCGAGTTCTTCTGGCGTCATCCGTTCCTTGAACATAACGATTCCCTGAATAGTCGTGGGGTTAATTAGTGGTTCATTTTATAGCACCATTTTAGTCGAAACCGTGACGTGTTTAACTACTGAATGCGAGTTGTGCCGCAATGTCCTTTATTTGAATGCTTTTTCAGCGATTGAATTCGGCAAGTTCATTTTGCCGTTGACACATGCCGAGGGAATTCATATGATGCCGCCCGTCAACTCGACAAGCTTTACGTTATGGGGCTATAGCTCAGCTGGGAGAGCGCTTGCATGGCATGCAAGAGGTCAGCGGTTCGATCCCGCTTAGCTCCACCAACATTCAAACCCTCGCTGAAAAGCGGGGGTTTTTGCTTTTTGTCACAAAATTCATGGCGTCTGATCTGCTCTTCAGGTGCGTTTGTTTGCCGCTGCTTTTGCGGTCAATATGAGCTTTTGTTAGATTGCTTCATAATGCGAATATACTTATTATTCATGCGCCTTATATAATGATGTGAGCATTAAAGCAATGCCGGATAAGTGTAACGTATTAAAAAATATAAAAATATTTTTACTGGCCTTCTGCCTGACCGTTCCGGCTATTCTGCTATCTCGTCTCATTTCTCCCCGCGCCACAATTGATTCCAGCTATATCTTTCTGGCCTGGCTACCGCTCTGCGTCATGTTTGCCGTGCTGTTCTTATTTGGCCGCCGTGGCGTCGCGCCGATGGTAGGCGGAATGATGTTGACTAATGAATGGAATTTTCATTTACCTCTGCCACAGGCGATGGTGCTGCTATTTTGCCAGACGTTTCCCGTGCTGCTGGTTTGCGCTATCGTACGCTGGCAGCTGGGCGCGCGCTGGCGCTACGGAATACCCAACCAAGGCATCTGGCTACGCGTTTTCTGGTTAGGGTTAATGACGCCGTTTGGCATAAAAATCAGTATGCATCTGGCGGGGCACTACCTGGCTTTCCCGGTGACCATCTCTACCTTCTTTGGCACCGGCACCGCTATTTTCTCGATTGTTGATTTATTGAGTCTGATTTCTGCCGTGCTTATTTTTACCCTCTTTTTCTATTATCCGCTGCGGATGATAGTCAGCCCGCACTATATTCGTATTTTCTGGCGGAGGGATGTCGCTCCTTATCTCGCCAAAGAAAAACGCCTGTTTACGCTTCTCTGGTTTGCCACTCTGGCGACGCTATTAGCGGTGCTGTGTACGCCTTTCGAGACAAAGTATATTGCTGGCTATCTGGTGCCAGTCCTGTTCATTGGATTTACCATCGGCGTGGGGAAAATCAGTTATCCGCTGTTGAATTTTAGTTGGGCTCTCACTGCGCTATTCCTGCTTAGCTATAACCGCAATTTTCTGCAGGGCGTGGGCTCAGAATATTCGCTGGCATTTATCCTTTCAGTTCTCATTTCTTTTAGTATTTGTTTGTTGTACATGGCGCGGATTAATCAGCGTAGCGAATGGTTGAATCGACAATGGCACTCGCAGGCGTTGACCGATCCATTGACGCAACTGCCTAACCTGCGTGCGCTGGAACAGTTTCTTTTACAGGATACCGGGCAAAGCGTGTGTTATCTACGCATGGAAAACCTGGAATTTCTGAGCCGTCATTACGGTATGCAGATGCGCGTGCATTGCGAACGCGAGGTGTTTCGCGTGTTGCAGCCGCTGCTGCTGGAAAAGGAGAAAATTTTCCATCTGCCGGGCAGTGAATTATTGCTGGTGCTGACAGGACCGGAGACGGAAGCCCGCCTGCAATATATGCTCAATGTGCTTAATAACCGCAAAATTTACTGGAACAATACCGGTCTGGACATGGAATACGGCGCATCGTGGGGAACATTCGATGGTCGCCAGGAAACCTTGCAACCGCTGTTGGGGCAGTTAAGCTGGCTGGCGGAGCAATCCTGCTCGCACCGTCGGGTGCTTGCACTGACCCAGAGTATTGAAGCCGCTTCCGGGCAGACGACGGAACGGGTGCTGCGGTTGCAGAAAATCCGTCAGGCGCTGGAGCGTGGCGCGCTGGTTTTGTATGCGCAACCCATTCGCGACGCGCAGGGAAAAGGGTATGACGAGATTCTGACGCGGCTTCGGTGCGACGACGGTATCATGATGCCGAATCAGTTCATTCCGCTTATCGCCCAGTTTAACCTGAGCGTACGGTTTGATATGCAGGTGATGGAAGCGCTCCTGCAATGGCTGTCCGCGCATCCTTCGGCGGAGCAGGGGGCGCGTTTTTCGGTTAATTTGATGCCGCTGACGCTGCTGCAAAAAGAGACGGCGTCGCGCATTATGCAGCTTTTTAAACGCTATGGCGTCCCGCCTGCTTCGGTCATCATCGAAATTACTGAAGAACAGGCCTTCTCTCATTCCGAAATCAGTATGCACAATATCAACCAGCTGCGTAAGTTTGGCCTAAAAATCGCCATTGATGATTTCGGCACCGGTTATGCAAACTATGAACGGCTAAAACGCCTCAAGGCGGACATCATTAAAATCGACGGTTGTTTTGTAAAAGATATTCTGACGGACTCCCTGGATGCGATGATCGTGAAATCCATCACTGATTTAGCGAAAGCGAAATCGTTGAGCGTCGTGGCTGAGTTTGTTGAAACGCCTGCGCAGCGCGATCTGCTATTGCAGCTTGGCGTACACAGTTTGCAGGGATATCTGATTGGCCGCCCGCGCCCGTTAGGCAAATAAGCGGCATAAAAAAACCGGGGATAGCTCCCCGGTTTCTACATTAAACGCAGACTTACAGTACCAGCGCCGCGATAGAGGCGGACAGTACGCTCACCAGCGTAGAACCGTAAACCAGTTTCAGACCAAAACGGGAAACCACGTTGCCTTGCTCTTCGTTCAGGCCTTTAATCGCGCCCGCAATATTACCCATGCGACCGGGTAGAAGATGTAACCCAGAATGCCCTGGAAGGAGATGCTGTAGCCGAACCAACCGGTAACCGTTGCGAACAGCGCGTTCAGCGCCGCGATCAGCGCGATGAAACCGATCAGCATCGCCGCGACGATAATCGCCACTTTAAAACCTGCCAGAATGTACTCGCCCAGCATTTCGAAGAAACTTTGGCCTTCATGCAGGTTCGACATCTGAATATTTTCTTCGCTGGCATCAACGGTATAGGGGTTGATCAGCGACAGAACGATAAAGGTGCTGAACATGTTCAGAACCAGCGCTGCGACCACATATTTAGGGTCCAGCATCGTCATATACGCGCCCACGATAGACATGGAAACGGTAGACATCGCCGTTGCAGCCATGGTGTACATGCGGTTACGGGACATTTTGCCGAGGATATCTTTATAAGCGATAAAGTTCTCAGACTGGCCGAGGATCAGCGAGCTGACGGCGTTAAAAGACTCCAGTTTGCCCATACCGTTTATTTTGGACAGCAGGAAACCAATAGCGCGGATGACCACTGGCAGAACGCGGATATGCTGGAGAATACCGATCAACGCGGAAATAAAGACGATCGAGCACAATACTTTCAGGAAGAAGAACGCCAAACCTTGATCGTTCATACTGCCAAAGACGAAGTTTGTCCCTTCGTTGGCAAATCCGAGCAGTTTTTCAAACATCTCGGAGAAACCTTTTACGAAGCCAAGGCCAACATCCGAGTTCAGGAAGAACCAGGCCAGTAACACTTCGATAACAAGTAACTGAATGACGTAACGAATGCGAATTTTTTTACGGTCGCTGCTAACCAGCAGTGCGAGTACCGCAACAACGGCAAGCGCCAGGACAAAATGAAGGACGCGGTCCATATTTGCTCCAAATATGAGACAGGTTTAATTTTCGTGCACATTCTATGCAACAGCCGTAAAGAAAACGAGATCCAACACACACTATAATAAGGACCTGTGACGAGATTCAAAATTAGTGATCTGTAATACACTTTTACTGTACTGAATATGAAAATGAAAAGTTATATCAGTGTGCTAATCTTGTAATGTTAAGCCAAACTGTTCTGATACAGGTCGTCATCGTATCGGTCTATCGTTTCACACTATCAAAGTAATCACCCGTACCCATTGAAATGCACTTGATAATCATTATCAATAAACATAGCATGAAACATAGCAAAGGCTATGTTTTTGAGGCAAAAGATGACTGACAATCGCGTAGAGAATAGCAGCGGACGGGCGGCGCGCAAGCTAAGGCTCGCATTAATGGGACCTGCGTTCATTGCCGCGATTGGTTATATCGATCCTGGTAACTTCGCGACCAATATTCAGGCCGGCGCCAGCTTTGGCTACCAGCTACTCTGGGTGGTGGTCTGGGCGAACCTGATGGCGATGCTGATTCAAATCCTCTCGGCAAAACTCGGAATCGCCACGGGCAAGAACCTGGCGGAGCAAATTCGCGACCATTATCCGCGCCCGGTAGTCTGGTTTTACTGGGTACAGGCGGAAATCATCGCGATGGCCACCGATTTAGCTGAATTTATCGGCGCGGCAATAGGTTTTAAGCTGATCCTGGGCGTCTCTTTATTACAGGGCGCGGTATTGACCGGTATCGCGACGTTTCTGATTTTAATGTTACAGCGCCGCGGTCAAAAACCGCTTGAAAAAGTCATCGGCGGTTTACTGCTTTTTGTCGCCGCTGCTTACATTGTGGAGCTGTTTTTCTCTCAGCCTGATATGGCGCAGCTCGGCAAAGGAATGGTTATCCCGGCGCTACCGAACCCGGAAGCCGTATTCTTAGCCGCCGGCGTGCTTGGCGCGACGATTATGCCGCACGTGATTTATCTGCACTCGTCATTAACACAGCATCTGCACGGCGGAACGCGGCAACAACGGTACTCAGCAACGAAATGGGATGTCGCTATTGCTATGACGATTGCCGGTTTTGTCAATCTGGCAATGATGGCGACCGCCGCGGCGGCGTTTCATTTTAGCGGCCACACCGGCATCGCCGACCTCGATCAGGCATACCTGACGCTGGAACCGTTACTAAGCCATGCGGCGGCAACGGTGTTTGGTCTTAGTCTGGTAGCGGCAGGGCTTTCCTCCACTGTGGTAGGGACTCTGGCGGGGCAGGTGGTGATGCAAGGGTTTGTCCGTTTTCACATTCCGCTGTGGGTACGGCGCACCATTACCATGCTGCCCTCATTTATTGTGATTTTGATGGGGCTTGACCCTACCCGAATTCTGGTGATGAGCCAGGTGCTGCTGAGTTTTGGTATTGCGCTGGCGCTGGTGCCGCTCCTGATTTTCACCAGTAACGCTACGCTAATGGGCGAGCTGGTGAACACGCGGCGAGTAAAACAGATTGGCTGGATAATTGTCGTGCTGGTCGTCGCCCTGAATATCTGGTTACTGGTTGGAACGGTGATGGGGTTGTCATAAAGACAGAAAGATAGCAGGCCCGATGCGTGAACGTCATCGGGCTATTATTCAGCAGGAGGCTTAGTGATGATGTTTGTGACCCCGGCCTCGCCCGCGATGATCGTCGCGATCGCGCCAGCCTTCCCGATAACCGCGTTCATACGCTTTACGCTTATCCCAGCCGCGATGATAGCCGTTGTCATGGCGCCACCAGCGATTTTTACGCCATTCATAATGGTTGTGCCAGTAATCACGGTCGCGCCAGCGACCACCGTCCCAGTAGTTACCGTAATCATCGCGATCGCCAATCTGTAATTTTATTGAGGGCAACAGGGTGATTTCGCCCGCATTCGCGGCAAGCGGTGTAAAAGCCAGCAAGGCTGCCGCCAGAATCAGTGACCTGAACATACTTTCTCTCCTTCACGATCGAGCCGTCGCCGGCCTGTTAATGCAATATTACAAAGCAGTAAAGATTTGTTTCATCGCCTTAACTCTTAAATCATGAAGGAGAGCATTTTTTGCTAAAACCGGCCCTCCAGAATAGCGTCAATTTCTGCACATTCCGCCGCCGAAAAACGGCGATTGGCCAGCATTCCTACGGCGTCTTCGATTTGCGACGGTTTGCTGGCGCCAATCAGTACCGAGGTAACGTTATCGTTACGCAGCACCCAGGCGAGCGCCATCTGAGACAATTTTTGGCCCCGTCGTGCAGCCAGTTCATTCAACCGGCGAACTTTTTCCAGTTTGTCGGCGGTAATCTGTTCTGGTTTAAGGAAACGGCTTCCGCTCGCCGCGCGGGAATCTTCCGGAATGCCATTCAGATAACGGTCAGTGAGCTGCCCGCCCGCCAGCGGCGAGAAGGCAATACTGCCGACGCCTTTTTCCTGCAACAGCGCCAGCAGCCCGTCCTCTACCCAACGCTCAAAAAGCGAATATTTAGGCTGATGAATCAGGCAAGGCGTGCCGAGATCCTCCAGAATATCGATAGCTTGTCTGGCCAGATCGGCAGGATAGTTAGAGATCCCCACGTACAACGCTTTGCCGTGGCGCACAAGGTGATCTAACGCTTTCATCGTCTCTTTAAGCGGCGTTTCGGGATCGGGACGATGGTGATAAAAGATATCGACATACTCCAGCCCCATACGTTTCAGGCTTTGATCGAGGCTGGCGATAAGGTATTTCCGTGAACCCCAGTCGCCATAAGGGCCATCCCACATGGTGTAGCCCGCTTTGGTGGAGATGACTAACTCATCGCGCCACGGTAAAAAATCTTCCTGCAGAATGCGGCCAAAATTGCATTCTGCGGAGCCCGGCGGCGGCCCATAATTATTGGCGAGATCAAAGTGGGTAATGCCCAGATCGAACGCGCGTTGCAGCAGCGCCCGGCTATTTTCTACCCGTGTCGTATCGCCGAAGTTGTGCCATAACCCCAGCGAAATGGCGGGAAGTTTGACGCCGCTGCGCCCGCAGCGACGATACTCCATTGTGTGATAACGATTTTCATCGGGCTGATAAATCATGACCTTTCCCCCTGTGGCGTGAATAAATAGTGTATACGGTTACACTCGCCAGGCGGTATCCGGCTTTTACTGTTTGCCGCTGTAAACATTGTTTTCCAGGCTTTCATCCCCGTCGTGCTGGACAGCCATCGGCATTCCTTAATACTCAACATAATGTCAACGTCAGAAGGAAAGCTGTCATGCAAAACCCCTATACCGTGGCCGACTATTTGCTGGACAGACTGGCAGGATGCGGCATTGGCCATCTTTTTGGCGTACCGGGCGATTATAACTTGCAGTTTCTTGACCATGTGATTGACCACCCGACCTTGCGTTGGGTGGGATGCGCCAATGAGCTGAACGCCGCTTATGCCGCGGACGGCTATGCGCGCATGTCGGGCGCTGGAGCGCTACTCACCACCTTTGGCGTGGGAGAACTTAGCGCTATTAACGGTATCGCGGGCAGTTACGCGGAATATGTCCCGGTCTTGCATATCGTCGGCGCGCCCTGTAGCGCTGCGCAGCAGCGTGGCGAATTGATGCACCATACCCTCGGTGACGGCGATTTTCGTCATTTTTATCGCATGAGTCAGGCGATATCCGCTGCCAGCGCAATATTGGATGAACAGAACGCCTGCTTCGAGATTGACCGCGTATTGGGTGAAATGCTTGCCGCACGCAGGCCAGGATACATCATGTTGCCCGCCGACGTGGCGAAAAAAACGGCCATCCCACCTACGCAGGCGCTGACGTTGCCCGTGCATGAAGCGCAAAGCGGCGTAGAGACGGCTTTTCGTTACCACGCCCGTCAGTGCCTGATGAACAGTCGGCGCATTGCGCTATTGGCCGACTTTCTTGCCGGGCGTTTTGGTTTACGACCACTGTTGCAGCGCTGGATGGCGGAAACGCCCATCGCTCATGCGACACTACTGATGGAGAAGGGGCTTTTTGATGAACAGCACCCGAACTTCGTTGGCACCTATAGCGCAGGCGCCAGCAGCAAAGAAGTGCGTCAGGCCATAGAGGACGCCGATAGGGTTATCTGCGTCGGCACCCGTTTTGTCGATACCCTTACGGCCGGATTTACCCAACAATTGCCGGCGGAACGCACGCTGGAGATTCAGCCTTACGCGTCGCGCATCGGCGAAACCTGGTTCAACCTCCCGATGGCGCAGGCAGTGTCTACGCTGCGCGAACTGTGCCTTGAATGCGCTTTTGCGCCGCCGCCGACGCGTTCCGCCGGACAGCCAGTGCGGATTGATAAGGGAGAACTGACCCAGGAAAGCTTCTGGCAAACTTTACAGCAGTATCTCAAACCCGGCGATATTGTCCTTGTCGACTAGGGGACCGCCGCCTTTGGCGCTGCCGCGCTGTCGCTTCCTGACGGCGCGGAAGTTGTGGTTCAGCCGCTGTGGGGATCTATCGGCTATTCCTTGCCCGCCGCGTTTGGCGCGCAAACCGCCTGTCCCGATCGGCGGGTGATTCTGATTATCGGCGATGGCGCGGCGCAGCTCACGATTCAGGAGATGGGCTCGATGTTACGCGACGGGCAGGCGCCGGTCATCCTGCTGCTCAACAATGGCGGCTATACCGTAGAGCGCGCCATTCACGGCGCGGCCCAGCGGTATAACGACATCGCGAGCTGGAACTGGACGCAGATACCACCGGCGCTAAACGCGGCGCAACAGGTGGAGTGCTGGCGGGTGGCGCAGGCTATCCAACTGGCGGAGGTCCTCGAACGGCTGGCGCGCCCACAACGTCTGTCATTTATTGAAGTGATGTTGCCAAAAGCCGATCTGCCGGAATTACTGCGTACCGTGACCCGGGCGCTGGAAGCCCGCAACGGGGGATAATGGCCCCCGCTGCGCCGGATTAGGGTTCGTGACGGTTGGCGGCCAGCAACGGTTTTCCCGCCAGCAATAGCCAGGCGGGGAGCATCACAATGCAGAGCAGCGGCAGCAGATTGGTATCCGGTACGACGACTGCCGCCATAAACAGACTGAGCCAGCCGTCACGCGTCACTACCAGCACTAAGCCAAGAATCGCGCAGGAGACGGTAATCGCCGCGGGTACGGCCTCAACATGGGCATGGAGCATGAGCCCCAGCGCCGCGCCGATAAACACAGCCGGAAAAATGCGCCCGCCGCGAAAGCCGCTCGCCGCCGCGATGACCAGCGCGGCGAGTTTGACGACGGCTAAGGTAAAATAATCTCCCGCGCCCAACGTCTGGCTAAACGCCATTTGTTGCATTTCGTCCAGGCCTTTAAACAGGGTAAGCGGCCCGCCAATGACGCCCAGAATACCCAGTATAAAACCGCCAATGCCGAGAATCAGGACCGGATTTTTTAGTCGGTGCAGCAACTCGTGCAGACGCGGAAGGCACCAGACGGCGACCATCCCTGCGGCAATGGCGATCGCCGCGACGATCGCTCCGCTGGCAATGTCCACCAGCCGCATCTGCGTGTAATGGGCGATGGGTAACGAAAAATGCGGATGAAAGAACAGGCTGGTGGTGAGTGACCCCGCCGCTGCCGCCATTAACGGCGCAAACAGGCGATCCCACATGGGAATATCGTTAGAGCCGCTAAGCGTTTGCGAAAAAATCAGCGCCGCAGCGACGGGCGTGCCGAACAGCGCGCCGATGGTGCCCGCTGAGGCCAGAATCGTCCAGTCTAACGCCGTGATACGCGGAAACAGGCGGGAGCCGAAAGCCGCCGCCAGCGCGATATTTATTGTCATGATCGGATGCTCTGGCCCCAAACTTACCCCACCAGCAAGGCCGATGATTAAGGCGAGAAGCAGCCCGGGCAGCGCAGATGGCGAGACCGGCATACTGATTAACGGTTCGATGGCCGGATCGGGGCCAGCGTGTCCGGGACTGTAACGGATAATCAAACCCACCACGATCCCGGTTAGCGTGAGCATACCCACTATCCAGAACGGCGAATCATAAGCGATGCCGATGCTGGCGGGCAGTCGTTGCCAAAGAAATTGCTGAAAAACCGACGCGATTTTCATCGCAGCGATTAAAACCAGGCTTGACGCTACGCCGATAATCAGCGCGGGGAGCGACAGCAGCAGCATCGTTCGGGCACGCGGGTGGAACATAATCTCTTCCTTACACGGGGTCGTATACCTATTTTGCACAGCCTGCCCGACGGCATTGCTGCAATTGGTGCTGAAACAAGAAAGTAATTCTGTGATGAAGATCTATATTTATAGGCAGTCAGCCTGATGGCCGTTGTTGTTATGCCCCCATGAATTTACAGTGTGACAAAGACTTATTTTGACTTTAGCGGAGCAGTAGAAGAATGACAAAGTATGCTTTAGTAGGAGATGTAGGCGGCACGAATGCGCGTCTTGCCCTGTGTGATATCGCCAGTGGAGAAATCTCGCAGGCCAAAACGTATTCCGGCCTGGATTACCCCAGTCTTGAGGCCGTGGTGCGCGTTTATCTCGATGAGCATAGCGTCAGCGTGGAAGATGGTTGTATCGCCATAGCCTGCCCGATTACTGGCGACTGGGTGGCGATGACTAACCATACCTGGGCTTTTTCTATTGCGGAAATGAAAAAAAATCTCGGCTTTAGCCATCTGGAAATCATCAACGATTTCACCGCCGTGTCGATGGCGATCCCGATGCTGAAAAAAGAGCATTTAATTCAGTTCGGCGGCGGCGAACCGGTAGACGGCAAACCTATTGCGGTGTATGGCGCGGGAACCGGCTTGGGCGTGGCGCATCTGGTGCATGTGGATAAGCGTTGGATTAGCCTTCCGGGCGAAGGCGGGCATGTCGATTTTGCGCCTAATAGCGAAGAAGAAGCTATGATTCTGGAAATATTGCGCGCCGAAATTGGCCACGTTTCCGCCGAGCGCGTGCTGTCTGGCCCGGGGCTGGTGAATCTTTACCGGGCGATTGTTAAGTCCGACAACCGTCTGCCGGAAAATCTGCGCCCGAAAGATATTACCGAACGCGCCCTGGCGGATAGCTGTATCGATTGTCGCCGCGCGTTGTCGCTCTTTTGCGTCATCATGGGGCGATTTGGCGGCGATCTGGCGTTAACCATGGGGACATTTGGCGGCGTTTATATCGCTGGCGGTATTGTCCCGCGCTTCCTGGAATTTTTTAAAGCGTCTGGCTTCCGTGGTGGCTTTGAAGATAAAGGCCGCTTTAAAGATTATGTACACGGAATTCCGGTTTATCTGATTGTCCATGATAATCCCGGCTTGTTAGGCTCCGGCGCGCATCTGCGCCAGACATTAGGCCATATTCTATAAGTCAGACGGCGGCATAAACGCCTTATCCGGCCTACAAAAGTGTGTCATCTGTAGGCCTGATAAGCGCAGCGTCATCAGGCAATGAAACATTCTCTTGTCAGTCTCAAACCGCGTGCCTCACGCGGTTTTTTTTCATTGCCTTTCCTGTGCATGAATGCTTCAACTGTCTGAATTATTTCACTTTACTCTTGCTGAGCGAAAGGTCAAACACCAGCGCGTTGAGTCATCATGTCATGGCGGTTAGTCAGGCGAAAACAGGGATTTATTTTACTATACGTATCCGGTTCGCTGCCTTATTTACGGTTTCATCGCGGCAGCTTGCCGGAAAGGATCCTCATTTTCGGGGAAATGTCCCTGAAAAACACCGCAATATGACATGATCGAATACCATTATCATTAGTAAGGATTTTGGTTAAAGAGGAAAAACCACAAAATCAAAAGGGGATTATTTGAGATAAGGTTTATTGACAGGAAATTATCGTCGGCTGTACCACTTTAGGTAAATTCAATGATATCAATTTGTTAATGATATGATTTATTTGGTGCTATAACTGACACGCTTAAAAAGTAAATTTTTACGGTTGTTCCTCTTTTTCGTCGCTAAAAAATATTTTCATTAGCCTCTCGACAGGAAGAAAATTTTCAGGCTATTTTCTAAAGGAGCCACCATCGTGGCAGCGTCGCTCGGACGGTCCGGGCGCTAACGTTAATCTGAGGATATTATGGCTGACTCCCGCCCTGAACGTCGCTTTACGCGTATCGATCGCCTTCCGCCCTATGTTTTTAACATCACCGCTGAACTCAAAATGGCTGCGCGTCGGCGCGGCGAAGATATTATTGATTTCAGTATGGGTAATCCTGATGGCGCAACCCCTCCCCACATTGTCGAAAAACTTTGCACCGTCGCGCAGCGTCCGGATACGCACGGTTATTCCACGTCCCGCGGCATACCGCGTTTACGCCGCGCGATTTCTCACTGGTATCAGGAACGTTATGATGTCGATATCGATCCGGAAACCGAAGCGATTGTGACCATCGGTTCCAAAGAGGGACTGGCGCATTTAATGCTGGCGACGCTGGATCATGGTGATACGGTTCTGGTGCCGAACCCCAGTTACCCGATTCATATCTATGGCGCCGTTATCGCCGGGGCGCAGGTGCGTTCGGTTCCATTGGTCGAGGGAGTGGATTTCTTCAACGAGCTGGAGCGCGCTATTCGCGAAAGTTATCCGAAACCGAAAATGATGATTTTGGGTTTTCCATCTAACCCTACGGCCCAGTGCGTCGAACTGGAATTTTTTGAAAAAGTGGTCGCTCTGGCTAAACGTTATGATGTGCTGGTAGTGCACGATCTGGCGTATGCCGATATCGTGTACGACGGCTGGAAAGCGCCATCCATTATGCAGGTGCCCGGCGCACGCGACGTGGCGGTCGAATTTTTCACATTGTCGAAAAGCTATAATATGGCGGGCTGGCGTATTGGGTTTATGGTGGGCAATAAAACCCTGGTCAGCGCGCTGGCGCGCATTAAAAGTTATCACGATTATGGTACTTTTACCCCGCTTCAGGTGGCGGCTATCGCCGCTCTGGAAGGCGATCAGCAGTGCGTGCGCGATATTGCCGAGCAGTATAAACGTCGTCGCGATGTGCTGGTGAAGGGACTGCATGAGGCGGGCTGGATGGTTGAAATGCCGAAAGCCTCAATGTACGTCTGGGCGAAAATCCCGGAGCAATATGCGGCGATGGGGTCACTTGAGTTTGCCAAGAAGCTGCTGAATGAGGCGAAGGTTTGCGTTTCTCCAGGGATAGGCTTTGGTGACTATGGCGACACCCATGTACGCTTTGCATTAATAGAGAATCGCGATCGCATTCGCCAGGCCGTCAGGGGGATTAAAGCGATGTTCCGCGCCGATGGCGTGCTGCCGTCACATCCGAAACCCGTTGAAGCGAGCACGGAGTAGAAAAGCAAACAGGAGCCCTATGGCTCCTGTTTTTCTTTGCATTGTACTTTTAAATCATCAGGGCGAAAGTACCGGCCCAAACGATGACCATAAATGAAATGCCCATAAAGAAATATTTCACGTTTCATCTCTCCGCGTACCTGTCGTACGCCTAAATGAACTTACACTTACCTGATTATAGAGAGTTGATGCCGGACAATACGAAATTGAGAATTATTCGTGTTTCGACCGCCTGCATCACCTCAGAATTCTGCGCGTCATCGCTCCAGACGGCGCTAATGTACGCCTAAAAATGAGGTGAAACAAGAGGCATTTTCTTATTTACTTTTAGTAACTTACAAGTGTCGGGGATCGGCGACAGTTTAATTTCTGACAGTGATGAATCGCTATTGAGCGACGCCGCCGACACAGTAAAAAATCGCCTGTAAACAGGAGACTTATCGCTAAAAGCAAGAATGAATTATTTATGATATGAATATTATGGCGGTGTGAAATGACAAAATAAAAGGCCTTGCGGCCTTTTTCAGATGTAGAGTGACGCTTCCCCCAACGGGCGAGTTTTGAAACGGCGATGGATCCAGAGATATTGCTCCGGGGCGCGCATGATCTCTTTCTCAATAATTTTATTCATATAGGCAGCGGCTTGATTTTCATCTGCCGGGTAACCTTCCATTTCAGGGGTAATATACAGACGATAACCCGAGTTATCGGTTTTCCTGACCATTGTAACGGTTAACATGGCGGCGCCGGACAGCCTGGACAGTACATAGGTGCCGTTGGTGGTGGCGACGTTTTCAACCGCGAAAAATGGCGCAAAGGAGCTGCCTTTAGGGCCGTAGTCCTGGTCGGGAGCAAACCAAACGGCTTCCCCTTTTTTTAGCGCGCCCACAATGCCGCGCAGATTGTTTCTGCCGATCATCGCTTTATTTGAGCGCATACGACCGCGCGTCTGCACCCACTCCATGAGCGGATTGTTATGCGGACGATAGGTCGCCATCATCGGCTGGCAGAGACCCATTACCCGGCCTCCCAATTCCAGCGACATAAAATGCACGCCAACGACCATTACGCCGCGATTTTGCGCCTGCGCACGGGTAAGGTTGTCCAGCCCGTCCACATCAAACCATTTGCGAACCCGGCTATCAGGCCAGAACCAGGCCATGCCCGTTTCAAGCAGCGCCATGCCAAGAGAGTGGAAATTCTCGGCGATCAGTTTTCCCCTTTCTTCCCGGGAGAGGGTCGGAAAACAGAGTTCAATATTTTTCTGGGCGATCGACTCACGTCGCTTCAGGAAGGGGCGCGCCAGCTTACCGGTGCGGGTGCCCAGAAAACGCAAAACCGGGTAGGGAAGCTGCACCAGTAACCAGAGGACGCCAACGCCAAACCACGTCAGCCAGTAGCGCGGGTGCAAAAACGCGCGTGAAAATTTGCTTTGAGGAAACATAAAATACCTTCTGTAGATACGAAAATAATGTATCGCAGAAGAGTCATTATCCGCAGCGGTACACTCTGAAATACGCATCATCCTTCAAGTTGCGTTCGCTTATCCGAAGCACTTACTTGAGTAAGCTCATCAGGGTAACTTGAATGATTTACGTATAGTTAGGCCATCATGTACGACAATGGTTCCCGTAAGGAGTGTAAAACTAAGTCAGTACTAAACCACGAGGGCATGAACGCCAGGCAGGCTAATGTACCACCAGTTATTTACTCGCGCCCAGAAATTCTTTATCAAGAAGCGTAAATATTTCTCCCGTAGCAAAAATAAGCTAATCATTATTTTTAATGCATTGTTTTTACAGTGATAATTGTATTTCAGACGAAGGTTATTGAAAAATGATTAGAAAATAAAATGTGAGATAAATGTTATGGAAATGACGTGCTGATAAGGTTTATCTTAAAGGAGAAGTGAGAGGGACCGTAAGGCTATATGGAAGCCTTGCCATAGACAGGAGGTATTATAGATGATCTATTTATGGACATTTCTTGCAATAAGTATACTTGCCGTGAGTGGCTATATCGGTCAGGTGATGGGGGCTTTTTCTGCGGTTTCTTCTTTTACGGGAATGGTTATCCTTGCCGCGCTGATTTATTTACTCAATGTATGGCTGCAGGATGGCGATGACATCGTTAGCGGATTATTGCTTTTTCTTGCACCGGCATGTGGGTTAATTATTCGCTTTATGGTGGGATACGGTAAGCGTTAGTCAGTACATGCCCTTCATACTTCAAGTTGCTGATGTGTTGGCTACGGATTACTCGGCCCATTCATGGGCCTCGCCCTGACGGGACGTCGCTCACCCAGTCACATCGTTATCTATGCTCCCGGGGACTCACTCCCTTGCCGCTTTTAAGCAACTCGAATTATTTTTGGTATACACGATGTCAGCGAATAGATAGCGCCGACAATGTCGGCGCTTCTGTTCCCCGGGAAGACTAATCGTTTATTGCGCGTCCGCAAGCTGCAGTGAGTCCTGATTATGTAACGCATTCTGGCGCTGGCGTTCCAGTTCCAGCGCGCCGCGATGGGAGAGGTAACAGAATAGAATGCAGCACACGATGCCGCCCATCAGAAGATAAAATCCGCCGTACCAGCCAAGTTTATCCACCATGACGCCAAACAGGCTGGTGCCCAACGAGGCGCCGAAAATATAGCTCATGAACCCACGTAATCCGACGGCGGAACCTACGGCAAAGCTGGGGACTATCTCCATTGTCTGTACGGACGCGAGGAACTGCGGGACGTAAATCAGACAACCTACAATGGCGGCGAAAATCGTTACCATCAGCAAAGATTCACTTTTCCAGTATCCGATCAGACAGACAAAAATCAGCGCCATGCAAATCATGGCTAACGGCATTCTGCGGCCCTTAAACAGTTTATCTGACAGCCAGCCTGCCAGTAGCGTGGAAGGAATCGCCGCCCACTCGAAAAAGAGAAACGCGACGCTCATCTGTTCTTTTGAAAAGTGTTTTACTGTCAACAGATAGATAGGCAACCAGCTAATCATGCCAAACCGCACCATATAGACGAAGACATCGACCAGCGAAATATACCAGGCATTTTTATTGCGCAGCACATAAGTACAGAAGATTTGCCATGCGCTCATATTTTCCGGCGCTTTAGCCGTATTCTTCGTTTTCAGTACGACTTTTTCTTCCGGCATCATCTGTTCCAGGGAGGGAAGGCCTTCTTCGCGCGGCGAACCTTTTCCCAATACCAGAACAATTAAGGCAAAAATGACGGCGACGCAGGCCGGAACGATATAACTGGCGCTTTGCCAGTGTTCGTTGCCCAATATCGCAAAAGCCGCACCGACGATAGGCGCGACGATCCCGCCGCCAACGTTATGCGAGATATTCCAGAAGGCGCCTACGCGTCCGCGTTCCCGACGAGGGAACCAGTTTGCAATAGTAATAAACGAGGGGCCGACGCCCATGCCCTGAAAAAGGCCATTGAAGACCACCAGAGCGGCAAATATCCAGAATGCGCTACTGAATCCCAGCCCAACGTTAACAATCGCGCAGAGTACCAGACCGCACGCCATGAAGACTTTTGGGCTGGCTTTATCCGCCAGACTGCTCATTACGCCTTTACTGATTCCGTAAGCAATAAGCATACAGCTACTCAGTAGGCCGATTTGCGTAGCGCTGAGATCCAATTGCTCTTTTAAATAAGGCGTCGATAATGTGAAATTGTTTCTGACTATATAGTAAGCGAGATATCCCAGAAATACGCTTAACAATGCCTGTATACGATATCGACCATACGTAGCCTGGACTTTTTCCGGTGGGACTTTATGCGCCGATTGCCCTGTTTTTAATATTGTTAACATGGAGTCACCTGTATTTTATAGTGAGATGAACATCAGGAGGTTTTGTCAGTAGAGTGAAAGGAGTGACAATAAAATTCAAGTCGAAGAAATGTGTCAAAATTGACTCAATTGGGTGAATTTAAAGGTTATTTTTGACCCATCCTGAAGGGGGTGTTGAAACTTTAATTATTGACATGACCGTTTTATCGTTAGCATGTGCGGATATTAACAAAATTGCTGCCAGTGATCTGATACGCTTTATTGATGTTTTCGAGCGACGGACCGGTTATTATTCAAATAACGCTGTTCTGGATGCCAACAGAAATAAAAGGGTAAGTTTTGTCTCAATATTTTCTTTATGTGATATCGATATTTATGAACGGGATCACAAATCGACTTTTCTCATGCTGTGGTCGTTTCGCCAGAGTGGGCGCTTTTACGCTATGGCTGGCAGCGATGTTCGGTTCTTGCCAGGCGTACAGCCGCGAGTTGGTGATGGCAACGACCTTTTCACCCAGCGCGACCGCCTGGATTATCCAGCGCTGGCAGACGGAGCCGGGTTCCGTCATGATTCGTACGCTCAACCGTACCAGCGGTTCTTTAGAGCAATTACTTGATACGGCGAATGCGGAAAATGTCGATCTGATCCTGACGTCATCCCCCATGCTGTTGCAACACCTTCAGGAGCACCAAAAGCTGGCGCTATTGGATAGCGCGCCTGCCGCCAGCCAGAAGCTGGTGCCGCGTTCTATCCGCTCAACTTCAGTGGCGGTAGCGGTATCCGGATTTGGGCTATTGATCAACCGTTCAGCGCTCGCTGCGCGCCATCTTCCGCCGCCTGCCGACTGGCAGGATATGGGCCTGCCCAGTTACCAGGGCGCTCTATTAATGAGCAGTCCGTCACGCTCAGACACCAATCATTTGATGGTGGAGTCGCTGTTGCAGCAAAAAGGCTGGACGGCAGGGTGGGCGACGCTGCTGGCAATCTCGGGTAATTTGGTCACGATTTCCTCTCGCAGTTTCGGCGTAGCGGATAAAATCAAAAGCGGGCTTGGCGTTGCCGGGTCGGTCATTGATAACTATGCTAATTTGCTACTCAACGATCCTAATCTTGCTTTTACCTATTTTCCGTATTCTGCGGTGTCGCCCACTTACGTCGCGGTGTTGAAAAACAGCCGTCATGCAGACGAAGCGCGTGCTTTTATTCATTACTTATTAAGTCCGAAAGGGCAAAGGATACTGGCTGACGCGAATACCGGTAAGTATCCCGTCGCACCGCTTAGCGCCGATAATCCTCGCGCCGCGCAACAACAGCGTTTGATGGCCCAGCCGCCGTTGAACTATCGTCTGATCCTGAAGCGTCAGCAACTGGTACAACGCATGTTTGATACCGCGATCAGTTTTCGTCTTGCGCAGCTTAAAGATGCATGGCGAGCGTTGCACAGCGCAGAAACGCGGCTTAAACGCCCCTTACCTGAAATCAGAGCCTTATTGACCAGCGTCCCGGTGGATGCGGCAAGCAGCGAAGATGAAACCTGGCTGGCGCAGTTTGATAATAAAAGCTTTGCCGAACAAAAAATGATGGAGTGGCAGATCTGGTTTCTGAACAATCAGCGGCTGGCGATTCACAAACTGGAAGAGCTGAAATGAAGGGGAGATTATTGCAACGGCTTCGTCAGCTCAGTATCAGCAACAGTTTACGGGGTGCATTTTTAACGGGCGCATTACTGACGCTGATTGTCAGTATGGTCAGCCTTTATTCCTGGCATGAGCAAAGTTCGCAGGTTCGCTATTCGCTTGATGAATATTTTCCTCGCATCCACTCCGCTTTTTTAATTGAGGGGAACCTGAATCTGGCCGTGGATCAACTCAATGAATTTTTGCTGGCGCCGAACACGACGGTACGTTTGCAGTTACGTACGCAGATTATTCAGCATCTGGATAAGATTGAGCGTCTCAGTCAGGGGCTTCAGCTTGCTGAGCGCCGGCAACTGGCCGTCATTTTACAGGATAGCCGGACCTTGCTGGCGGAGCTGGACAACGCCCTCTACAACATGTTTTTGGTGCGGGAGAAAGTTAGTGAGCTTTCCGCTCGCATCGACTGGCTCCATGATGATTTCACCACGGAGCTAAATTCGCTGGTACAGGATTTTACCTGGCAGCAAGGGACGCTGCTCGATCAAATTGAGGCGAATCAGGGCGACGCGGCTCAGTACTTGCAACGTTCGCGCGAGGTGCAGAACGAGCAGCAGCAGGTATATACCCTGGCGCGAATTGAAAATCAGATTGTTGATGACCTGCGCGACAGATTGAATGAGCTCAAGTCCGGCAATAATGACGGGATGCTGGTGGAGACCCATATTCGCTATCTGGAAAACCTAAAAAAAAACGGCGGATGAGAATATTCGTGCGCTCGATGACTGGCCCAGTACGATCACGCTGCGGCAAACCATCGACGAACTATTGGAAATCGGGATGGTAAAAAATAAGATGCCCGATACCATGCGCGATTATGTTGCGGCGCAAAAAGCCTTACTGGACGCCAGCCGCGCCAGAGAGGCTACGCTAGGGCGCTTTCGCACGCTGCTTGAGGCGCAGTTAGGTAGTAGTCACCAGCAAATGCAGACGTTCAATCAACGCCTGGAACAGATTGTTCGCGTTAGCGGCGGGCTTATTTTAGTGGCGACGCTCCTGGCGTTGCTACTGGCCTGGGAACTCAACCACTATTTTATCCGTTCCCGACTGGTGAAGCGTTTTACCGCGCTTAATCAGGCTGTGGTACAGATAGGGCTGGGGAGAACCGACTCGACTATCCCGGTTTACGGGCGCGATGAGCTAGGACGGATAGCCCGCTTGCTACGTCATACGCTGGGCCAGCTCAATATGCAACGCAGGCAGCTTGAACAAGAGGTCGCCGAGCGCAAAGAGATAGAAGCCGACCTGCGCGCCATGCAGGATGAGTTGATTCAGACGGCGAAACTGGCGATAGTCGGCCAGACCATGACCACGCTGGCGCATGAAATTAACCAGCCGCTGAATGCGCTTTCAATGTATTTATTTACGGCGGGACGCGCGATTGAACAAGGTCAGAGCGGACAGGCGAGAAATACGCTCACCAAAGCGGAAGGGCTCATTAACCGGATTGACGTCATTATCCGTTCGCTGCGGCAGTTTACCCGTCGGGCGGAGCTGGAAACGCCATTGTATCCCGTTGATCTGCGCCAAACCTTCGTGGCGGCATGGGAGTTATTAGCCATGCGCCACCAATCCCGGCAGGGAGCGCTTTCACTGCCAACCGACACCGTATGGGTTAGCGGCGATGAAGTGCGTATTCAGCAGGTTCTGGTGAATGTGCTGGCGAATGCGCTTGACGCCTGTTCGCATGATGCGGCGATCGCGGTGACATGGCAGACGCAGGGAGAGGCGCTGGAGGTTTATATTGCAGATAACGGCCCTGGCTGGCCTGGGGCGCTGTTGCCCTCTTTACTCAAGCCGTTTACCACCAGTAAAGCTGTCGGGTTGGGTATTGGGCTGTCGATTAGCGTGTCGCTGATGGCGCAAATGAAGGGCGACCTGCGTCTGGCGTCGACGCTGACGCGTAATGCTTGCGTGGTGCTGCAATTCTCGGTAACGGATGTCGATGATGTTGAATGATGAATGTTCTATTTTGCTGATTGATGATGACGTTGATGTACTTGACGCCTATACCCAAATGCTTGAGCAGGCAGGCTACCGCGTGCGTGGCTTTACCCATCCTTTCGAGGCCAAAGAGTGGGTAAAAGCGGATTGGGAGGGGATCGTTTTGAGCGATGTGTGTATGCCGGGGTGTTCCGGTATCGATCTTATGACGCTGTTTCATCAGGATGACGATCAACTGCCAATCTTATTGATTACCGGACATGGCGATGTACCGATGGCGGTTGATGCGGTGAAAAAGGGCGCCTGGGATTTTCTGCAAAAACCCGTCGATCCGGGCAACCTGTTGATATTAATTGAAGACGCGCTACGCCAGCGCCGGTCGGTTATTGCACGGCGGCAATATTGCCAGCAGACGTTACAGGTTGACCTGATTGGGCGCAGCGAGTGGATGAATCAGTTTCGACAACGGTTACAACAACTGGCGGAAACGGACATTGCCGTATGGTTTTACGGTGAGCATGGCACAGGACGTATGACTGGCGCCCGTTATCTCCATCAGCTGGGGCGTAACGCGAAAGGGCCGTTTGTTCGCTATGAACTCACGCCGGAGAATGCCGGGCAGTTGGAGACATTCATCGACCAGGCGCAAGGAGGCACGCTGGTGTTGAGTCATCCCGAATATCTGACACGCGAACAGCAGCACCATCTGGCGCGTTTACAAAGCCTGGAGCATCGGCCTTTTCGTTTGGTGGGCGTTGGCAGCGCTTCGCTGGTGGAGCAGGCGGCAGCTAACCAGATAGCGGCCGAGCTTTACTACTGTTTCGCCATGACCCAAATCGCCTGCCAGTCTCTTTCTCAGCGACCGGATGATATCGAGCCGTTATTTCGCCATTATCTTCGAAAAGCCTGCCTGCGACTCAATCATCCAGTGCCGGAAATAGCGGGGGAATTACTGAAAGGAATAATGCGACGCGCCTGGCCAAGCAATGTGCGCGAACTGGCCAATGCGGCGGAGCTTTTTGCTGTCGGCGTGCTGCCGCTGGCGGAAACGGTCAACCCGCAGTTGCTTCTGCAGGAGCCGACCCCGCTTGACCGGCGCGTTGAAGAGTATGAGCGACAAATTATTACCGAAGCATTAAATATTCATCAGGGACGAATTAATGAAGTGGCGGAGTACTTGCAAATTCCCCGTAAAAAACTTTATCTGCGCATGAAAAAATATGGTCTAAGTAAAGAGCATTATAAATTCTGATATTACAGTTACTTTCAATCTGGCTGACAACAACAGCAACGATGTCGTTAGCCAGATAACGTCGCATCACCGTAATGGTAAATCATTCCATTATGATTATAGATTGCTTATTATTCACCTGAGCATCAAATTCTATTTCTTAACTTCAATATAAGGTAAAAATGCGTCAAGTTCTCTGGCGTAATAAATGTACTCTTGTCCGACGATTTGACAAGATGAAAACTTCATCACCTCTCCAGATTACATCTGAATATGAGGACAAGAGAAATGAAAAAACATGCTATTGCAGTAATGATGATCGCCGTATTTTCTGAGTCGGTTTATGCGGAGTCTACCTTATTTATTCCGGACGTCTCTCCTGAGAGCGTCACGACATCCCTTTCTGTGGGGGTGTTAAACGGTAAATCCAGGGAGCTGGTTTATGATACCGACACCGGACGGAAGCTGAGTCAACTGGACTGGAAAATAAAAAATGTCGCCACGTTGCAGGGGGATTTATCATGGAAACCCTATTCGTTCATGACGCTGGACGCCCGCGGCTGGACGTCTTTGGCGTCGGGATCGGGTCATATGGTTGACCATGACTGGATGAGCAGTGAGCAGCCAGGCTGGACCGATCGTTCAATTCATCCGGACACCAGCGCCAACTATGCTAATGAATACGATTTGAACGTGAAAGGTTGGTTATTGCAGGGCGATAACTACAAGGCGGGCGTAACAGCGGGCTATCAGGAAACCCGTTTTAGCTGGACGGCAAGAGGCGGGTCTTATATTTATGATAATGGTCGATATATTGGTAACTTTCCTCATGGCGTGCGCGGTATAGGTTATAGCCAGCGTTTCGAAATGCCCTATATCGGGCTGGCGGGTGATTATCGTATTAATGACTTTGAGTGTAATGTACTGTTTAAATACAGCGACTGGGTAAATGCGCATGATAATGACGAACACTACATGCGAAAACTTACCTTCCGTGAAAAAACGGAAAATTCACGATATTATGGCGCGTCTATTGACGCCGGATATTATATTACCAGTAATGCAAAAATCTTTGCTGAGTTCGCTTACAGTAAATATGAAGAAGGTAAGGGCGGTACGCAAATCATAGATAAAACCAGCGGTAATACGGCGTATTTTGGTGGCGATGCCGCAGGTATAGCTAATAATAACTATACGGTTACCGCGGGGTTGCAGTACCGCTTCTAGACCACATCGGGATGTCATCGGTCATAACCGGCCGATGACGACTTTTTGCTGAACGTGTGGCATGCCCGGTGATATTGTGTTTACCTCATATAGATCTGGCGAGTTTGGCGTTAAGACGTGGCAAGGAACAGTAGAGGGGGACCTCATCCAGATGTTATAAACTTCAATTCAGAAAGTTACTTTCCATATACTCTTTGTGGGACTGCTTCAACCTTTGGGCAGATATCGGAAATGAAAAAGATAGACCAGGCGACTATTCGCTATCAGAATATCCGGTACACCAACTACCAACAAATCATTTAGTCGATGGTCTCGTTGCCATTGGTTCATAGAGTGTTGGTCTTGGTATGGATGGCTGGGGAAGTTATGTATCGAACATTCTTATGCAAGATTGCGCAGGGTCTGGTGGTCTATGGTACACATATGGGAAGACATTCACATATATTTCTGTAATCGATACTAAAACTTTAACACTAACTAATTGTTTGTAGAAAGTGGTTGCATTATTAATGGTTTGAGACTCATTGACATAAAACAAACACCATCTGGTAATCTGTCAGACCCCGCATCCTCAACAGTTAACTATAAAGATTGTATGGTAGCTGAGATGTCATTAGTCCTAATATCGTGTCAGATAAATTTATAAAAGATTACTCATGTTTTGTGTCACATGCAAAAATAATTCGGCTTCGTTAAGGTCTTTAGGGGAAATACCTAATGGATAATTAGTTAGATTAACGTTAACAACACTTTGAACGTGTAATGAATATGGGGGTATAATATAAGTATTGGGAGATTGTAATTAAAAATTATGTAATTATCTGATTATTATATATTCACTCCAGCAAAGGAGAAAGGCAATTATGGACGAAAAGAAACTCACAGCTCTTGCGGCTGAACTGGCTAAAGGTCTTAAAACTGAAGCCGACCTCAGTCAGTTTTTCCATATGCTGACGAAATTAACCGTCGAAACGGCGCTCAATGCTGAGCTGGCTGACCATCTCGGGCATGAGAAAAATGCTCCTAAAACGAGCTCAAACTCCCACAATGGCTACTCATTAAAAACGGTGCTGTATGATGGCGGCGAGATAGTGCTGAACATGCTGCGTGACCGTGAAAATACCTTTGAACTGTAGCTGATTAAGGAGCATCAGACGCGTATTACGAGATGGAAAGTCAGATTTATCCCTTTATGCCAAAGGCATGACATGACTACCCGCGAAATCATCGCCACCTTCAAAGAGATGTACGATGCTGATGTGTCGCCCATGCTGATACTTAAGATCACCGCCGCAGTAAAAGAGTTGGTCAAAGGGGCGTCAAAAAATGGAGTATGCCGATCCAGGACTGGTCGCTGGCAATGATTCGCTTTATTATCGAGTTCGGTGACCGCCTGAGCGATCACCGTTAATATAGTGGCAGTTACACAGTATGACTGGCATGTTCCATATTGGATTTATATGTAATAGTAACAGCCTATCTATTTGATTATTTTATTTCCAATTTTATTAAAAAGGAAATCAGAACCAGGCTTTGTTAAATGTCCCCAATCAACGGCAGTGATAAAATCAGGACCATTACCAACTCTTGTAAGACATCCACTTTCGTTACATAATGCTTTGTATGCTGATATATATTCAATTCCCATTTTTGGAACATTGTTACTAAAGTAAGAGTCCCACTCGCTTATTTCACTATTTAATCCATATGTCATATACAATGGTGGAGTTTTTTTAAACTCACTCAGGTAGTTAGATATTATTTTAACTAAGTTTGCATTCCATTCCGGGACTGGTCCAATGAAAATAATCCTTGAGTCAGGGGATGCCTCTTTAATTTTTTTAATGGTTAATGATAACGCATCAATTGCTAACTTTTTATCATGTACTCCATTTGTTCCTCGAACTGACCATGTCAGCAGAACCACCTCAGGCTGAACACGTTTAATTTCATTAATTCTATTATTGTTTAGAGTGATGACACTTCTCTGTAAATCATCTTTACCGTCAACAAATAGAGGAGGAGCATTACCATCTGTCATTTGGCTTATTATATAATCAGAACCTTTATTATCTATATAATGAGAAAGCCCATTGAAAAGAGCCGCCGCATAAGAATCACCAATGATAAATATATTATGCTTGCCATTTTTTATACATCCATTGGATATGGCAGCAGTAAGTTGTACTGAGTGACATATCCCTCCACGGAGTAGTTCTCCATATTTATAATAATTGTACACGTCAGTAACAGAAGCATATTCACCTGCTGATTTATTGATTTCCCTGTCTTTAACTCCATTTATATGAAAAATAAATGCGCCAATTAAACCCGTCCCAAATACAGATAATGTTAATAATATTGCTGTGATATATTTACTTCTGGAATTTCTCAGTGGTTTTTCAATTAAATAATAAGTTAATATCGCCAAAAAGAACGATAATAATAAAAGAAGAGTTAATTCATGGTAGTCTGGTGAACCAGCAAATATTGAACGATAGAATGAATAAATAGGCCAATGCCACAAATAAAGAGGATAGCTAATAAGACCAAAGAAAACAACAGGCCTAACACTAAGCAATTTCGACACAACTAAATCATTACCATTAGATGCTATTATAAGAGAGGCGCCAAGTACTGGGATTATTGCTATATATCCAGGAAATGACATCTTTTCATCTATCATGGTTATTGATAATGCGATTAGTATAATTCCTAACAGGGACATTAATTTTGATAACGAAGTGTTTATTCCTATAAATCTCAATGTGGATATAATCGCTCCAGCCATTAACTCCCAAAATCTTGATGCGGGAGAGTAGTAATTAGCTCCGCCATCAGATGCCATTGTAAAAATGCTAATCGCATAGCTAATTATAAATATAGTTGCGCATGATAATACTATGTTTCTGTTATGGTTTTTGCTTCTAAAGCATAGCAATATAACTACTGGCCATATTATATAAAATTGCTCTTCAATTCCCAGCGACCACAAATGTAGTAAAGGTTTAAGGTATGATTTTGAATCAAAATAGCCAGACTCACTCCAAAGAGTAAAGTTTGATATAAAGAATGAGCCACTAAAAACATGCTTACCAAGTAATTTGTAATCATCCTGGAATAAATAAATCCAACCAACAATAAGACATGATACAAGAACTATGGATAATGCTGGAAATATTCTAAGCACTCTCCTTTTATAGAAATCAAGGTATGAAAATGATTTGTTTGATGCAGATTTTAATATTATTGATGTTATAAGGTATCCAGATATCACAAAGAATATATCTACTCCAACAAACCCACCCGGCAATAATGATGGGAAATAATGGAATATTACCACAGATAAAACCGCTATTGCGCGTAATCCATCTATATCAGGTCTGTATTTTAAGTGTTCCAACTTAAATTACCTCAATTTAAAAAAAGATTAATAAAATGGTTGTGCATCTTGCATCATTCCCGAAGTTTCGTGTAAACGAAAACGGAATGACGAGTGGATCAGATACGGCTATTATTTTAATTATTGACTCCGTCACATCTTTACTTCCGTCATTAATAAAAATAATCTCAACTTTATATTTTTCAAGTTCATTAAACTCATGTACCGTTCTATAGAAAATCGGTATCGTGTCTTCTTCGTTAAAAACCAGGACGACAAGAGAGATTTTCATTTTTATCCCTGAAGATAATGAATCTGGAATAGATAAAGCCGCATACCAGGCTAATTGCCGAGAAAGTGATGAGGGTAACCAATGGTGGCAAAGAACATTGGTCAGCCATCCATCCAACAACAGCGCTCAGTGTTCCCATGAATCCCATATACATCATGTAGAGAATTGCAGTAGTGCTGGCATTAAAGGTGAAGCGCGCATTAGCATAGAAGCTGAACGATACAGCGATAACAAAATCGGAAAAGTTCGTCAGCGCCTGATGCGTATGCATCCCATACATACAGAAAGCAAATACTCCCCAATGAATGAGCGTGTTAAGAACACCGATCGATGTGTACTTAGCGAATAACTTCAACATTATGAAAATTAGCCGATTCAGAAAGGTCTGGAGTGTAGCACTACAAATTGGTTTGATCGATATAAGCGATCAATAATTGTATTTTTAATAGTTTTAAGCTATTGAGTTTTAATATATTGATCGATATTATCGATCAATTGGTATTGCTGATTGCCAAGCGTCTTGGAATAAAAACGGGACATGTAAAGCTTTGCATCGTCTTACAAGGCTTTGCATGTTTTTTCAGAGAGAGGTACTTGAAAGGGGGGAAGTGCTGGGGAGAGGGGGAGCGTTAAAAATTCTGTATAATTTTAGTAACATAAAATAAAAAAGAATGGCACATGTCCCATCCCTTCGATTTCGACAAAGCACTTAAAGCCCTTCAGGTCCGGCCAGGCATTAACGGGCAAAGATGACATCTTAACGCCATTAATCAAGTATTTAACCGACTCTACCCTGTCTGCTGAACTTGATTCCCATCTGGCTCAGGATGTTGAGGCAAACCGTAAAAATGGTTCCGGCAAAAAGCCATTAAAGCCCCAACAGGCAGTTTTGAACTGGCAACTCCGCGCAATCGTAACGGCACTTTTGAGCCATAATTGGTGAAGAAGCTTCAGACCCCCTGTACGACGAGATCGAGCGCAATATCATTCGACTGTTTGCGCTGGAGATGAGTTATCAGGACATCGGCCGGGAGAGTGAAGATCTTTATGCCTTCAGCGTTTCAACCGCCACCGTCAGTGCAGTACCGATAAAGTCATCCCTGAACTAAAACAGTGGCAACAGAGCCCGCTGGAGAAGGTTTATCCCGTCGTCTGGCTGGACGCTATTCATTATAAAAACCGTGAGGATGGCCGTTATCAGAGCAAGGCGGTTTATACCGTTCTGGCACTGAATCTAGAAGGCAAAAAAGAAGTTCTGGGCCTATATCTGTCGGAAAGTGAAGGTGCTAACTTTTGGTTAAGTTCTAACAGCGAGAGGGGACTTTAAAGGGATGCTTTTCGTTATGTTTATAGGCACTATTCGCTGGAAATCATAAGACATCAAAAACGCTGCAACGCCTTGTGTGGTGTGGGTTTGCTGAGATTCGTGAGAGGTGGGTAAAAGAGGTCATGGTGTCCCCTGCAGGAATCGAACCTGCAACTAGCCCTTAGGAGGGGCTCGTTATATCCATTTAACTAAGGGGACAACGCGGCGCCAGTATAGCGTTTTTTATTCGCCGGAGTAAGTGTAGCGCCGCCTGACTGGTTAAACCGTCGCCACTCAGCGCTGTTTTTCCGCTTTTTTCCGCTCCCGTTCCAGGCGCTCGCCGCGTAGCCTCGCTTCTTCCTTACGCTTATTGCTCATATCGTTGCGGATCTGCGCGTGGCTCATCAATGCGAAAATAAAGGTGCCGCCGCAGATATTTCCGGCAAGTGTGGGAAGGGCGAAGGGCCAGAAAAAGTCGCTCCAGGGCAGCGTGCCGTTGAAAACCAAATACAAAATTTCAACGGAACCGACGACAATATGGGTGGTATCGCCCAGCGCGATAAGCCAGGTCATTAAAATAATGACCACAATCTTTGCCCCGCCTGCTGCAGGAAACATCCATACCATTGTGGCGATGATCCAGCCAGAGATAATCGCGTTGGCAAACATCTCCGTTGGGCTATTTTTCATGACCTCCATACCAATTTTGACAAAGGCGTCGCGGGTCTCTTCATCAAATATAGGCATATATTCAAATGCCCACGCCGCAACCCCGGTGCCAATAAGGTTGCCCAATAAGACTACGCCCCATAAGCGCATCAGCAGGCCAACGTTACTCAGAGTGGGATTTTGCATTACCGGCAATACGGCGGTAACGGTATTTTCAGTAAATAATTGCTGGCGGGCCATGATGACAATGATAAAATCAAAGGTATAGCCGAGATTTTCCAGTAAAAAGCCGCCGGGAACGCCTTCAAGCTGCACGTGGAAAATCCCTTTCGCCAGGAGTGATGTCCCCATAGAAAGTCCTGCGGCAATGGCTGACCAGAGCAAAGCCATCGCATCGCGTTCCATCTCTTTTTCACCATCCTGGCGAATATGTTCATGAATCGCCATGGCGCGAGAAGGAAGACGATCTTCATCTACTTCAATCTCTTTACCGCTTTGTTTTTCTTCGCTTTCAACTTCCAGGTCACTGCTGTGCCGGTTAATTTTATCGTCGTTAAGGCTATCCATGATGATCCTTGCTGATTAACACATATTAATAAAGCGTAGCGGTTTTTCATTTACCCAGGCCGGGGCATTCTCCGAAAAAATAAAAATAATCACGCTCGTTTTTATCTGTTTCGTTAGAATAGGGCCGTCATGTTGTTGCGTTACCAGGCTATGCTCAGAGCAATGAGATCGTGCATATAGACATCGTTTGACGTGCTGTTAAAATCGCTCACACCTAAACAGGCGGATACGGTAGCGTTCCGTCATGGATGGCAATCAGCGATAGCCATAATTCACAGGGAGACATCTATGAAGCTTCGCCTGTCGGCGCTGGCGCTGGGAACCACACTGCTGGTCGGGTGTGCGAGTTCCGGTACAGAACAGCAGGGGCGTTCAGACCCATTTGAAGGGTTTAACCGCACCATGTACAACTTCAACTTTAATGTGCTGGACCCGTATGTTGTTCGGCCGGTCGCGGTCGCCTGGCGTGATTATGTTCCACAGCCTGCGCGTAACGGTTTAAGTAATTTCACCGGCAACCTCGAAGAACCGGCGATCATGGTGAACTATTTCCTGCAGGGCGATCCTTATCAGGGTATGGTGCATTTCACCCGTTTCTTCCTGAATACCTTATTAGGGATGGGCGGCTTTATTGACGTCGCGGGAATGGCGAATCCTAAGCTGCAGCGCGTTGAACCGCATCGCTTTGGCAGTACGCTGGGCCATTATGGCGTGGGGTATGGGCCTTATATGCAACTTCCGTTCTACGGCAGCTTCACGCTGCGTGAAGATGGCGGGGATATGGCGGATACCTTGTATCCGGTGCTCTCGTGGTTGACCTGGCCAATGTCCATAGGAAAATGGACTATCGAAGGGATAGAAACCCGCGCGCAGTTGCTGGACTCCGATGGTTTGCTGCGCCAGTCTTCCGATCCTTATATTATGGTGCGCGAGGCGTACTTCCAGCGTCATGACTTTATCGCCAATGGCGGAAAACTCAAGCCGCAGGAAAACCCGAACGCACAGGCGATTCAGGACGAACTCAAAGAGATCGACTCGGAATAAACGGCAGTAAATAAAAAGGTGAGCGCAATGCTCACCTTTTTGATCCGTTTCAGAAAGAGATTAGAACGCGTAGTTAAAGTTAGTACCGAACAGCCAGGCTTTCCCTTCAGATTCAAACTGATAAGGGCCTTCATTAATTTTCACGCTCTGACCATGCATATAAGAGACGCCAACGTCGACAGACGCATCTTTGTTAAAGGCGTAAGTCGTACCGGCGCTCAGCCAGAAACGGTCCTGGTCCGGAATAGAGATAGAACGGTTTTGCGCTGGTACCGGGCTGTCATCGAAGGCGATACCGGTACGGAACGTCCAGTTGTCATCGTAGTAATAGGTGGTACCTAACGCAATGCGATAAGCGTCTTTAAAGCCTTCATGCTTCTCAAAGAGCGTATCGCCAGCGGTCGATTTTGCCTTCAATTCCTGGAACTGACTCCAGCTGGTATAGGCCAGGCTATAGTGGATGGCCCACTGTGGCGCCACACGGTTATAACCGGACACTTCCCACATTTCCGGCAGATTCAGCGTCAGGTAGCCTGACTGCGTCGCGCCGCCGGTTGCCGTTGGGATAGGCAGATTAAATTGGTTTATAGCGATGGGAAGATCGCTACTGTAGTTGCCTTTAAAGTCAATTTTGACTTCCGAGCGGTAGGTCAGCGCGTAGCGGTTATTTTTATCCAGTTCATAAAGGATACCGGCATTCCAGCCAAAGCCCCACTGATTACCGTTCAGGTGGGCAATCTTGGTGTCGCTGGGAATCCGACCCGCGACCGGCGCCAGCGCCGGATTCTGTGCCGCGACCAACTGGCCTAAATCGCCCGCAAAACGTTCGATTTTCGCACGTGCGTATACCGCATCAAAGCCGAGGCCGAAGCTCCAGGCCTCATTTAAGCGATAAGCGCCGCTTAAATTCAGGTTCATGGTTTCAAGATCGGTCGTACCGCCAACCGAGCCGCCGGCGTATGTGTCGTTAAACTCTGTCGCCAGACCATAGTTAGAGGTAATAGAAGCCCCCCAGCCAAACTGGTCGTTAATCGGGGCGACAAAATGGACGTTCGGCACCCAGGCCGTCGGCGCGATGTTATCCGCATCTAACGTCCGACGAGATGGCGATGTCCCGCTAATATTAACATCAGGATCAATATAAACTGCGCCCGCTGAAAACGTCGGGCGGTCAAACATGGTAATTAACGCCGGGTTGCGGCTAACGTTACCCGCATCATCTGCGATTGCGCCTTCACCCGAATAGGCCCGGCCAAGGCCAGAGGAAGAAAATTCGTTTAACTGAAAGCCTGCAGACCAGGCCTGGGTGGAGATGATTGCCACTGCGACTGCGAGAGCAGACTTTGTAAACAGGGTTTTCTGGCTCATGACCATAACCTCATTGATTATTTTTATACAAACTATGTTACATGCTGTAACAGGAGCGCGAAGTGTAGGGTCTGCGGTACGACTTAGAAATCAGACCAGTGGCGAGAGTATAGGTCTGACTAGCTAGAATGTTGCAAGTATGTTTATAAGTTTTTTCAATTGTGATCTTAGAAACGAGATCTGGCTGGCAAAATCGGCGGGCTTAACGGTCACCCGATCGCGCGATTTTTGTTTTAGATCATTTTAAAGTGTGATTTCGGTCACTTAACGCGTTTCCCACCATTAACGACTGGAGAGGCGAATGCCGGGAGCGTAAAATATCCCCATCGTTTATCTGGCACCCTGGGTGCAAATACAGAGGAAATCTACAATGAGTAAATGCAGTGCTGATGAAACCCCGGTTTGCTGCTGTATGGACGTTGGAACCATCATGGACAACTCCGATTGCACCGCGTCATACAGCCGCGTATTCGCTACCCGCGCAGAGGCTGAAGAGACGCTGGCGGCGTTAACCGAAAAAGCGCGTAGCGTGGAGTCTGAACCTTGCCAAATTACGCCAACCTTTACCGAGGAATCCGAAGGCGTTCGTCTGGATATTGATTTTGTTTTCGCCTGCGAAGCAGAAACGCTGATCTTCCAGCTCGGCCTGCGTTAATCCGTTCATTCACGACGCCTCCGTCATCATCTGGCGGAGGCGTTTTCTTTTTTGTCGCTTCCCTTCACTGTGCCTTAGCTCCCACTTTCTTTTCTCTCTGCTTGGCTAAATGTAAAAAATTGGTTAAGACTGTGATCAGGTCAGACCACTAATTTATTTTTTTACAGGGGAGTACTATGCGTCAGGCTTTACCGTTGGTCACCCGCCAGGGCGATCGCATTGCTATTGTCAGTGGGTTACGAACCCCCTTTGCTCGTCAGGCCACTGCATTTCATGGTATTCCCGCTGTTGATCTCGGCAAGATGGTGGTAGGCGAGCTGCTGGCGCGCAGTGAAATTCCAGCCGATGCCATTGAGCAACTGGTTTTTGGTCAGGTAGTACAAATGCCGGAAGCCCCCAATATTGCGCGCGAAATTGTGCTGGGTACGGGGATGAATGTTCATACCGATGCCTATAGCGTAAGCCGCGCCTGCGCCACCAGTTTTCAGGCGGTAGCGAATGTGGCGGAAAGCCTGATGGCTGGCACGATACGCGCGGGTATCGCTGGCGGCGCAGATTCGTCGTCGGTACTGCCAATAGGCGTGAGTAAAGCCCTGGCGCGGGTACTGGTTGATGTCAATAAAGCCCGGACGACCCGCCAACGGCTGACGCTTTTTTCTCGTCTGCGCTTACGCGACCTGCTGCCCGTTCCTCCCGCTGTTGCTGAGTATTCCACCGGTCTGCGCATGGGCGATACCGCCGAACAGATGGCGAAAACGTATGGTATTACGCGTGAACAGCAGGACGCGCTGGCGCATCGTTCACATCAGCGCGCCGCGCAGGCATGGGCGGAGGGCAAACTGGCGGAAGAAGTGATGACGACCTATGTGCCGCCGTATAAAAACCCCTTTGCAGAAGACAACAACATTCGCGGCGCCTCCACGCTGGCGGACTACGCTAAACTGCGTCCCGCTTTTGACCGAAAACATGGCTCCGTAACCGCCGCCAACAGTACACCGCTGACCGACGGCGCTGCCGCCGTTATTCTGATGACCGAATCCCGCGCTAAAGAGCTGGGGCTGCACCCGCTTGGTTATCTGCGCAGCTACGCCTTTACCGCTATTGATGTCTGGCAGGACATGCTATTGGGGCCGGCCTGGTCAACGCCGCTGGCGCTGGAGCGGGCCGGGTTGACGATGGCCGATCTGACGCTTTTTGACATGCATGAAGCGTTTGCCGCTCAGACTCTGGCGAACTTACAACTGCTGGGCAGCGAACGATTTGCCCGTGAGGTGCTTGGTCGTGCGCAGGCGACAGGGGAGGTGGATGACGCTAAATTCAACGTGCTCGGCGGCTCAATCGCCTACGGGCATCCTTTTGCCGCAACGGGCGCGCGGATGATAACCCAAACGTTGCATGAATTACGGCGTCGGGGCGGAGGTTTTGGCCTGGTCACGGCCTGTGCAGCTGGCGGTCTTGGCGCGGCGATGGTTCTGGAGGCGGAATAATGACTACCACATCAGCTTTTATGCTTAACGTGCGTCTGGATAATGTCGCGGTTGTCGCTATTGATGTCCCTGGAGAAAAGGTGAACACCCTGAAAGCGGAGTTTGCCGCGCAGGTACGCGCCATCCTGAAGCAGATCCGGGAAAATAAAGCGTTGCAGGGCGTTGTTTTTATCTCAGCCAAAGCAGATAACTTTATTGCTGGCGCTGATATCAACATAATAGGCCACTGCCAAAACGCGCAGGAAGCGGAAACGCTGGCGCGTCAGGGACAACAACTGATGGCGGAGATCCAGGCGTTGCCTGTTCCGGTTATCGCCGCCATTCACGGCGCCTGTCTGGGGGGCGGCCTTGAAATGGCGCTGGCCTGCCATCGGCGCATCTGTACCGATGACGTTAAAACCGTTCTTGGACTGCCGGAGGTACAGTTAGGGCTTTTACCGGGATCGGGCGGAACGCAGCGACTTCCACGGCTGGTGGGGGTCAGTACCGCGCTGGATATGATCCTGATAGGTAAACAGCTTCGCGCCAGACAGGCGCTTAAAGCCGGGCTGGTTGATGATGTGGTGCCGCAAACTATTTTACTGGAAGCGGCTGTCGAGCTGGCTAAAAAAGAACGTCTGGCGCAACGGACATTACCGGTCCGTGAACGTATCCTGGCAGGGCCGCTGGGGCGCGCGCTGTTATTTCGCCTGGTGCGTAAAAAGACGGCGCAAAAAACGCAGGGTAATTATCCGGCGACGGAGCGGATCATTGATGTGATTGAAACCGGACTGGCGCAGGGCAGCAGTAGCGGCTATGACGCGGAAGCGCGCGCTTTCGGCGAGCTGGCGATGACGCCGCAATCGCAGGCGCTGCGCGCTGTTTTTTTTGCCAGTACCGAGGTGAAAAAAGATCCCGGTAGCGATGCGCCGCCCGGCCCGCTGAACAGCGTGGGCATCTTAGGCGGCGGGTTAATGGGCGGCGGTATCGCCTGGGTTACGGCCTGTAAAGGCGGTTTGCCAGTACGAATTAAGGATATAAATACTCAGGGGATCAATCATGCTCTGAAATACAGCTGGGATCTGCTTGAAACAAAAGTACGCCGCCGCCATATCAAAGCCAGCGAACGCGATAAACAGTTGGCGTTGATATCAGGTTCGACCGATTACCGTGGTTTCAGTCATCGTGATCTGGTCATTGAAGCGGTGTTTGAAGATCTGCCGTTAAAACAACAGATGGTGGCGGAAGTGGAGCAAAATTGCGCTACTCACACCATTTTTGCCTCCAATACTTCTTCCCTGCCGATTGGCGATATTGCGGCGAATGCGGCCAGACCGGAACAGGTGATTGGATTGCACTTTTTTAGCCCGGTCGAAAAAATGCCGCTGGTTGAGGTCATTCCTCACGCGTCTACTTCCGCGCAGACCATCGCCACGACCGTTAAGCTGGCGAAAAAACAGGGTAAAACCCCGATAGTCGTCAGTGATAAAGCCGGGTTTTATGTTAACCGAATTCTTGCGCCATATATCAATGAGGCGATTCGGATGCTGACTGAAGGCGAACGCGTCGAACATATTGACGCCGCCCTGGTAAAATTTGGTTTTCCGGTGGGGCCAATCCAACTTTTGGATGAGGTAGGAATCGACACGGGCACTAAAATTATTCCTGTGCTTGAGGCGGCGTATGGAGAACGTTTTAGCGCGCCTGCAAATGTTGTCGCTTCAATTTTGAATGACGATCGCAAAGGTAGAAAAAATGGTCGCGGTTTCTATCTTTATGGCGAAAAAGGGCGTAAAAGCAAAAAACAGGTTGACCCTGCTATTTATAAGCTTATTGGCGTGCAAGGGCAGAGTCGACTGTCTGCGCAGCAGGTGGCAGAGCGCTGTGTCATGTTAATGCTTAACGAAGCGGCGCGCTGTTTCGACGAAAAAGTGATTCGCAGCGCGCGCGATGGCGATATCGGCGCCGTGTTTGGTATCGGTTTTCCGCCGTTTCTCGGTGGCCCGTTCCGCTATATGGATGCTCTCGGGCCGGGTGAAATGGTGGCGACATTACAGCGCCTGGCCGCACTTTACGGTCCTCGTTACGCGCCTTGTGAACAATTAGTGCGCATGGCGGAGCGCAGGGAGCATTTCTGGACGAATGGGGAAACTGACCAGGGAAATTGAGGTCAAAGAGAATATGAATCCGCACTGAATGCCTCCTTAGTGGCGAAATAATGATCAAGGATTGACTATACTTACGCCATTGAGGTAAAAAACAGCGTTTCATTCGGTGAATGGATAAGGCACAATGCCGGCCACCGCATTTTTGCCGCAGCCAATAGGGGCATGTGGTAAGCGTGTTGGTGAAACTGGTTAACAAAAGCGGTGCAATATGCAAGTTTTTATCATGCGTCACGGCGACGCAGCCCTCGATGCCGCCAGTGATTCGGTTCGTCCCTTGACCTCTTGTGGGTGTGACGAGTCTCGCCTGATGGCGAACTGGCTGAAAGGTCAAAAAGTGGATATTGAACGTGTTCTGGTGAGTCCGTTTCTTCGGGCCGAACAGACGTTAGATGTGGTCGGCGATTGTATGAATCTGCCGGCTCAGGTGGATGTCCTGCCGGAGCTAACGCCCTGTGGCGATGTCGGTCTGGTCAGCGCTTACCTTCAGGAGCTGGCCAATGAAGAGGTCGGATCGGTGCTGGTGATCTCTCACTTACCTCTGGTCGGATACCTGGTATCTGAGCTTTGTCCGGGCGAAACGCCGCCGATGTTCACGACGTCCGCAATTGCCAACGTTACGCTTGATGAAAGCGGCAAGGGGACATTCAACTGGCAAATGAGTCCCTGCAATCTGAAAATGGCGAAAGCGATTTAATCTTTGCTGCCTGATGGCGCTTCGCTTATCAGGCCTACGACAGCGCTGACTGTTCGTAGGCTGGATAAGGCGCTTGCGCCGCCATCCGGCAATTCCGCATCAGGGTAATTCGGGCGGTTGCCACTCTTCCACTTCAATCAACACCAGCAGCGCGGCGTCGCCGCCGTACTCTTTCGGCGCCTGATGAAAGGCCATCACATGCGGATGCTGCGCCAGCCATAACGGCGTTTGCTGTTTCAGAATATGTTTACCGTGTCCATGCATGACGCAGGCGCAAAAAATATGTTCCCGACGGCAGGCGGCAATCAGCGCCCCCAGTTCCTGCTTGGCCTGAAGCTGCGTTAAGCCGTGTAAATCCAGAAACAGTTCTGGCGAATAGTCGCCGCGGCGCATTTTTTTTAGCTCGAAATGGCTGACATCTTCACGGACATACTTTACCGGCCCTTCCGTATTGAGCAGCGGCTGGAACTCATCGGAAAAATAGTGGCTGGCGTCCGCCTGTTCCTGAATTAGCCTTCGGGTAGGGACTTCCGTGATTTTCTTGCGCAGTGGCCGATGGACGATAGTATCCTGTTTAATCTGTCGGGTGCCGACCATCAGCTGACGGAACAGCGCCTGGTCCTCCTCGCTGAGCGATGTTTTCTTTTTCATTCGTGGGTCTCGTCTGATCTTTTGCCTTAGTTTACCCGACCCGGAGGATATCCGAACGGTCAAAACGGATTTTTCGTATTCTCCCGCCGCGTCAATGCTGATTTATCCCTGTCTTCGTGGCAAACTAGCCGCCGAATTTAATGCGAGCATGCCCTGGAGGAATACGTGGATAAAATTTTCGTCGATGAAGCAGTAAGTGAACTGCATACCATTCAGGACATGTTGCGCTGGGCGGTAAGCCGCTTTAGCGCGGCGAATATCTGGTATGGACACGGTACCGATAACCCGTGGGATGAAGCGGTACAACTGGTGTTGCCGTCTCTTTATCTGCCGCTGGATATTCCGGAGGATATGCGGACCGCGCGGCTGACGTCCAGCGAAAAACACCGCATTGTCGAGCGAGTGATTCGTCGTATTAACGAGCGTATCCCGGTAGCCTACCTGACCAATAAAGCCTGGTTCTGCGGCCACGAATTTTATGTCGATGAGCGCGTGCTGGTGCCGCGTTCACCGATTGGCGAGCTGATTAATAACCACTTCGCTGGCCTTATTAGCCAACAGCCGAAATATATTCTGGATATGTGTACCGGTAGCGGCTGCATCGCCATCGCCTGTGCTTATGCTTTCCCGGACGCAGAGGTTGATGCGGTCGATATTTCGCCGGATGCGCTGGCTGTCGCCGAGCATAACATTGAAGAACACGGTCTTATCCATCACGTGACGCCAATCCGTTCCGATCTGTTCCGCGATCTGCCGAAAGTTCAGTACGATCTGATTGTCACTAACCCGCCTTATGTCGATGCGGAGGATATGTCCGATCTGCCGAACGAATATCGCCACGAACCTGAGCTGGGGCTGGCGTCCGGCACTGACGGCCTCAAATTGACCCGTCGTATCTTGGGGAATGCGCCGGATTATCTGTCCGATGACGGCGTTCTGATTTGTGAAGTCGGAAACAGCATGGTACATCTGATGGAGCAGTATCTGGATGTGCCGTTCACCTGGCTGGAGTTTGACAACGGCGGCGATGGCGTCTTTATGTTGACCAAAGCGCAGTTGCTCGCGGCCCGTGAACATTTCAACATTTATAAAGATTAAAACACGCAAACGACAACAACGATAACGGAGCCGTGATGGCAGGAAACACAATTGGACAACTCTTTCGCGTAACCACTTTCGGCGAATCACACGGGCTGGCGCTTGGGTGTATCGTCGATGGCGTACCGCCCGGCATCCCGTTGACGGAGGCCGATCTGCAGCACGATCTCGACAGACGCCGCCCCGGCACCTCGCGCTATACTACCCAGCGCCGCGAACCGGACCAGGTAAAAATTCTCTCCGGCGTGTTTGATGGCGTGACGACCGGCACCAGCATTGGCCTGCTGATTGAAAACACCGATCAGCGCTCGCAGGACTACAGCGCGATTAAAGATGTTTTTCGTCCGGGACACGCGGATTACACCTATGAGCAGAAATACGGCCTGCGCGATTACCGTGGCGGTGGACGTTCTTCCGCGCGTGAAACCGCGATGCGCGTAGCGGCAGGGGCGATCGCCAAGAAATACCTGGCGGAAAAGTTCGGCATCGAAATCCGCGGCTGCCTGACCCAGATGGGCGATATTCCGCTGGAGATTAAAGACTGGCGTCAGGTTGAGCTTAATCCGTTCTTTTGTCCCGATGCGGACAAACTTGACGCGCTGGACGAACTGATGCGCGCGCTGAAAAAAGAGGGTGACTCCATCGGCGCGAAAGTGACGGTGGTGGCGAGCGGCGTGCCGGCAGGGCTTGGCGAACCGGTTTTTGACCGACTGGATGCGGACATCGCCCATGCGCTGATGAGCATCAATGCGGTGAAAGGCGTGGAGATCGGCGAAGGATTTAACGTGGTGGCGCTGCGCGGCAGCCAGAATCGCGATGAAATCACGGCGCAGGGTTTTCAGAGCAACCACGCTGGCGGCATTCTCGGTGGCATCAGTAGCGGGCAACACATTGTGGCGCATATGGCGCTGAAGCCTACTTCCAGCATTACCGTGCCGGGACGTACGATCAACCGGATGGGTGAAGAAGTCGAAATGATCACCAAAGGGCGCCACGATCCGTGTGTGGGGATTCGCGCAGTGCCGATCGCAGAAGCCATGCTGGCGATCGTGCTGATGGATCACCTGCTGCGCCATCGGGCACAGAATGCGGATGTAAAGACAGAGATTCCACGCTGGTAAGAAATGAAAAAAACCGCGATTGCGCTGCTGGCATGGTTTGTCAGTAGCGCCAGCCTGGCGGCGACGCCGTGGCAGAAAATAACCCATCCTGTCCCCGGCGCCGCCCAGTCTATCGGTAGCTTTGCCAACGGATGCATCATTGGCGCCGACACGTTGCCGGTACAGTCCGATAATTATCAGGTGATGCGCACCGATCAGCGCCGTTATTTCGGCCACCCGGACTTGGTCATGTTTATCCAGCGGTTGAGTCATCAGGCGCAGCAACGGGGGCTCGGAACCGTCCTGATAGGCGACATGGGGATGCCTGCCGGAGGCCGCTTTAATGGCGGACACGCCAGCCATCAGACCGGGCTTGATGTGGATATTTTCTTGCAGTTGCCGAAAACGCGCTGGAGCCAGGCGCAGCTATTGCGCCCGCAGGCGTTAGATCTGGTGTCCCGCGACGGTAAACATGTCGTGCCGTCGCGCTGGTCGTCGGATATCGCCAGTCTGATCAAACTGGCGGCACAAGACAATGACGTCACCCGTATTTTCGTCAATCCGGCCATTAAACAACAGCTTTGCCTCGATGCCGGAAGCGATCGTGACTGGCTACGTAAAGTACGCCCCTGGTTCCAGCATCGCGCGCATATGCACGTGCGTTTACGTTGCCCTGCCGACAGCCTGGAGTGCGAAGATCAACCTTTACCCCCGCCGGGCGATGGATGCGGCGCTGAACTGCAAAGCTGGTTCGAACCGCCAAAACCTGGCACCACAAAGCCTGAGAAGAAGACACCGCCGCCGTTGCCGCCTTCCTGCCAGGCGCTACTGGATGAGCATGTACTCTGATGGACAATTTTTATGATCTGTTTATGGTCTCCCCGCTGCTGCTGGTGGTGCTGTTTTTTGTCGCCGTACTGGCAGGATTTATCGATTCTATCGCCGGAGGCGGAGGGCTGCTCACTATCCCTGCGCTGATGGCTGCCGGGATGTCGCCGGCAAACGCGTTGGCGACCAATAAATTACAGGCGTGCGGCGGCTCCCTCTCGTCTTCGCTCTATTTTATTCGCCGTAAAGTGGTAAACCTGGCCGAGCAAAAGCTCAATATTCTGATGACGTTCATTGGCTCGATGAGCGGCGCGCTGCTGGTGCAGCACGTGCAGGCGGATATTTTGCGCCAGATCTTGCCCATCCTGGTGATTTTCATCGGCCTCTATTTTTTATTGATGCCGAAGCTGGGCGAGGAAGATCGCCAGCGCCGCCTGTATGGATTACCGTTCGCGCTGATAGCCGGGGGATGCGTCGGGTTTTACGACGGCTTTTTCGGGCCTGCCGCCGGGTCGTTTTACGCTCTGGCGTTTGTCACCTTATGTGGCTATAACCTGGCGAAATCCACGGCACATGCCAAAGTGCTTAACGCTACCTCCAACGTTGGCGGCCTGCTGTTATTTATCATCGGCGGCAAAGTGATCTGGGCGACGGGCTTTGTGATGCTGGTTGGTCAGTTTTTAGGGGCGCGAATGGGGTCGCGTCTGGTGTTGAGCAAAGGCCAAAAGCTTATCAGACCGATGATCGTTATTGTCTCGGCGGTGATGAGCGCCAGGTTACTTTATGATAGCCACGGACAGGAGATCCTCCACTGGTTGGGGATGAACTAATGAACAGTACGCACCATTACGAACAGTTAATTGAGATTTTTAACGGCTGCTTTGCCGAAGAATTTAATACCCGTCTGATTAAAGGCGACGACGAACCGATCTATCTTCCTGCTGACGCGCAGGTACCGTACCACCGCATCGTCTTTGCGCATGGGTTTTACGCCAGCGCGCTGCATGAGATTTCTCACTGGTGTATCGCCGGTAAGGCGCGCCGCGAACTGGTTGACTTTGGTTACTGGTACTGCCCGGACGGACGCGACGCGCAGACCCAAAGTCAATTCGAAGACGTTGAGGTGAAGCCACAGGCTTTCGACTGGTTGTTTTGCGTGGCGGCGGGGTATCCCTTTAACGTCAGTTGCGACAATCTGGAAGGCGATATTGAGCCGGATCGCGTGGCGTTTCAGCGCCGGGTTCATGCGCAGGTAATGGCGTATCTGGAGCAGGGCATTCCTGAACGTCCGGCCCGCTTCATCAAAGCGCTACAGAATTACTATCACACGCCCGAACTTAAGGCGGAACAGTTCCCGTGGCCGGAAGCGCTTAATTAAAGCCAGCGCCACGTTTACAATGAGGAAAGAAGATGATCGCGGAGTTTGAATCACGCATTCTGGCATTAATTGACGATATGGTAGAGCACGCCAGCAACGATGAGCTTTTTGCCAGTGGATACCTGCGTGGCCACCTGACGTTAGCCATTGCCGAGTTGGAGAGCGGTGATGACCACTCCGTTGAGGCGGTCTATGCCAACGTTAGCCAAAGTCTGGAAAAAGCGATCGGCGCCGGCGAACTGTCGCCGCGCGATCAGGCGTTAGTCAAAGCGATGTGGGACAATTTGTTCGACAAGGCAAAACAATAACGCCGTGGGCCGGAAGGCGACGCTTGCCGCCTTCCGTTATTGACCCATTACTTCACCGCTTTTCCCTTCAATAACTTTCTCACCCATAACCGATTCGGATTTAACGCCGCCAGCGTACTGGCATCCAGTGGAATCGGCTCGTTACTCATCTGCGCCGCCAGAATTTCTGCGCATAATGGCGCTGAGCACAAACCACGCGATCCCAGTGCGCCAAGCACAAATAAACCCGGATACACAGGCGCAGGCGCCGCCGACGTTTTGTTATCGGCTAAATCGGCGTAATGCGTCAGCGTGGCGTGGTAATCCGGGACATTGCCCACCATCGGCAGATGGTCGCGGGTGGCGCAACGCACGCCGCAACGGGCGCTGTTGCCGCTAACGTCAACCTCTGTGGCCCATTTCGCATCCGGAAAACAGTCAAGCAGACGCTGTCGGTTCTGACGCTGATCTTCTTCGCGCCAGACGGTGCTTTCATCGCCCCGGTGATAGCTGGCGCCAATACAGTGCTGCTGATTATGCGGATTTTGCGGCGTCAGATAGCCGTCGTAGCATAACACCTGACGCAACGCCGAGAGAGCGGGGGTGGTGGGAATATGACTGACCTGCCCCCCGACGGCATACACCGGCAGCGGCTGGGTCTGATCAAAACGGTTAATCTGATGGCCGTTCGCCAGGACGACGGTCTCATGGCTGGCGGTTTCACCTGACGTAAAGCGCAGTTGCCAGCGAGACTCCTGCGCAACGAGCGACGTGAGCGTATGGCGAAAGCGCGTTTGTAAACCCTGTTCGGTCGCCAGTGCGATGACTGCGCGAGTTAATTGTTCCGGGCACAGCCAGCTGCCTGCCGGATAGGTAATTCCTCCGCAGCGTGTCGTCACGCCAACCGCCTGTTCCGCCTCTTCGGCATTGAGCGCCGAGGCCAGTCCGGCGGGCAGCGCCAGGGACAGCATCTGGGTAATTTTCTGCTGGCTTTTCTCATCCCATCCGAGCTGCGTTACGCCGCACCAGTCATGATCAAAAGAGACGGGCAGGGCATCATACAGGCGACGGGCAAAGGTGAATGCGGTCGGGAAAAAGCGATTAATGGCGGCGTCATGTTTGCTAAGGAGCGGATAAAGCGCGCCCTGTCGATTACCGGAAGCGCCCTGGGCGGGCTGATCATCTGCGCAATAGAGCGTCACCTGCCAGCCGCGACGCAGTAACGCCAGTGATAACAGCGCGCTGGCGATGCCGCCGCCAATGATCGCCGTTTCACGTTTTTCGCTTCCGCTGCGGTAAAACCAGGGCGCGGAAAGGGTTGGCATACGGTGTTGTTCCATCACTCCACAAAGCATCTCGCGTTTACGTCCGAAGCCTTTGCGTTTTTGCATGGTAAAACCGGCTTCCTGTAATCCCCGACGGACGAAACCCGCCGAGGTAAACGTCGCTAGCGTTGCGCCGGGCCGCGCCAGCCGCGCCATCGCGTTAAACAGGTTTGGCGTCCACATATCCGGATTTTTCGCCGGGGCAAAACCGTCGAGGAACCAGGCGTCGACTGTTTGATTCAGCGTGGCGTCCAGTTGGTCGGTCAGCTCATTAATATCGCCAAACCACAAATCCAGCGTCACCCGACCCCGATCCAGCAATAGGCGGTGGCACCCCGGGAGCGGCAGCGGCCATTGCGCCTGCAGCTGCTCTGCCCAGGGCGCGAGCTCCGGCCAGTGTTGGTGCGCCAGCGCCAGATCGTCGCGCGTTAACGGGAATTTCTCAAAACTGATGAAATGTAACCTTTGCAGCGTCGCCTGTGGGTGCGCAGAACGAAAGCTGTCAAACGCCTGCCACAGCGTCAGGAAGTTGAGTCCGGTGCCAAAACCGCTTTCCGCGACTATAAATAATGGATGTGAATGTACGGGAAATCGCTCCGCAAGACGATTGCCGCCAAGAAAAACGTAGCGTGTCTCTTCGAGTCCATTGTCATTAGAAAAATAGACATCATCAAAATCTCGGGAAACAGGTGTACCCTCAGCGTTAAATTCGAGTGTGGCGGGTTGTATGGCGTATTGTTTCACGTAAGTTACTCGTCTGACGGGCGGTATCGCGATCTTAACGATGTGTGCCTGATGGCGCAAATTTCCGTACTAAATGGCTGATCGGACTTGTTCGGCGTACAAGTGTACGCTATTGTGCCAATCGAAACTTAAAAATAGTGCGAATTACAGAGGTATTGAATGAAACGTGCAGTGATTACTGGCCTGGGCATCGTTTCCAGCATCGGTAATAACCAGCAGGAAGTCCTGGCATCTCTGCGTGAAGGACGTTCAGGGATCACTTTCTCTCAGGAGCTGAAGGACGCCGGCATGCGTAGCCAGGTATGGGGCAACGTAAAACTGGATACCACTGGCCTCATTGACCGCAAAGTCGTGCGCTTTATGAGCGACGCCTCCATCTATGCTTATCTGTCTATGGAGCAGGCAGTGGCCGACGCCGGTCTGGCGCCGGAAGTCTATCAGAATAACCCGCGTGTCGGCCTGATTGCAGGTTCCGGCGGCGGCTCCCCGAAATTCCAAGTCTTTGGCGCAGACGCCATGCGTAGCCCGCGTGGTCTGAAAGCCGTGGGCCCGTATGTGGTGACGAAAGCAATGGCATCCGGCGTTTCCGCCTGCCTCGCTACGCCGTTTAAAATTTATGGCGTGAACTACTCCATTAGCTCCGCTTGCGCGACCTCCGCACACTGTATCGGCAATGCGGTTGAACAGATCCAACTGGGCAAACAGGACATCGTTTTTGCTGGCGGCGGCGAAGAGCTGTGCTGGGAAATGGCCTGTGAGTTCGATGCGATGGGCGCACTGTCCACCAAATATAACGATACGCCTGAAAAAGCGTCCCGTACCTATGATGCGCACCGTGATGGGTTTGTCATCGCGGGCGGTGGCGGTATGGTTGTTGTCGAAGAGCTGGAACACGCTCTGGCGCGCGGCGCGCATATCTATGCGGAAATCGTCGGTTACGGCGCAACATCCGATGGCGCAGACATGGTTGCTCCGTCTGGTGAAGGCGCAGTACGTTGCATGCAGATGGCGATGCACGGCGTAGACACGCCGATCGACTACCTGAACTCTCACGGTACCTCTACTCCGGTAGGCGACGTGAAAGAACTCGGTGCAATCCGTGAAGTGTTTGGCGATAACAGCCCGGCAATTTCTGCAACCAAAGCGATGACCGGCCACTCGCTGGGTGCCGCAGGCGTGCAGGAAGCTATCTACTCTCTGCTGATGCTGGAGCACGGTTTTATCGCGCCGAGTATCAACATCGAAGAGCTGGATGAGCAGGCTGCGGGTCTGAACATCGTGACCGAAACGACCGAGCGTGAACTGACTACCGTAATGTCTAACAGCTTCGGTTTTGGCGGCACCAACGCCACGCTGGTGATGCGTAAGTTGTAAGCCTGACTATTACGTTGTAGTATCAATAATGAAACAGGTCGCTAATGCGACCTGTTTTTTCATTCAGGGAACAACAAATTATATGGATATTCTATAAATGCCAACTAATACATTAGATAAAATTAGGCATAGTTTGAGTTGTGTGGCTGTTTTATTTGGTTTGCTTGGCATTTTTGTTTTTGCCTCATTTTCGCCTTCCTATGCCTGGCTTTATTTGGGAGGTCTGGCTGCGCCTTTTATATATAGTATTGTTTTTGTCTATGCGATTGCCGCCTGGAGTATTTATTCAAAGTATTATCCGTTTTTATCATTGGGCCGCTTATCATTTGTGGAATGTTTTTTTCCGGCGCTGGCCCTGGTGTGCCTTACCGTTCTCTACAATGCTTTTAGTGGCCCGGAACCCTGGATGGCCGAGTCATCAAGGCAATTTTTTCTTCATAAATTTCTTAACACGCTGGCGATGTGCTTTCTGGCTCCTGTGGCGGAGGAAATTATATTCAGAGGGTTTTTATTAAACAGCAGTATCGGTTGGGGTCGGTACTCAAGAGTTTCCGGTATTATTATTACCTCACTCGCTTTTGCAATTATGCATACACAATATCTCTTTGCGGTGACTTTTGTTTATCTGTTTGTTTTTTCATCGATATTATGCGTTGTTCGAATGAGAAGCCGTGGGCTAATGATACCGATAATACTTCATATTTTAAATAATGCCTGGGTTATTTTCGGCTTACTGTTTTCAGCGACAGAATAAGAGCCTGATGCAAGAGGCGCTTTAACCTCTCCGGTACGAACAAGAGACCGATGGCGGTTCCCTTTTTTAATGCTTCTTATATTCCGGCGCGACTTTCGCTGACCAGGCCTCAGCCTGGGTGATGGCGCCTGCGTCATAAATCGGCTGTTCATAACCCCTGTCAGCATCCCGAACGCGGTAAATTTTCCAGCGTCCCTCTTCCCAACGGGTATAAACTTCCAGGTGGATGGGCGTTGACTCTGTAGCCAACAGAACATCCACTTTTTCTCCGCCGAGGAAAGGGTGTGCCTTCCCAACCCGTAACTGTGGAATCCACTCTGGCGCATAGTCCTGCGCATACATAAAATAATCTGCCCCCACAATCTCCTGTTCATAAAGGGACTGTATTAGCGCCAGGCGATGAATAACCTCTTTAGCAACGTAACGTTGCATTAAGGCGGTGGTGTCGTCAGGGGTATTCACATCGTTCGTGAACGTCGTCATCCATGAGGTATAGAACTGCTTCACGGCCTGCGTACTGTCGTGATGAGGCGCAGAGCAACTACAAAGCAACAGGATAAGCGCGACAAGGGAGAACGTTTTCATTAATTCTTCCTGTAGATGGTATATGAGGGCCTGGCTGCCCGGTAGCCCGGGCCGGCCCACAGATCGCGTTGTTTAAAATCTGAATACCACTGTGCACCATCGTATATCGCCATGTGACCGCTCGGGTTTCCGCCAGCGTAAGGTTGAATAATGATGACGTCACCCTCGCGCGGCATTTCATAGGTACCAATAGCGGTGAATCCGGCGCTTCTTAACATTGGGCCATAATCTTTCGCATGATATGTATGCCCCAGCGTGATACCGCCCGCCTGAATTGCCTTTCGGGTAAATTCCGCACACCGGCCTTGAGAATGAGAACCTGCATGCGTTTTGGCATAATTAACCGCCATTCTTTTATCCCAACTCATAATGATTCCTGTTAATAAAATACGTAATAGCAATGACGTAATGCTTTAACAGTATTTGATTCGGGAAGCATGACAGATAGTGCTATTACTATTTCCAATAGAATAAGTTTAAATATTTATTAATTGTTGGGATTGATAAGTTAAGGCCAATTTATTCAGCATTAACTATTATTCTGCGGTATCGGCATCATTTTTTATTTGCATATCATCATAGCGCGACGGCCAGATCTCTTTCGGCGTGATGCCCAGCGCGTCCGCAATAATCCGTTCAGCTCTCGGCCAGGAACGGGTAAAGACATTGCGCAGTGAATCAGGTGATAAACCGGCCTGACGAGAAAGATCTCTGAGCGTAATACCTCTTTTTTCAAGTGCACTTTTAATATCTGCACGATGCCAGTCTTGGCTTTTTGGTTCCATTCTGTAATCCTAAGAAGATGTGTTATCGGCACCGATATTTTTAAGGTAAAAATTAGCGCGAGAAAAAGAAAGTTACTTTCTTTTTCACTCTGAGAATAGTGCCAGAAAGAAAGCAAAATTTCGCGAAAAAGAAGAAATATTTTTATTTCATCAGGGGAAAGGAAAGAAACCGATGGCAAAGGAATGGTTCACGGTTAAGGAATGTCTTGGCTTACCGGGGTTTCCGGGAAGCGAGCCTGCGGTTCGCGAACGTTTGTATAAGTACAGCGAAGGGAAAGAGGGTGTCAGGCGTAAGCGTGTTAAATCAAAGGCCGAGGAGTTTCATATATCTGTTTTCCCTCTTTATGTTCATCGTTATCTTGACGACAGCGGAGAGGAACCGACGCCAGAACCCATTTCCTTACAGGAAGCGGAGCCTGAAGATATCTGGGAGATGATGTTCAGGTTACTGACGCCAGAACAGCGCAAGCAGGTGACCGGACGGTTTAAGGTGAGAGGGATGAAAGCGGTCTTTCCCTTTCTGTTTGATGACACGCCGCCACGTTGATAGCCTGGCTGCAATTTCAAGGTTGACAAGTTTCGCGTCTCACAGGCAGACTTCACTTTCTACATTATCCTTCCGATAATGCGTAAGCGTTTAACGTTATCCAACGCACCTTAATCCTGACGTTCAGGTAGAGGGGGGCGTGGCCTTTCCCCGCCTTACTCTGCATTCTGGAGTAATGCATGACAGCAGTTAGCCAAAAAACAACGACCCCGTCTGCGAATTTTTCGCTGTTCCGCATCGCCTTTGCGGCTTTCCTGACCTATATGACGGTCGGCCTGCCGTTACCCGTCATCCCGCTTTTTGTCCATCACGAACTGGGCTATAGCAATACGATGGTTGGGATCGCCGTGGGCATTCAGTTTTTTGCGACGGTACTGACGCGCGGCTATGCCGGACGGCTGGCGGATCAATATGGCGCTAAACGATCGGCGTTACAGGGGATGTTTGCCTGCGGGCTGGCGGGCGCCGCCTGGCTCCTGGCCGCGCTGCTGCCGGTTTCCGCGCCGGTAAAATTCGCGCTGCTTATTGTCGGGCGTTTGATCCTCGGATTTGGCGAAAGTCAGCTGCTGACCGGAACCCTGACCTGGGGACTGGGGCTGGTTGGCCCAACGCGTTCCGGTAAGGTGATGTCGTGGAACGGAATGGCGATTTACGGCGCGCTGGCGGCCGGTGCGCCGTTGGGCTTGCTGATCCATAGCCACTTTGGCTTCGCGGCGCTGGCGGGGACGACGATGGTTTTACCGCTGCTGGCCTGGGCATTCAACGGCACCGTGCGTAAAGTGCCTGCGTATACGGGGGAGCGACCTTCACTGTGGAGCGTGGTCGGGCTTATCTGGAAACCGGGCCTGGGCCTGGCATTGCAGGGCGTGGGCTTTGCCGTCATCGGTACGTTTATTTCACTTTATTTTGTCAGCAATGGCTGGACGATGGCGGGATTCACCCTGACCGCGTTTGGCGGTGCGTTTGTACTGATGCGCATATTGTTCGGTTGGATGCCGGATCGCTTTGGCGGCGTGAAGGTCGCCGTTGTCTCATTGCTGGTTGAGACGGCAGGGTTGCTGCTCTTGTGGCTGGCGCCGACGGCCTGGATAGCGCTGGTAGGCGCGGCGCTCACCGGGGCAGGGTGTTCACTGATTTTCCCGGCGCTGGGCGTGGAGGTTGTGAAACGCGTACCTGCACAGGTACGCGGTACGGCGCTCGGCGGCTACGCCGCGTTTCAGGATATCTCCTACGGCGTTACCGGCCCGCTGGCGGGCATGCTGGCCACGTCATGCGGCTATCCTTCCGTATTTCTCGCGGGAGCGATCTCCGCAGTGGTTGGCATCCTGGTGACGATATTATCGTTCCGGCGTGGTTAAGAAACCAGCCAGAAAAGCGCCAGTACAATTATTAGCGCGATAAACAACAGGCCTGGTCGCGCAGACAGATTTTTCACGGTTTCAATCATCGGCGCAAACGGGCGGTAGATGGGTTGAATAGAGAGCGGTTCGAGCTCATCCGCCTCCCGCTCTACGCGACGCAGGAAAATATGGTTAAGTAAATCCTGCACCTGGGCGGTGGTCAGCACCGTTTGCGGCTGAATTTGATAAGTGTGTTGGGCATACTCTTTGATCGCTGTGAGTTCGTCCGGTTCCAGCGGTTGTTTTAACGCAGCCTGCAGCGTATGTAGCGTAGGTGCGTGTTGTAGTGACAGCGTCTGCCGCGCCTGTAGCCATGTCGCCAGATGGGTAAACTGTTTTGCCGGAATGAGCTCGCCGCTTTTCACGCCGGAGAGTTCCAGCATTGATTGCCAGATAAGTTTGTTTGACTCGCCGGTCGCGGCCGCCAGCTTCGTCACCAACTGATTCAACGTATTATGTTCAGCAGGCAATAATGGCCGATCCGTTGCCGGACGTTGCTGCGGCTGCGGAATGGAAAGCTGCCCTTGTTGCAGAAGCGTCAGCACGTTTTTGAGTTGATCGGGCGTAAGCTGGCTAAGCGCGGTTTGACCGTATTGCTGACGGATAAAATCGCTGACGGCCTGACGATTATTCCCGACGCCAAGCAGCTCTGTTAGCTGTGAAAGTACCTGACGATTGGCGTGATTTTGCTGCGCTACGCCCAGACGCTGGGTAAGATTCTGTTCAGCGGCGGGGAAGTGGCGCGACAGTAGCGGCGCGTCATTTTTTATCCCCAGATCGTGTTTCATTCCGGCCCATACTTCCGCGCTTTGCTGCTGGGTCAGTGAAATCAGGCGCGTGATCAGCCTTTCCAGTACCGTACGCTGTTGCATGGAAAGCGGCTGCTCGCTCGCAGCGGAAAGAGGATTACGCCCTTCGCCTGGAGGCTGTGCAGGGGCGCCGGAGATGGGATGCATAATTAATTATCCTTTAACCATAAATCTGAGCAATATATGCCTGGCGGCCAGATTATGGCACACTTGTCCGGTTAACTCTCGTTCTCAAACAGGTACGACAGTCGTGAAAATTCTCGTTGATGAAAATATGCCTTACGCCCGCGAATTATTTAGCCGCCTGGGTGAGGTAAAGGCAGTGCCGGGTCGCCCGATCCCCGTTGAAGAATTGAACCATGCCGATGCGTTAATGGTGCGTTCGGTCACGAAAGTGAATGAATCGCTGCTGAGCGGCACGCCGATTAACTTCGTTGGTACTGCTACGGCAGGCACCGATCATGTGGATGAGGCATGGCTGAAGCAGGCGGGCATCGGTTTTTCAGCCGCGCCCGGCTGTAATGCTATCGCCGTGGTGGAGTATGTGTTTTCCGCGCTGTTGATGCTGGCCGAACGTGACGGCTTTTCGTTACGCGATCGCACTATAGGGATTGTCGGCGTGGGTAACGTCGGAAGCCGGCTACAGACCAGGCTTGAAGCGTTGGGTATCCGCACGTTGCTGTGCGATCCGCCACGCGCCGCACGCGGGGACGAGGGTGATTTTCGTACGCTGGATGAGCTGGTGCAGGAAGCGGATGTCCTGACTTTCCATACGCCGCTCTATAAAGACGGACCGTACAAAACGCTGCATCTGGCCGATGAGACGCTGATCCGTCGACTGAAACCCGGCGTCATTCTCATTAACGCCTGCCGCGGCCCGGTGGTGGATAACGCCGCATTGCTGGCGCGACTCAATGCCGGGCAGCCGCTGAGCGTGGTGCTTGATGTGTGGGAGGGCGAACCGGATCTTAACGTCGCGCTACTGGAAGCCGTGGATATCGGCACGTCGCATATTGCCGGCTATACGCTGGAAGGCAAAGCGCGCGGCACCACCCAGGTCTTTGAGGCGTATAGCGCGTTTATCGGTCGCGAGCAGCGTGTCGCGCTGGAGACATTACTGCCTGCGCCTGAGTTTGATCGTATTACGCTTCACGGCCCGCTGGATCAACCGACGCTGAAAAGACTGGCGCATTTGGTGTATGATGTGCGCCGCGACGATGCGCCGCTGCGTAAAGTCGCTGGAATTCCGGGTGAATTTGATAAATTGCGTAAAAATTATCTTGAGCGCCGTGAATGGTCGTCTTTATACGTGATGTGTGACGACGAAACGGCAGCCGCCTTGCTGTGTAAGCTAGGTTTTAACGCTGTTCATCACCCGGCACATTAATGTCTTCTTAATGCTCCCTGTCGAATAATGCGACAGGGACGCTTATGTATTTCTGGAGTAAATCACCATGTCTGAAGGCTGGAACATTGCCATTCTGGGCGCAACGGGCGCCGTAGGCGAAGCCCTGCTTGAAACACTGGCTGAACGTCAGTTCCCGGTCGGTGAAATTTATGCGTTGGCGCGTCATGAAAGCGCGGGCGAGCACCTCCGTTTTGGTGGCAAGTCGGTCATTGTCCAGGATGCGGCGGACTTTGACTGGACGCAGGCGCAGTTGGCGTTTTTCGTTGCCGGCGCAGAGGCATCGGCTGCCTGGATAGACGACGCGACCAATGCAGGTTGCCTGGTGATAGATTCCAGCGGTCTGTTCGCGCTGGAGCCTGATGTGCCGCTGGTCGTGCCGGAAGTTAACCCGTATGTACTGGCGGATTACCGCAACCGTAACGTGATTGCGGTCGCCGATAGTCTGACCAGTCAACTGCTGGCGGCGCTCAAGCCGTTAATCGATCAGGGGGGACTGTCGCGCATCGCCGTCACCAGTATGTTATCAGCGTCCGCACAGGGGAAAAAAGCGGTCGATGCGCTGGCCGGACAGAGTGCGAAGCTGCTTAACGGCATACCGATTGATGAAGATGATTTCTTTGGCCGCCAGTTGGCGTTCAATATGCTGCCGCTGCTGCCGGATCGTGAAGGCAGCGTGCGCCAGGAACGTCGTATCGTCGATGAAGTGCGTAAAATTTTGCAGGACGATGGCGTGATGATCTCCGCCAGTGTCGTGCAGTCGCCGGTGTTCTATGGCCATGCGCAGATGGTGAGCTTTGAAGCGCTCCGTCCGCTGGCGGCGGAAGAGGCGCGCGAGGCGTTTTCCCGCGGTGAAGATATCGTACTGTCAGAAGAGACGGATTACCCGACGCAGGTGGGCGACGCTTCCGGCAATCCACAGCTCTCTATTGGCTGTGTGCATAATGATTACGGTATGCCGGAACAAATTCAGTTCTGGTCAGTGGCGGACAACGTGCGTTTCGGCGGTGCGCTGATGGCCGTTAAAATTGCGGAGAAGCTGGTGCAGGAGTATCTGTACTGATGTCCGGACAGCAATCATCGCCGGTCTATAAAATTGCGCTGGGTATTGAGTACGACGGCAGCAAGTATTATGGCTGGCAGCGTCAGAATGAAGTGCGCAGTGTGCAGGAAAAGCTGGAAAAAGCGCTCTCGCAGGTGGCAAATGAACCTATTAACGTGTTCTGCGCCGGGCGCACCGATGCCGGCGTTCACGGCACCGGGCAGGTTGTCCATTTCGAAACGACCGCATTGCGCAAAGATGCGGCATGGACGCTGGGGGTAAATGCGAATTTGCCTGGTGACATTGCCGTGCGCTGGGTGAAAACTGTACCGGATGATTTTCACGCGCGATTTAGCGCTACGGCTCGCCGTTATCGCTATATCATCTACAATCATCGACTGCGTCCTGCGGTGTTAGCAAAAGGCGTGACGCATTACTATGAGCCGCTGGATGCAGAGCGGATGCATCGCGCGGCGCAGTGTCTGCTTGGCGAAAATGATTTTACCTCGTTTCGCGCGGTGCAGTGCCAGTCGCGCACGCCGTGGCGTAATGTGATGCACATCAACGTTACCCGCCACGGCCCTTATGTGGTGGTCGATATCAAAGCGAATGCCTTTGTTCATCATATGGTCAGGAATATTGTCGGCAGCCTGCTGGAAGTAGGCGCTCACAACCAGCCGGAGAGCTGGATCGCAGAGCTGTTAGCGGCCAGGGACAGAACGCTGGCGGCGGCAACGGCGAAGGCGGAAGGGCTATATTTGGTTGCGGTAGATTACCCTGACCGGTTTGACCTTCCAAAACCGCCAATGGGCCCGCTATTTCTGGCGGACTAATCCGAATCGTACACCCGAAACGTGTCGGGTAGAAAGGCAAAGACAAATATGGACCTGATCTACTTTATTATTGATTTTATTCTGCACATCGATGTGCATCTGGCGGAGCTGGTCGCGGAGTACGGCGTCTGGGTGTACGCTATTTTGTTTTTGATTCTGTTTTGTGAAACCGGCCTGGTCGTCACGCCGTTCCTGCCAGGCGACTCGCTGCTGTTTGTCGCCGGGGCGCTGGCTTCGCTGGAAACCAACGATCTCAATGTGCATGTCATGGTGGCGTTAATGCTGATCGCCGCAATTGTCGGCGATGCGGTAAATTACACGATTGGTCGACTGTTCGGCGAAAAACTGTTCAGTAATCCGAATTCGAAAATTTTCCGCCGCAGTTATCTGGATAAAACCCACCAGTTTTATGAAAAACACGGCGGTAAAACTATCATTCTCGCTCGCTTCGTGCCGATCGTCAGAACCTTTGCGCCGTTTGTGGCAGGGATGGGGCACATGTCCTATCGGCATTTTGCCGCCTATAACGTCATCGGCGCGCTGCTGTGGGTGCTGCTCTTTACCTACGCCGGTTATTTCTTCGGTACGATACCGTTGATTCAGGATAACCTTAAGCTGCTGATTGTGGGGATTATCGTGGTTTCGATATTACCTGGCGTCATTGAGATTGTCCGGCATAAGCGCGCTGCGTCGCGTGCCGCAAAATAGAAAGTAACTCAGCGGTTCGACCACTTTTTTATCCAAAGTTTCGGGCTGTTATGTTTTAATGTGCAACATTCATGGTCTGTTGGGGGCAAAAATGGCATTATGCGCCCCTTATAATAAAGCTGACTAAGGTTCAGGCAGAAAGGTCACCAATGAGCTGGATTGAACGAATTAAAAGCAACATTACTCCCACCCGCAAGGCTAGCATTCCTGAAGGGGTGTGGACCAAGTGTGATAGCTGCGGTCAGGTTTTATACCGCGCTGAGCTGGAACGTAATCTTGAGGTCTGTCCTAAGTGTGACCATCATATGCGCATGTCGGCGCGCAATCGCCTGCATAGCCTGTTAGATGAAGGTTCCCTTGTGGAGTTAGGTAGCGAGCTGGAGCCAAAAGACGTGCTCAAGTTCCGCGACTCCAAAAAATATAAAGACAGACTGGCGTCCGCGCAGAAAGAAACCGGCGAGAAAGACGCGCTGGTGGTCATGAAAGGGACGCTTCACGGTATGCCGGTTGTCGCCGCCGCGTTTGAATTCGCGTTCATGGGCGGCTCAATGGGGTCTGTCGTTGGCGCACGCTTCGTTCGCGCCGTTGAACAGGCGCTGGAAGACAACTGTCCGTTAGTGTGTTTCTCTGCTTCCGGCGGCGCGCGTATGCAAGAAGCGTTGATGTCGCTGATGCAGATGGCGAAAACCTCTGCTGCGCTGGCGAAAATGCAGGAACGTGGTCTGCCCTACATTTCGGTATTGACCGATCCGACAATGGGCGGCGTTTCCGCCAGTTTTGCGATGCTGGGCGATCTCAACATCGCCGAGCCAAAAGCCCTGATTGGCTTCGCCGGCCCGCGCGTTATCGAACAAACCGTTCGTGAGAAGCTCCCGCCAGGATTCCAGCGCAGTGAGTTCCTGATCGAAAAAGGCGCTATTGATATGATCGTCCGCCGCCCGGAAATGCGCCTGAAGCTGGCGAGCATTCTGGCGAAGCTGATGAATCTGCCCGCGCCGAACCCGGACGCCCCGCGTGAAGGCGTGGTGGTGCCTCCGGCGCCGGATCAGGAGTCTGAGGTCTGATAACTGAAAAGGGCAGGGCCGCAGGCTCTGCCCTTTTGCTTTTCACCGTAAAGAAGCAGCGGAATCAATGAAAAACAAATCTATACCTCAAGCTGCGTCGCCCCTGGCCTCGTGGCTTTCTTATCTGGAAAACCTGCACAGCAAGAGTATCGATTTAGGCCTTGAGCGCGTAAGCCAGGTGGCAGCGCGTCTGGACATCCTCAAGCCTGCGCCGTTCGTTTTTACCGTTGCGGGAACCAACGGCAAAGGTACGACCTGTCGCACGCTGGAGTCGGTGTTAATCGCGGCGGGATACCGTGTGGGCGTCTATAGTTCGCCTCATCTGGTACGTTACACCGAGCGCGTGCGCGTGCAGGGGAAAGAATTAGCGGAATCCGCGCATACCGCGTCCTTTGCGGAAATAGAAACGGCGCGCGGCGATATTTCATTGACCTATTTTGAATATGGTACGTTGTCGGCATTGTGGCTGTTTAAACAGGCTAACCTTGACGTGGTGATTCTGGAGGTCGGGTTGGGCGGGCGCCTGGACGCCACGAACATTGTGGATGCCGATGTAGCGGTAATTACCAGCATCGCGCTTGACCATACTGACTGGCTGGGGCCGGATCGCGAAAGTATCGGCCGCGAGAAGGCCGGGATTTTTCGTGCGGAAAAACCCGCTATCGTCGGCGAACCGGAAATGCCGGCAACCATCGCGGATGTCGCGCAGGAGACCGGCGCGCTGTTGCGGCGTCGCGGCGTTGACTGGCGTTATGAGGTGACAGCGACCCACTGGGCGTTTACCGATGGTGACGGCACGCTTGCCGGACTGCCGTTGCCGCAGGTTCCCCAGCCGAATGCCGCCACCGCTCTGGCCGCGCTGCGCGCCAGCAGGTTGAACATTGACGAGCAGGCGATTCGCGACGGTATTGCGCAGGCTACCTTGCCGGGACGTTTTCAAATCGTGAGTGAGTCGCCGCGCGTTATCTTTGATGTTGCCCATAATCCTCACGCGGCGGAATACCTGACGGGTCGTCTGAAAATGTTGCCGAAACGCGGGCGCGTGCTTGCGGTGATTGGTATGCTGCATGATAAAGATATCGCCGGCACGTTAGCCTGGTTGAAAAGCGTGGTTGACGACTGGTATTGTGCTCCGTTAGAGGGGCCGCGCGGCGCGACGGCGGAACAACTTCTGGAACATCTGGGGAAAGGGAATGTCTATGATAGCGTCGCGCAGGCATGGCAGGCCGCTATCGACGCGGCGCAGCCAGAAGATACCGTGCTGGTGTGCGGATCGTTCCACACCGTCGCACATGTTATGGAAGTGATAGACGCGGGGAGAATCGGTGGCGAGTAAGTTTCAGAATCGTTTAGTCGGCACGATTGTGTTAGTCGCGCTGGGGGTTATTGTGCTTCCCGGTCTGCTGGACGGACAGAAAAAGCATTATCGGGATGAATTTGCTGCGATTCCACTGGTACCGAAGCCTGGCGACCGTGATGAGCCGGATATGATGCCTGCCGCAACGCAGGCGCTGCCGACACAGCCGCCGGAAGGGGCGGCTGAAGAGGTGCGGGCGGGAGATGCGGCAGCGCCATCGCTGGACCCGTCGCGCATGGCGTCTAACAATGTTGAGCTTGATCCGATACCGGCGGAGACGTCTAAACCGAAGCCGGTTGAAAAGCCGAAGCCGCAGCCTAAACCGCAACAGCCGGTTGTCGCCGCTTCCACGCCGACGCCCGCGCCGCAACCAGTCGCCGACGATAAACCTGCGCCGACCGGCAAAGCCTATGTCGTACAGTTGGGCGCGCTGAAAAATGCGGATAAAGTCAACGAGATAGTCGGCAAGCTTCGTTCCGCCGGGTTCCGGGTTTATACTTCCCCCTCAACGCCGGTACAGGGTAAAATAACCCGTATTCTCGTCGGGCCGGATGCGTCGAAAGATAAGATGAAAGGATCGCTTGGCGAGCTCAAGCAGATTTCCGGGTTAAGCGGCGTGGTGATGGGATATAGCCCGAACTAAGGCGCGTTTTGCCTGAGCGCGCAGCGTTAAGGCCTACGGTGTTCACCTGGTAATAGCCGAAGTTCTGTAGGCTGGATAAGGGGTTTACGCCGTCATCCGGCAGAAGGAATAAACCTGGTATCCTGCGCTTATCAGGCCGATGGCAGCTCTTCTGGTTGTGCCCGAAGAGATAAAAAGTGTGATGGCGTTGAATATTTTTTCAGCGCCATTTTTATTTACGCGTGGGAAGGAAATCCCTACGCAAACGTTTTCTTTTTCTGTTAGAATGCGCCCCGAACAGGACGACAGGGCGTAAAATCGTGGGACATCTATGGTCTGGATTGATTACGCCATTATCGCGGTGATTGCTTTTTCCTGTCTGGTTAGCCTGATCCGCGGCTTTGTTCGTGAAGCGTTATCGCTGGTGACGTGGGGTTGTGCTTTCTTTGTCGCCAGTCACTACTACACTTACCTGTCTGTCTGGTTTACGGGCTTTGAAGACGAACTGGTTCGTAATGGGATTGCTATCGCGGTACTGTTTATCGCGACGCTTATCGTCGGCGCTATCGTGAATTTTGTGATAGGTCAGCTAGTAGAGAAGACCGGCCTGTCGGGAACTGACCGGGTGTTGGGGATCTGTTTCGGCGCACTGCGAGGCGCGCTGATTGTCGCCGCCATTCTGTTCTTCCTTGATACCTTTACCGGCTTGTCGAAAAGCGAAGACTGGAGCAAATCGCAGCTCATCCCGCAGTTCAGCTTCATCATCAGATGGTTCTTTGACTATCTGCAAAGCTCGTCGAGTTTCTTGCCCAGGACGTAACAGGTTCTGAGATGTGGCTTAACGAGGAAAATGACGTATGTGCGGTATTGTCGGTATCGCCGGTGTTATGCCGGTCAACCAGTCGATTTATGACGCGTTAACAGTGCTCCAGCATCGTGGTCAGGATGCTGCCGGTATCATCACCATTGATGCGAATAACTGCTTCCGCTTGCGTAAGGCAAACGGGCTGGTGAACGATATTTTTGAAGCTCGCCACATGCAGCGTTTGCAGGGCAACATGGGGATCGGCCATGTGCGCTACCCTACCGCAGGCAGCTCCAGCGCTTCCGAAGCGCAACCTTTTTACGTTAACTCGCCGTATGGCATCACGTTGGCCCATAATGGCAACCTGACTAACGCGCACGAGCTACGTAAAAAGCTGTTTGAAGAAAAGCGCCGTCATATCAACACCACCTCCGATTCCGAAATCCTGCTCAATATTTTCGCCAGCGAGCTCGACAACTTCCGTCACTATCCGCTGGAAGCCGACAATATTTTTGCCGCGATTGCCGCGACTAACCGTCAAATCCGCGGCGCCTATGCCTGCGTGGCGATGATTATCGGCCACGGCATGGTGGCTTTTCGCGATCCGCACGGCATTCGCCCGTTAGTGCTGGGCAAGCGTGACGTTGGCGATGGTCGTACGGAGTATATGGTCGCTTCTGAAAGCGTGGCGCTGGATACGCTGGGCTTTGAGTTTCTGCGCGATGTCGCGCCGGGCGAAGCTATCTATATTACCGAAAAGGGGCAACTGTTCACGCGCCAGTGCGCGGATAATCCGGTCAGTAACCCCTGTCTGTTCGAGTACGTTTACTTTGCTCGTCCGGACTCCTTTATCGACAAGATCTCCGTCTACAGCGCTCGTGTGAATATGGGCACCAAACTTGGCGAAAAAATCGCTCGTGAATGGGAAGATCTGGACATCGACGTCGTGATCCCTATCCCGGAAACCTCCTGCGATATCGCACTGGAAATTGCCCGTATTCTCGGCAAGCCGTACCGCCAGGGATTTGTCAAAAATCGTTACGTGGGACGTACCTTTATCATGCCGGGCCAACAGCTACGCCGTAAATCCGTGCGCCGTAAGCTCAATGCTAATCGCGCGGAATTCCGCGATAAGAACGTCCTGCTGGTGGATGATTCCATCGTGCGTGGCACCACATCAGAGCAGATCATCGAGATGGCCCGGGAAGCCGGCGCGAAGAAGGTTTATCTGGCGTCCGCCGCGCCGGAAATTCGTTTCCCCAACGTCTATGGCATTGATATGCCGACCGCCAATGAGCTGATCGCGCATGGTCGCGAGGTGGATGAGATTCGTCAGATCATCGGCGCAGACGGGCTTATCTTCCAGGATCTGAACGATCTGATCGAAGCCGTGCGCGCGGAAAATCCGGATATCCAGCAGTTTGAATGTTCGGTATTTAACGGGGTATATGTCACCAAAGACGTAGACCAGCAATACCTCGACTTCCTGGATTCATTACGTAATGACGACGCCAAAGCGGTGCTGTTCCAGAACGAAATGGAAAACCTGGAAATGCATAACGAAGGATAATAGCTTTGCCAGCGGCGCGATGCCGCTGGCCGATGTCAATTACGCACCACGCCGAAGCGAATAGCGTATTTTTGTACTTTGTACTGTAACGTGGTGCGGGATACGTTAAGGCTGCGGGCCGCGGCGGCAATATTCCCCTGATGCGTATCCAGCGCGGTTTCTATTAAATGCCTTTCGTAGTTGGCAACCCGTACCTCCAGCGACCCTTCATACTGCGGATCGGGTGACGAGGGAAGGGGATTTTCCGGCGCGGTTTCCGGTACGCCTAAATTTAACTCGTCCTGTTCAAAAATGATGTGTTTGAGCAGCCCATCTTTTTCCTGCATGATCATGCTGCGTACAATCGCGTTTTCCAGCATCCTGACATTACCCGGCCAGGCGTGATTGAGCAGATCAGCACGCGCCGTCTCGCTTAATCCGTGAATGTCCTGCGGCACGTCATTACGGTATTTATCAATAAAATAATTCGCCAGTAAGGGAATATCTTCCGGGCGGGCGCGCAGCGGCGGTAACGTTAACATTCCGACGCTCAACCGATAAAAAAGATCTGCCCGCAGACGTTCTTGTTGAATTAATTTGACGGGCGCTTCGTTCATGGCGGCAACGATCCTGACATCAGAGTGGAGTTGCTGCTGTCCGCCGAGGCGCCAGAAGGTTTTATCCTGCAAGAATCGCAGCAGCTTACTTTGCATCTCTATCGGCATGGCGTTCAGCTCATCAAGAAAGAGCGTTCCCCCGTTTGCCAACTCCAGATAGCCCTGGCTATTTTCCGCGCCGGTATAGGCGCCGCGCACGGTGCCGAAAAGCGTACTTTCGATAAGCGTAGGCGGTAGAGCGCCGCAGTTCAGGGCGATAAATGGCTTATTCGCCCGCTTGCTGCATTGATGTATAAGGCGGGAAAATAGCTCCTTACCCGTTCCCGTCTCCCCGACAATCGTCACCGGAATATTACTGGCGGCCAGCCGTTTGGCTTTGGCGATATTACTGAGCATTTCCGGGTTTTCGGTAATAATGGCATGGTGCTTCTCATGGTGATCGGCATACAGCAGTTGGTTCAGTTCTACCACCTGCTCCTGGAGCCGCCTGACGCCAGACATATTCCTGCCGATTTCGATAACGCCGACCATGCCGCCATCGCTTGCATAGAGCGGCGCGGTGGTGTGCTGATAGTCAACGGCCTGGCCTCGCGCATTGTAATAAATTTGATAATGGCCAATGTATTCCACGCCTTTTTTTAACGATGAAAGCATCGTACTTTGCGTCTCTTTCATGCCCGGATAAACATCCAGCATATGTTTTCCCATTGCCCGTTCAATACTGTAGCCGTCCAGATCCGCGCTTTCCTGATTGTAGTAAACGTATTCACCACGCTCATTAATGACGGCCAACGGCTGATGAATCAAATCGAAAAAGCGGGAAAACATCCTGAGCGCCGAGGCCAGTTCCTGATTGGTGGATGCCATACACGCATTCCTCATATCTATTGTTCATGTTGCCATTATAAAAGTGACGAATTTTCGTCGTTGTGATGAATAGCAAACTCAATGACGAAAATGAGAAATAGCTTATTTTTATAAGTAATTGATTATTTTTATAAAAAATAGTGGCATGCCTTTTGCTTTATCCCTGTAAAGAATGCGGATTTTTACCATAAACATTAAGCAGAGGGCGTTATGACTGACTCGATTATGCAGAATTACAACCAGCTACGTGAGCAGGTAATCAACGGCGATCGCCGTTTCCAGCACAAAGACGGTCATTTGTGTTTTGAAGGGGTCGATCTGGACGCTCTGGCGCGCCAGTACCCCACGCCGTTCTATGTGTTTTCTGAGCCGGAGATTATTCGTAACATTCATGAAATCCAGCAGGCATTTGCGGCGCATAAAAATACCAAAACCTTCTTTGCGTCAAAAACCTGCTCGGTCATGGGGGTGTTGAAAGCCATTCGTGACGCCGGAATTTGCGCGGAGGCAAACTCACAATATGAGGTTCGCAAGTGTCTGGAGATAGGCTTTCGCGGCGATCAGATCGTCTTCAACGGCGTGGTGAAAAAGCCTGCCGATCTGGAGTATGCCATCGCTAACGATCTGTATCTTATTAATGTTGATAGCCTGTATGAGCTGGAACATATTGATGCCATCTCTCGCAAGCTGAAGAAAGTCGCCAATGTTTGCGTCCGTGTGGAGCCGAATGTTCCCTCGGCGACGCATGCGGAACTGGTTACCGCTTTCCATGCGAAGTCGGGTCTCGACCTGGAACAGGCGGAAGAAACCTGCCGCCGCATTCTGGCGATGCCTTATGTGCATTTGCGTGGCTTGCATATGCATGTGGGCGATCAGGTGCCGGAGTCAGAGCCTTTCGCAAAAGCGACTAAAGTGCTGGTGGATGAATCCCGTCGCCTGGAAGAGGTGCTCGGTATTAAATTTGATTTGATCAACGTGGGCGGCGGAATTCCGGTTCCCTATAAATATGACGACGAGAATGGCGACCCGTTAAAAGATAATATGTATGCCGGTATTACCGCCCAGGATTTTGCCGATGCGGTCATTCGCGAAGTGCATAAATGGCGTACCGATGTGGAAATATGTATTGAACCGGGACGTAAAGTGACCGGGTCGGCGGCGGTTTTACTGACGGAAGTCTCCTGCGAAAAACGTAAAACAAATTACGATCTTAACGGCAATGTGGAATGCCACGTTGAATGGAAATTTGTCGACGCTGGTTACAGCGTACTCTCTGACAGCCAGCATTTTGACTGGTTCTTTTATGTCTATAACGCCTCTCGCATGACGGCAGCGCACGACGCCTGGATAAAATTAGCCGGGCCGCTGTGTGATGGCGGAGATTATTTCCACATGGGAGTGAAAGGTGAAGAGTTTTTACTGCCGAAGGAGACTCATGTTGGCGATATTGTCGCGTTTCTTGACGCCGGGGCATACACCATTGAAAGTCAAACCGTTTATAACAACCGTCCGCGCACGGGCGTGGTGATGATCGATAAAAATGGTGAGACGCGTCTGATTCGTCGGGAAGACAGTTACGAAGACATGGTCAAGTACGACATTTATTAATACTGTTTTGGGCTTCAGTTTCATGCTGAAGCCCGTCGTCAGATGATAAGAAGAGGGCAGTGATGCCTGAATGCATAACAGGAGATGGCCATGAGTAACACGAATTCTGGCTTACTTGGCATCAAAGACATTGTCTTTATGAATGTCATCGCTATTCTGAGTTTGCGGCAAATCCCTAACGTGGCGCCTTACGGGGCATCGGCCATGTTGCTATGGGTGATAGCCGCATTCTGCTTGTTTTTTCCTTTAGCGATGGTATGCGGCGAGCTGTCAACCGGCTGGCCGAAAGATGGCGGGATATTTGTCTGGATTAAAGAGGCATTTGGTAAACGTATTGCATGGATTGTCGTGGTTTGTTTTCTCTTTTCCTGCGTACTGTTTTTCCCATTAATGCTGCAATTCGGCTTTACCGCGTTGGGCTATATGATCGGCGGCGGCCTGGCGGAAAATAAAGCGTTTATCGGTATTGGTTCCGCGGTAATTTTCTGGCTATTAACGCTGATGAATATCCGCGGGATGGAATGGACAAAAATTATTAATAGCATCAGCGCCTGGTGCGGCGTATTTATTCCCTCCGCCAACCTCATTTTGCTGGCGGTGGTATGGCTATGTACCGGACACCAGATGCAGACGGACTACACTACAGCGAAAAACTGGATTCCGGATCTCGGACACTGGGATACGATCGTTTTCTTATCCAGCATGATGTTTGCGTTTGCCGGACTGGAGGTCGCTCCGATGATTGCCGGGCGTACCCGTAATCCACAACGTGATTTTCCGCGAGCGATGGCCGTCTCCGCCGCCGTTATCGTTGGGATCTATATGGTCGGCACTTGGGCGCTAAATACGCTTTTACCCGCCGGGAAAACCGACATTGTGGCAGGCGTCATGCAGGCTATGCATGCTGCTGCGGATACGCTGCATATGCCGTGGTTAATTCCTGTTATGGCCATCTGTATGTTTTTTGGCGCTCTCGGGCAGATTAACTCCTGGCTGGTGGGGCCGATTTATATGCTCCAGGAAGCCTCGCGTGAAGATAATCTGCTGGGGGACCGAATCGGCAAATTACATCCGGTGTGGAAAACGCCCGCCTTTGCCTTGACTGTACAGGCGATTATTGTCACGGTCCTGTGTTTTTCGACTTTTATTTCGCCAAGCGTTGCGGCGGCTTACTGGATGTTAACGGCGCTAACGACCATCACCTATTTTATTCCTTACCTGGTGATGTTCCCGGCGTTCTGGCGTTTACGTAAGACCCAGCCGGATACGCCAAGAAGTTTTAAAATTCCGGGCAAGGTTTTACCGGCTATTTTACCCGCGCTGGGCTTTCTTTCTATCGCCTTTGCCGTTGCGCTGTTATTTATTCCGCCTTCTCAAATTGATATGGGCGGATATTTCCAGTACGCCGGGAAAATTATTGGCGGAGCCGTGCTGGCGGTTGTCGTCGCGGAGTACATTTACCATCGGGCGCAGAAACGTAATGCCCGTTTAAGCATGGCGGGAGGAAAATAAAATGTATATGCCAGTTCTGGAAATAAATCTACGCAAGCTGGAAGAAAACGCCCGCACGGAAAAAGCTCTGCTGGCAAGCAGCGGTATTGACGTGATGGCTGTCAATAAAGTTTTTGACGGCTGCGTGGAAACTGCGCAGGCGGTATTCAACGGCGGAATTACCGTTATTGCTGAATCACGAACCTATAATTTGAAAAAAATACGCGAGACAGGATGTACAACCTGCCTGTTACGCAGCCCGTGTCTGAGTGAAATCGAAGATGTGGTGCGCTACGCGGATATTAGTTTAAATAGCGAGCCGGTGGTATTACGGGCATTATCGCAAGAAGCCCAACGCCAGGGGAAAACGCATCAGGTATTACTGATGGTGGATATGGGCGATTTACGCGAGGGGATCTGGTTTGGTGAATATCAACGCATTCTTGAGACCGTGACTCTGATTACTGGTCTGCCCGGTCTGGAATTATATGGACTGGGCACCAACTTTAATTGTTACGGCACCGTGTTGCCAACGGTTAAAAATGGCGAGGATTTTCTGGCGCTGGCCGCCCGGCTGGAAGCCGACAGCGGTATTCCTGTCCGGCGGCTTTCTGCGGGAAACTGCACCAGCTATCACCTGCTGGATAAAGGTATCTGGCCGCAGGGGCTGAATCATCTGCGCATCGGCGGACTGCATGAATTCGGCATTGAATATGTGGACATGAAATACCTGAATGAATTTCACCACTCCGCAAAACCGGTCGATAAAGCCTGTTCCGATATGTATATCCTGGAAGCGGAAATCATCGAACTGAACAGTAAACCGACCGTCCCGGTCGGGGAGCTGGGCGTCGATGCCTTTTTGCAAAGTAAAACCTTTGTCGATCGTGGCATACGCCGACGCGCATTGCTGGCATTTGGCCGCCAGGATGTGCCATCGGATAACTGTGTGCCATGCGACGACGCTATCACTATCTTAGGACAAACCAGCGATCATACGCTGGTGGATATTGAAGATTGTCGTCAGTCGCTAAAAGTAGGCGATGTGGTTCGCTTTGAGCTGGATTATACGGGCCTGTTAATGGCCTGCCAGACCAAAGGCGTCGCCTGGAGGTTTACGCGTTAACGCATAACCGCCGCGGCTATGTCGCGGCGGCATCTTTGACCTCACGAAAGACAGGGAGTAACGATGGATACCCTGCAACAACCACCGCCAGCAGAGCCCGAAGGCGGTCTGCGGCGTAACCTGAAGAAGCGGCATCTGCTGATGATGTTGTTGGGCGGCACGATTGGCACCGGCTTATTTATCGGCATTGCCGAACCGTTAAGCAGCGTCGGGCCGGCGGGAACCTTACTGGCCTATCTGTTTGCCGGAACCATTATGCTGGCGACGATGATGTGTCTTGGCGAATTATCATGCGCCTTTCCTCACTCCGGTTCATTTCAACATTACGCGCTGATGTTTATGCCGTCACCTTGCTGGAGCTATACCATTGGCTGGCTTTACTGGTTTAGCTGGGTCTTTTCCCTGGCAGCCGACCTCACTGCCGCAGGGTTTATTGCTCACCAGTTTTTCCCCGCGGTTCCGGTATATATGTTCTGCCTGGCGATTCTGCTCATCCTGACGGCCATCAATCTCACCTCCGCAAAAAGTTTTGGCGAATGCGAATACTGGCTTTCGGCCATTAAGGTTTTCGCGATCGTGCTGTTTATCTGCGCGGGCGGGGTCATGATCTACTCGCTAATGGGCCATAGTGACTGGCACCCGACGTTAAAAACAGACGGAATGTGGTTTCCCCACGGTTGGGAGCAAATTGTGGTCTGTATGACGATCGTGATTTACTCCTTCCAGGGGGTGGAACTGGTAGGAAATGCGGCAGGGGAGACCGAATCGCCGCACATTATTTTACCGAAGGTGATCCTGGGGATCGGTCTCAGAATCATTTTATTTTACGGCCTGGCGATTGCGGTGCTGGCGCTGGTCTATCCGCATGAACTGACGCCAAATGGACAAAGTCCCTTTGTATGGGTATTCTCCCACGCGGGCATTCCGGGGGCGGATACGCTGATGACGCTGGTAATCTTTTCCGCCGCGGTTTCTGCCGCTAACTCGGCCATTTACGCCAGTTCGCGTATGCTGTGGTCTATGGCGGGCGATCGCTTTGCGCCAGCCTGCTTTGGTAAAACGAACGGCGGCGGCGTGCCGGTGTATGCTATTTTAATCACGGCCTTGCTGGCGTTGGTGTCGTTGCTGACCCGCTATATTCCCGCACAGCAATTTTATTTATATCTGATCGCCAGTACCGGGCAGGTGGGTTGCCTGGCATGGATAACCATTGGATGGTGCCAGTATCGCTTCCGGCAATCGGTGCGTAATGGCACGTACGCCAGCGATTTGCTACGCTATCGATCGCCGCTTTTCCCCTGGACGGCCCGATTTGTCATTATCACCAATTTTGCCATTATGGTCGGCACCTGGTTTAGTGAGCAGGGGGTAGTGATAATGTTGGTTGAGCTGGCTTTTATGATAGGGATTCTTTTGTCATGGTATCTCTTCAGACCCACTTTGAGCCGATTACGTAACACAGTGGGATGAACGGCGCTCGTAAACGGTAAGAGAACATGAAACGACTCATTGTAGGTATTAGCGGCGCCAGCGGAGCGATTTATGGCGTGCGCTTATTACAAATTTTGCGCGATGTCGATAGCGTGGAAACGCATCTGGTGATGAGCCAGGCGGCCCGGCAAACGCTGGCGCTGGAGACCCATTTTTCGCTGCGCGAGGTGCAGGCGCTGGCCGATGTGACGCACGATGCGCGCGACATTGCCGCCAGCATTTCTTCGGGCTCTTACCCGACGGCGGGAATGGTTATCCTGCCCTGTTCGATTAAAACGCTGTCGGGGATTGTCCACAGTTATACTGACGGACTGCTTACCCGCGCGGCGGATGTGATATTAAAAGAGCGGCGACCTCTGGTGCTGTGTGTGCGCGAAACGCCGCTGCATATCGGGCATTTGCGTTTAATGACCCAGGCCGCTGAGATAGGCGCGGTGATTATGCCGCCGGTTCCGGCTTTTTATCACCTTCCTCAGACGTTAGATGATGTTATAAATCAAACGGTTAATCGAGTACTGGATCAGTTTGACATCCCCCTTCCGCACGATCTTTTTGTTCGCTGGCAGGGCGCATAGCGTTGTCTGTTTAGCGTGCATTATTGTCCCTGTTGCCCTGTTTCAGGGCAATTTTGTAACCGCGATCATATCCTCAACATTTAATTCGTTAAAAGCCGCCGAAACGCTGCGGTTCAACCGTCATACCTGCTATCTTCAACATCAGGACAATATTGCAACGTTTTATTAACAAATTTAACGTCGAATCGTTTTGCTGACGTGAAAATGGCATAAGACCTGCATGAAAAAGTCTGCAAACACACAACGCCACGTAAAACATAAGAAAATGACGCCACTTGAGGGGTATGTATGAAGAAGACCGTTCTCGCTTTGTCTTTGCTGATAGGTCTGGGCGCGACGGCGGCCAGTTACGCCGCGCTCCCGCAAACGGTTCGTATTGGAACAGATACCACCTACGCGCCTTTCTCATCGAAAGATGCCAAAGGCGACTTTATTGGCTTTGATATCGATCTCGGTAATGAAATGTGTAAGCGTATGCAGGTGAAATGTACCTGGGTCGCCAGCGACTTTGATGCGCTTATTCCCTCACTAAAAGCGAAAAAAATCGATGCCATTATTTCATCGCTCTCTATTACTGATAAACGCCAGCAAGAAATTGCGTTTTCCGACAAACTTTACGCGGCGGATTCACGCCTGATTGCGGCAAAAGGGTCTCCCATTCAGCCGACGCTGGAATCGCTGAAAGGCAAGCATGTCGGCGTGCTGCAAGGGTCCACGCAAGAGGCTTACGCCAATGATAACTGGCGCACTAAAGGTGTGGATGTGGTGGCTTATGCCAACCAGGATCTTATCTATTCCGATTTAACCGCCGGTCGTCTGGATGCCGCATTGCAGGATGAAGTCGCCGCCAGCGAAGGTTTCCTGAAGCAGCCAGCGGGCAAAGAGTATGCGTTTGCCGGTCCTTCCGTGAAGGATAAAAAATATTTTGGCGACGGGACGGGGGTTGGGCTGCGCAAAGACGATACCGAGTTAAAAGCCGCGTTTGATAAAGCGCTGACCGAACTGCGCCAGGACGGAACTTACGACAAAATGGCCAAAAAGTACTTCGATTTTAATGTCTACGGCGATTGAGGGAAGGGGATAACGCGCCGCGCTGGGGAACTATCACGGTGCAAAATAGATGTTTTGCACCTTTTTGGTGCATAAGCCGTTGCGGAACAGGCGCATAAATGCATACTTAATCGATTTTTATGCAAAATAAACCGGCTGACAAGGTAGAATACTTTGCCTTGTCGGCCTGATTAATGGCACGATAGTCGCATCGGATCTGTAAAGATCTCCTGGAAAGACAGTCTGTTGAGGATAGTTATGAAAAAACTGGCGTTATCCCTTTCTCTGGTGCTGGCATTTTCCAGCGCTACCGCAGCATTTGCCGCTATTCCACAAAAGATTCGTATCGGTACCGATCCTACATACGCGCCGTTTGAATCCAAAAATGCACAAGGTGAATTGGTCGGCTTTGATATCGATCTGGCCAAAGAACTGTGCAAACGTATCAACACACAGTGTACGTTCGTGGAAAACCCGCTGGATGCGCTGATTCCGTCTTTAAAAGCGAAGAAAATTGATGCCATCATGTCCTCGCTGTCCATCACTGAAAAGCGCCAGCAGGAAATCGCGTTTACCGACAAGCTTTACGCCGCTGATTCCCGTCTGGTGGTGGCGAAGAACTCTGATATTCAGCCGACCGTCGCGTCGCTGAAAGGCAAGCGCGTCGGCGTGCTACAGGGGACGACGCAGGAGACCTTCGGCAATGAGCACTGGGCGCCGAAAGGGATTGAGATCGTCTCTTACCAGGGGCAGGACAACATTTATTCCGACCTGACGGCTGGCCGTATTGATGCGGCGTTCCAGGACGAGGTCGCGGCCAGCGAAGGTTTCCTTAAACAGCCCGTCGGAAAAGACTATAAATTCGGCGGCCCGGCGGTGAAAGATGAGAAGTTATTCGGCGTAGGAACCGGTATGGGGCTGCGCAAAGAGGATAACGAGCTGCGCGAAGCGCTGAACAAAGCCTTTGCTGAAATGCGTGCTGACGGTACTTACGAAAAGTTGGCGAAAAAGTACTTTGATTTTGATGTTTATGGCGGTTAATCACCGTCGGTGCAGATAAAGCCCAAAGAATATTGACTGTCTGCATTGCCTGATGGTGCTGTGCGTGTCAGGCCTACGGGGAGCATCGTAGGCCGGGCAAGGCACAGCCGCCATCCGGCGTGATGTGAGGCAAAAATGCAAAAGAGGCTTCTTACTTCACCACACACAACAGGACAGGCTGCATGTTGTACGGGTTTTCAGGCGTAATTTTACAGGGCGCGATCGTCACGCTGGAACTGGCGCTCAGTTCCGTGGTGCTGGCCGTGCTTATCGGTCTCGTCGGCGCGGGGGCGAAGCTTTCGCAAAACCGGGTAACGGGGCTTATTTTTGAAGGGTACACCACCCTGATTCGCGGGGTGCCGGATCTGGTATTAATGCTGCTGATATTTTACGGATTGCAAATCGCGCTTAACGTGGTGACCGATTCGCTGGGTATCGACCAGATAGATATTGATCCGATGGTGGCCGGTATTATCACCCTTGGTTTCATCTACGGCGCCTATTTTACCGAAACCTTTCGCGGCGCGTTTATGGCGGTACCGAAAGGCCATATCGAGGCGGCGACGGCCTTTGGTTTTACCCACGGGCAAACCTTCCGGCGGATTATGTTCCCGGCGATGATGCGTTACGCCCTGCCGGGGATCGGCAATAACTGGCAGGTGATACTCAAAGCGACAGCGCTGGTGTCGCTGCTGGGCCTGGAAGATGTCGTCAAAGCCACGCAGCTTGCCGGTAAAAGCACCTGGGAGCCATTCTATTTTGCCGTGGTCTGTGGACTTATCTACCTGGTATTTACCACCGTTTCCAATGGTGTGCTGCTCTTACTTGAGCGTCGCTATTCCGTGGGCGTGAAGAGGGCCGATTTGTGATTGAGATCATTCAGGAGTACTGGAAATCCCTGCTGTGGACGGATGGCTATCGTTTTACCGGCGTGGCGATTACGCTGTGGTTGTTAATTTCATCGGTGGTGATGGGCGGTCTTCTGGCGGTGATTCTGGCGGTAGGTCGCGTTTCCAGTAATAAATTCATCCGTTTTCCCATCTGGCTGTTCACGTATATTTTTCGCGGCACACCGCTGTACGTACAGCTACTGGTGTTCTATTCGGGGATGTATACGCTGGAGATAGTCAAAGGCACCGATCTTCTTAACGCGTTTTTCCGCAGCGGACTGAACTGTACCGTACTGGCGCTGACGCTGAATACCTGCGCATACACTACGGAGATTTTCGCCGGAGCGATTCGTTCGGTACCGCACGGTGAAATTGAAGCGGCAAGAGCGTATGGCTTCTCGTCATTTAAAATGTATCGCTGCATTATTTTGCCGTCGGCATTACGCATCGCCTTGCCTGCCTACAGCAACGAAGTGATTTTAATGCTGCACTCTACGGCGCTGGCGTTTACCGCGACGGTGCCGGATTTGTTGAAAATCGCCCGCGATATTAACTCAGCGACTTACCAGCCGTTTACCGCGTTTGGCATTGCCGCCGTGTTGTATTTACTCATTTCGTATGTCCTGATAAGCCTATTCCGCCGGGCGGAAAGACGCTGGTTGCAGCACGTGTCCTCTAAATAATTCGAGTAACATGATGTCAGAAAATAAATTACACGTTATCGATTTGCACAAACGCTACGGCGGTCATGAAGTGCTGAAAGGGGTATCGCTGCAGGCCCGCGCCGGAGATGTGATTAGCATTATCGGCTCGTCCGGTTCCGGTAAAAGCACTTTTTTGCGCTGCATTAACTTCCTCGAAAAACCGAGCGAAGGCGCGATTATCGTGAACGGTCAGAACATTAATCTGGTGCGCGACAAAGACGGGCAGCTCAAAGTGGCGGATAAAAATCAGCTACGCTTGTTGCGTACCCGACTGACGATGGTGTTTCAGCACTTCAACCTCTGGAGCCACATGACGGTGCTGGAAAATGTGATGGAAGCGCCGATTCAGGTACTGGGATTAAGCAAGCACGACGCGCGCGAGCGGGCGTTGAAATATCTGGCGAAGGTGGGGATTGATGAGCGCGCTCAGGGCAAATATCCCGTCCATCTCTCCGGCGGCCAACAGCAGCGCGTTTCTATTGCGCGCGCGCTGGCGATGGAACCTGACGTTTTACTGTTCGATGAACCCACATCGGCACTCGATCCTGAACTGGTCGGCGAAGTGTTGCGCATCATGCAACAACTGGCGGAAGAAGGCAAAACGATGGTGGTGGTCACGCATGAAATGGGCTTCGCCCGCCATGTCTCTTCGCACGTTATTTTTCTGCATCAGGGGAAAATTGAAGAAGAGGGCGATCCGGAGCAGGTGTTCGGCAATCCGCAAAGCCCGCGTTTACAGCAATTCCTGAAAGGCTCGCTGAAATAAAAGAAGCCCGGCGGCGCATCGCTTACCGGGCAGGATACGGCGCTTTGGGAACTAGCGAATCACATCCGCCAGCGCCTCTTCTAAATCATACCAGCGAAATGCGAATCCGGCGGCTTCAAGCCGTTTTGGCAGCGCCCGCTGTCCGCCCAGCACCAGCACTGACGACTCTCCCATCAATAAGCGAATTGCCGTCGCCGGAATGCGAATAATCGCCGGGCGGCGCAGCGCGCGACCCAGCGCATGAGCAAAATGCTCATTATGGACGGGATACGGCGAGACCATATTGAAGGGACCGCGAAGATCGTTATCCAGCAGCCACAGGATGCCGTTGACCATATCGTCAATGTGAATCCAGGCCAGATATTGCCGACCATTACCCACCGGACCGCCGAGTCCGAGGCGAAACGGCGGAACCATTTTCCCCAGAATCCCGCCTTGCGGCGCCAGGACAACGCCGGTACGCAGCAGGCAGACGCGGGTCTGGTCGCTCTGCGCACGACAGGCAATCTGTTCCCAGCGGGCGCAAAGTTTATGCGTAAATTCGTTGTGCGGCGGCTCATCTTCAGTGACGACAACGTCGCCCAGATCGCCGTAATAGCCCGTGGCGGAGCCGGATATCAACACCGAGGGCGGCGTTGCGCTGGCATGAATTAAATCCACCAACTTTTGCGTGATAGCCCAGCGGCTTTGGCACAACCGTTCTTTTTGGTGCGACGTCCAGCGCTTGTCGGCAATCGGTTCGCCCGCCAGATTGATGATGGCATCAATCTCATTGAGGTGCTCACGTTCCGCCAGCCCTTTCCATAATGTCACTCTGGAATCGAGAATCTGACGCGCGTTATCGGGATTGCGCGTAACGACCGTCACCTGGTGCCCCAGTGTTAACAGCCGGGGAATGAGATGACGCCCTATCAGGCCCGTACCGCCGGTAATCAGAATCTGCATATGACCTCCAGAGTAGGGAGGATTTCCTCTTCCCTAATGTCAGGTTTTTAATACGAATAAGGGTGCCGGACGCAGGTTTTTTCCGTGTATACACCTCTACATCATACATGATGTATGCTACCGCGTTACGCTTTCGTACTGTTACAGTGCAGTTGCGCTTGTAACAGTGCGCGCGCTGTCGCAGGACGCGTGCGAATGCGTTCAAACCAGTTATACACCGCCGGGTAAGTATCAAGATCGATTCGCTGACGCTGATGTGCGTTAACCCACGGCCAACTGGCGATATCCGCAATACTGTAGTGGTCGCCGCCCAGCCACGGGGAGGTTTCCAGGCGTTTATTCAGGACGTTGTATAAGCGTTGCGTTTCAACCTGATAGCGTTCAATCGCATAGGGGATGGCCTGTGGCGCAAAGTGGTTAAAGTGATGATTCTGGCCCAGCATCGGCCCTAACCCGCCGACCTGCCAGAACAGCCATTGCAGCGTGGTATGGCGTTCACGCAGCTCCCCGCTAAGCAGTTTGCCGCTTTTTTCCGCCAGGTAGAGAAGAATTTCGCCGGATTCAAAAAGACTAAGCGGTTGACCGCCGTCTGCCGGGGCGTGATCGACGATGGCAGGAATTTTATTATTGGGAGAGATAGCCAAAAAATCAGGGCGAAACTGATTGCCCTTGCTGATATCTACTTTTAGCAAACGATACGCCAGCTCCGCCTCTTCCAGAAACAGCGTTATTTTATGCCCGTTGGGCGTGGGGGCGTAGTAAAGGTCAATCATTTTGGCTCCTGCATGTGCGTAAAGAGTCTGGGCTGAATTAAGTATAGAAAGCCTCCTGATGTGTGTGAGTTTTCATCAGGTGACAGCAGGCGAAAGACGCTATATTTTGGGAAGAAACCTAATACGCCCTCAAGAGGACATTATGAGTAAGCCTGTTATTGTGCTGTGGTCGGATGCGAACTTTTTCTCTCCCTACGTCTTGTCCGCCTGGGTGGCATTACAAGAAAAAGGGCTTTCCTTTACTCTGAAAACTCGCGATCTGGACCAGGGAGAACATCTGCAACCTGGCTGGCGAGGATATGCGCTGACGCAGCGCGTACCGGTGCTTGAGGCCGACAATTTTGAGCTGAGCGAGTCGTCCGCTATTGCGGAATACCTGGAGGAGCGTTTCGCGCCGCCGCAGTGGGAGCGTATCTACCCGCACGATTTACAAAAACGCGCCCGCGCGCGACAGATTCAGGCGTGGCTACGCAGCGATTTACTGCCGCTTCGCGAAGAACGGCCTACCGACGTGGTGTTTGCCGGGGCGAAAAAAGCGCCGTTAAGCGAGGCTGGAAAAGCCAGCGCGGCAAAACTGTTTGCGACGGCTGAAGCGCTATTGGGGCAGGGGACGCAAAATTTATTTGGTGAATGGTGCATTGCCGATACCGATCTGGCATTGATGATCAATCGTCTGGCGCTGCATGGCGATGACGTGCCGGCGTCGCTGGCGGCGTATGCGACATTCCAGTGGCAGCGTGCTTCCGTACAGCGTTTTATTGCGCTTTCCTCGAAGCGTTCAGGCTGAAAATCTATTCATATTCCAGTATCATAACGCCGTTTTTCACAACGAGGAGTGAGCGATGAAACTGATGTTCGCATCGGACATTCATGGTTCTTTACCCGCCACGGAACGCGTGCTTGAGCGGTTCGCGCAAAGCGGCGCGCGTTGGCTGGTGATATTAGGCGATGTCCTTAACCACGGGCCGCGAAATGCGCTGCCTGAAGGCTATGCGCCCGCCCAGGTCGCCGAACGCCTGAACGCGGTGGCGACGCAAATCATTGCCGTGCGCGGCAACTGCGATAGCGAAGTGGATCAGATGCTGCTGCATTTCCCGATAACTGCGCCGTGGCAGCAAATATTGACGCAAGAGAGGCGGCTATTTTTAACGCATGGGCACCTCTTCGGGCCGACGAATCTGCCCGCTCTGCATACTGGCGATGTGTTGGTTTATGGTCATACGCATCTGCCGGTGGCGCAACAGCAGGAAGGACTGTATCACTTTAATCCTGGGTCAGTGAGTATCCCGAAAGGCGGGTATGCGGCAAGCTACGGTATTCTGGATGATAATGTGTTGAGCGTAATCGCACTCAATGATCAAAGTATCATTGCGCAGGTTGCAATTAACTCGTAATTTACCTCACAAACGTAAATGCGCCGTAAGAGCGCCAGAAATAAGAAGGTTTCCTGATGGTGGAACAGCGTCGTTTGGCAAGTACGGAATGGGTGGATATTGTGAATGAAGACAATGAAGTCATTGCACAGTCCAGCCGGGAACAGATGCGTGCGCAACGCTTACGGCATCGTGCGACGTATATCGTCGTTCATGATGGTATGGGTAAAATTCTGGTGCAGCGTCGTACCGAAACAAAAGATTTTTTGCCCGGTATGTTAGATGCTACCGCAGGCGGCGTGGTCCAGGCTGATGAGCAGCTACTGGAATCTGCCCGCCGCGAAGCGGAAGAAGAGTTGGGTATTGCAGGCGTGCCGTTTGCCGAACACGGTCTGTTTTACTTTGAAGACCAACATTGCCGGGTTTGGGGCGCGCTGTTTAGCTGCGTTTCCCACGGGCCTTTCGCGCTTCAGGAAGATGAAGTCAGCGAAGTGTGTTGGCTGACTCCGGAGGAGATCACCGCGCGCTGTGATGAGTTTACGCCAGATTCGCTCAAAGCGCTGGCGCTGTGGATGACCCGCAACGCCAAAAACGAAGCCGCGCTCCAGGAGAAACCGGAAGAGACGGAATAAGCGTTTTAGCAGCTTTCCCGCATACATAAACTGGAGGCGATGGATTTCCGATCGCTCCAGTTTCCCTGATTTAACCTTTCCAACAGCGCCCGTCCGGCTTCACTGCCAATCTTACGGTGCGGTACGGCCATGGTGGTTAACGGCGGCTGGCAGACCCGGCTGACATCGCTATCGCCAAACCCGACCACCGCTAAATCGTCCGGAACTTTGATCCGCCGTCGTTGGCACTCGTATAACGCGCCGCAGGCCAGCTCATCCGATACGCATACCAGCGCGTCCAGCTCCGGCCACGCCAGTAAAAACTCCGGCAGTTGCGACGCGCCGGTAGAAAAATTGGGCGGCAAAGCGGCATTAATCACCCGGTTTGGCGACATATGGTGGCGAAGCATCGCTTTGTACCAGCCGTGCAGATGTTGCTGAAAAATCCACTGCTCCTGATTGGCGCATAGCAGCCCGATATTCTGATAACCGCGCTGAATCAGCATTTCCGTCAGCTCATACATTGCCGCAACGTTATCAATACCGATATTCATATCAATAGGATCGCTGCGAATCGCGCCCATCTCCATCACCGGGATAGAGGCATTTTTCAGCCACTGGCGCACGGTAGTGCTATGTTCGACGCTAAGCAGAATCGCCGCGGCAATGTTGGAGGCCAGCAGCGTTTCGAGCAGCTTCTCCTCTTGTTCCACGCGATGTTGCGATTCCGCCAGCATAATCTGGTAGCCAGCGGGCTGTAAAATTTGTTGCAGCCCGGCGAACATTTCAGAACACCCCGCTTCCGCAAGGTTCGGTACGACCATCGCGATGGTGTGCGAGGAGGCAGACGCCAGCGCGCTGGCGGCGAGATTAGGCATATAGCCCAGCTCATGCACTGCCGCTTCGATTTTTTCCCGGAGTTTATCAGAGACCTGTTCCGGCGTGCGTAAGGCTCGTGATACGGTCATCGTGCCTACACCGGCAAGTTGGGCTACATCGGCGATAGTCACTTTACCGGTACTGCGCCGTTTACGGGGTATCGACATACAAATTCCTGCGTCATTACAACATGTTGAGATGCTTTTTTATTGTCGTTCTTTGCTTCGCATGACTGGCAGTATACGCCTTAAATCCGCTTTTTTGCTGTGATTTCACACCATGATTTTAATTTGATAGCGCTATCACAATTCTGAGTAATAGTCGCTGGTAGCGCTATCTTTGTGATAACGATCGCAGCTAATATCGAATGGCTTGAATAAAGTTTGTTCATAATTTCATACACCGTGGGGGCGAATAACATGCTGGGAACCTGGTTATCTGACGCAACCATCACGCTACAGGAGAGCGTGGAAACGTGGCCGCAGGCGCTGGAAATTTGCGGCAAACCCCTGCTGGACGCAGGTGTTATCGCACCGGAATACATTACGGCGATTGTTCAGCAGCACCAAAAGCTTGGGCCATATTATGTATTAGCGCCAGGGTTAGCGATGCCGCATGCGAGGCCGGAAGAGGGGGCGAAAGGGTTAGGTTTATCGTTACTGAAACTACAGCGCGGCGTTTCATTTGGCGCAGACGAATTCGATCCGGTTGACATCATTATTATGCTGGCGGCGCCTGATAAGCACAGTCATATCGAAATGATATCGGCGCTGGCGGAATTATTTTCCAGTGATGTAGATATGGAAAAATTACATCAGGCAAAAAACCTGGAGGACATTAAAAAGATTATTGACCGTTTCTGATTTTATTCCATTTTCTTGCGGTAAATAACATTACGCCCGTGCGTGATGCAGACCAACTCTACTTTTAAAAGGTGACAATAATGAAAATCATGGCAATTTGCGGTTCCGGCCTGGGTAGTAGTTTTATGGTAGAAATGAACATTAAAAAAGTATTAAAGAAACTCAATATTGACGCTGAAGTGGAACACTCCGATCTCTCATCGGCCACGCCCGGGGCTGCCGATCTTTTTGTAATGGCCAAAGATATTGCGGCCAGCGCCAGCGTACCGGAAAGCCAACTGGTGGTGATCAATAACATCATCGACATCAACGAACTGGAAACGCAGCTGCGCGCATGGTTCGCTAAACAATAATTATTGCTGGCGAGGTGGATATGTTTATCCTTGAAACGCTGAATTTTGTTGTTGATATTTTAAAAGTGCCCTCGGTGCTTGTAGGGTTAATTGCGCTGATTGGTCTGGTGGCGCAGAAAAAAGCGTTTTCCGATGTGGTGAAAGGCACGATTAAAACCATTTTAGGTTTTATTGTGCTTGGCGGCGGCGCAACCGTACTGGTGGGTTCATTAAACCCGCTAGGGGGTATGTTTGAACACGCTTTTAATATTCAGGGTATTATTCCTAATAATGAAGCGATAGTCTCAATCGCGCTGGAAAAATATGGCGCGTCCACGGCGTTAATTATGGCATTTGGTATGGTGGCCAATATTGTCGTGGCGCGCTTTACGCGTCTTAAATATATCTTTTTGACCGGGCATCACACCTTTTACATGGCCTGTATGATTGGCGTAATCCTGACCGTGGCGGGGTTTGAGGGCGTAGGGCTGGTCTTCACCGGATCGCTAATCCTGGGGCTGGTGATGGCCTTCTTCCCGGCGTTGGCCCAACGTTATATGAGGCGGATTACCGGTACCGATGACATTGCGTTTGGTCACTTCGGTACCCTGGGATATGTGCTTTCCGGCTGGATTGGCAGCCTGTGTGGTAAAGGCTCCCGCTCCACGGAAGAGATGAACCTGCCGAAAAACCTCAGTTTTTTACGCGACAGTTCTATCTCGATTTCGCTGACCATGATGATTATCTATCTGATCATGGCAGTCAGCGCAGGGCGTGAGTATGTCGAAGCGACGTTTAGCGGCGGGCAAAACTATCTGGTGTACGCCATTATCATGGCAATCACCTTCGCCGCCGGCGTATTCATCATTCTGCAAGGCGTCCGTCTGATTCTGGCGGAAATTGTTCCGGCCTTTACCGGCTTTTCAGAAAAACTGGTGCCAAACGCGCGTCCGGCGCTGGACTGCCCGGTGGTGTATCCCTATGCCCCTAACGCGGTACTGATTGGCTTCCTGTTCAGTTTTCTCGGCGGGCTGGTGGGGCTGTTCCTGCTTGGACAGATGAAGCTTGTGTTAATCCTGCCTGGCGTTGTGCCGCACTTCTTTACCGGCGCGACCGCAGGCGTCTTTGGCAATGCCACCGGCGGTCGCCGCGGGGCGATGATCGGCGCATTTGCTAATGGTCTATTAATCACTTTCCTGCCAGTGCTGTTACTGCCGGTTCTCGGCGCGATCGGCTTCGCCAATACCACGTTCTCGGATGCTGACTTTGGCGTAATCGGTATTTTGCTGGGCAACCTGGCGCGTTATCTGTCGCCGATGGCTATCACGGGGCTGGTGGTGGCGCTATTCGCGCTACTGGTGGCGTACAACGTGTTGGCCAAAAGCAAAAAAGCGACTGCCGAAGTGCAGGAAAATAGCGGAGCGAAAGAATGAACGTAACCGAAATCACCCAACTGGCGCGCGACATTCGCGTCGCCACGCTCAAATCCTTAAACCATCTTGGCTTTGGTCACTATGGCGGCAGCATGTCGGTAGTGGAGACTCTGGCGGTTCTGTACGGCGCGGTGATGAAAATCGACCCTGCCGACCCGGACTGGCCGGAGCGCGATTACTTCGTACTGTCGAAAGGCCATGCGGGCCCCGCGTTGTACAGTACCCTGGCGATTAAAGGCTATTTCCCGCGCGAAGAGCTGAATACGCTTAACCAGAACGGCACCCGTCTTCCCAGCCATCCGGATCGGCTAAAAACGCACGGCGTGGACGCCACGACCGGCTCACTGGGACAAGGCATCTCTATTGCGGGCGGAATGGCGTTGTCGCATAAACTGGCGCGGCGACCCAACCGGGTATTTTGCATTGTCGGCGATGGGGAGCTGAATGAAGGGCAGTGCTGGGAGGCGTTTCAGTTTATTGCCCACCACCGCCTGAATAATCTGACCGTTTTCATTGACTGGAACAAACAACAGCTTGACGGCGAGCTGGAGGAGATTATCAATCCATTCGATCTGGAAGGGAAATTCCGCGCGTTTGGTTTCGATGTCGTCACCGTCAAAGGCGATGATATCGCCGGACTACTGGCGGTGGTTCAGCCTGTGCCGCCCGCTGATGCCCGGCCACGGGTTGTGATCCTTGACAGCATTAAAGGGCAGGGGGTGCCATGCCTGGAGCAGTTAACGAATTCTCACCACTTACGCCTGACGGATGGCATGAAGCAGACGCTCAATGAGGCCATTCATCAACTGGAGGTCATGCATGATTAAGCTTGCGCCCGCAGGGCTTAAAGACGATATCGAAATGCGCAAAGTTTATGCCGGTTTTGTCGCCGGGCAGATTGAGGCCGGAAGCCCAATTATTGCGCTTGAGGCTGATTTAATGAGCTCGATGGCGATGGACAGCGTGGCGCGTGACTACCCGCAGCATGTCATTAACTGCGGTATTATGGAGGCGAATGTGATTGGCACGGCGGCGGGACTGGCGCTGACCGGTCGCAAACCGTTTGTGCATACCTTTACCGCTTTTGCCAGCCGTCGCTGTTTTGATCAGCTCTTTATGGCGCTGGATTATCAGCGTAACAACGTCAAAGTGATCGCCTCCGATGCCGGAGTGACGGCGTGCCATAACGGCGGCACTCATATGTCTTTTGAAGATATGGGGATTGTTCGCGGGCTGGCGCACTCTGTAGTACTGGAGGTGACGGATGCGGTGATGTTCGCGAATATTTTACGCCAGCTAATGGACCTGGACGGTTTTTACTGGCTGCGTACCATCCGTAAGCAGGCGACGAGTATCTATGCGCCAGGCTCTACCTTTACCATTGGCAAGGGCAACGTACTGCGCGAGGGCGATGATATTACACTTATCGCCAACGGCATTATGGTGGCGGAGGCGCTGGAGGCGGCGCGCCAACTGGAGCAGGAAGGCGTGAGCGCTGCGGTCATTGATATGTTCACCTTAAAGCCTATCGATCGCATGTTGGTGAAAAACTACGCGGAAAAAACGCGGCGTATCGTCACGTGTGAAAACCACAGTATCCATAATGGACTAGGGTCAGCGGTAGCGGAAGTGCTGGTGGAAAACTGCCCGGTGCCGATGCGCCGTGTTGGCGTCAAAGAGCGTTATGGGCAGGTAGGAACGCAGGATTTCTTACAACAAGAGTACGGACTCACCGCCGAAGCGATTGTAGAAGCCGCGAAATCACTGCTTTAATCATTGAGATATTGCCGGATGGCGCTGATGCTCATCCGGCATTTTGGATCAATGATATCCCATCATCTGCGCGCCAATGACGACCACGCTGGACATAATAAACAATAGTCCCAGCAGCGACGCCCCCACTTTCAGCCAGTTGCGAAAATCGACCCGGCACACGCCCAGCGTGGCCATCAGCGAAGCCGATGTCGGATAGATAATATGGCTGAAGCCATCGCCAAACTGGAAGGCCAGAACAGTCACCTGACGGTTAACGCCGACCAGATCGCCGAGCGGCGCCAGTAATGGCATGGTTAACGCCGCCTGGCCCGAACCGGACGTGACAAAGAAATTAAATACCGCCTGGAAGAGCAGCATAAACCAGGCGGCGATAGCATTATTAAGCCCGCTGATGCCATGCGCGATACTGTTAAGCAACGTATTGAGCACGCTGGGTTCCCCGGCTTCGCCGTTGCCGACCAGCAGCAGAATGCCTTTGGCAAAACCCACCAGCAAGGCGGGCGCGATCATCATCCTCGCCCCTTCGGTGAATGAGGACGCCATCACGTTGACCGTCATACCGTTGAGGCGGAAGATAACGCCGATGAGGCCGATCACCACGCCCATGGTGAAAAACTGGCTGGCGATCTCCGGAATAAACCAGGCGTGGACAATCACGCCCCAGACGACCCAAATCATTACGCCGGTCAGGACCAGCAGTACCAGCCAGTCGCCGAAGGTGAAAGGGCGCTGGACGACTTCATCCTGCTGTTCGCGGAAATAGCGATCGGATTCGTGGACGCGGGACAGCAGCGGATTCTTTTTCACGCGTGAGGCGTAGACCAGCGTAAAAACCAGCCCAATCAGCGTGGCGACAATCCAGACCACAATACGCAGCCCGGAGCCGGAAAGTACCGGCACGCCGGCAATCCCCTGGGCGACGACTACGCAGAAAGGGTTCATCCACGAACTGGCAAAGCCAATTTGGGTGGCGATATAGGTCACCAGGACGGTGGTAATGCTGTCATAGCTCAGCCTGACCATCAGCGGGGCTATGATAATTGCAAAGGCGACCGCCTCTTTGCCCATGCCAAATACGGCGCCCCCTAACGAAAAGAGGACAAATAGCACCGGAATAAACAGGACTTCGTTGCCCCGCGTGTGGCGAATAAGCGCCAGAATGCCGTTATCCACGGTGCCGGTACGCATCACGATGCCGAATGCGCCGCCAATCACCAACATAAACATAATGATGCCGACGGCAGTGCCGAATTTCGATCCGGATGTTAACCCTTCAAACGGAAAATTCATCAGCCCTGGTCTTTCATCGCCGGTAGTGAAAAATTGTACGCGATGATACTGCGCTTCCCCGGCCTCATTGGTCACAATGCGAAAAGAGTGCGGGTCGACGACTTTGCGGGTTTTTGTCTGACCATCGACCTGATACTGCACTTCCTGGCTATCAAACATCCCAACGGGTACGACCCAGGTGGCGATACTGGTTAAAATGGCGACAAAAAAGATGATGACCAGCGTATCGGGCATTGCCCATTTTCTGGCTGTTTTTGATTCTGTAACGACAGACATGACAGACTATCCCTGTTGCAAAGCAAAGAGGCTAAGTATGAGAAGAAGGGAATAGTTATTCATTGATGCAGCGCAGTTAAGCAAAAAATTCCGCTTTGCAGGGTAAATAGCAGAATGCCGGATGGCGATGCTAACGCGTCTTATCCGGCCTACAACGGTATCTCACCTGTAGGCCGGACAAGGCGTTCACGCCGCCATCCGGCATTAGCTTTTACTGTTACTGCTGCTGTTGGGAAGCCTGGATCGCCGTCAGGGCGATGGTATAGACGATATCGTCAACCAGTGCGCCACGGGACAGGTCGTTCACCGGCTTGCGCATACCCTGCAGCATCGGCCCGATGGAGATCAGGTCGGCAGAACGCTGTACCGCTTTGTAGGTGGTGTTACCGGTGTTCAGATCCGGGAAAATGAACACGGTAGCGCGACCCGCAACCGGCGAGTTCGGCGCTTTGGATTTCGCTACGTCAGCCATGACCGCGGCGTCGTACTGCAACGGGCCGTCGATCATCAGGTCAGGACGTTTTTCCTGCGCCAGACGCGTCGCTTCACGTACTTTCTCTACGTCGCTGCCCGCGCCAGAGGTGCCGGTGGAGTAGGAGAGCATTGCCACACGCGGTTCGATGCCGAAGGCAATGGCGGAATCCGCAGACTGAATCGCGATTTCTGCCAGCTGCTCTGCAGTCGGGTCTGGGTTGATTGCGCAGTCGCCGTAAACGTAAACCTGCTCCGGCAGTAGCATAAAGAACACAGAAGAGACCAGGGAGCTACCCGGCGCCGTTTTAATAAGCTGCAGCGGCGGACGGATGGTGTTGGCGGTGGTATGAACCGCGCCGGAAACCAGGCCGTCGACTTCGTCTTGCTCCAGCATCAGCGTGCCGAGCACCACGTTGTCTTCCAGCTGCTCGCGGGCAACCGGTTCGGTCATGCCTTTGCTCTTACGCAGCTCAACCAGGCGAGCGACATAGCTTTCACGCACCACTTCCGGATCGACGATTTCAATACCTGCGCCCAGCTCTACGCCCTGAGATGCCGCGACGCGGTTGATTTCATCCGGGTTGCCCAGCAGTACGCAAGTGGCGATGCCGCGTTCAGCGCAGATTGCCGCCGCTTTGACGGTACGCGGTTCGTCGCCTTCCGGCAGCACTACGCGTTTACCGGCTTTACGCGCCAGCTCAGTCAGTTGGTAGCGGAACGCCGGCGGAGAGAGACGACGGCTACGCTCGGAAGTGGCGGTCAGCGACTCGATCCAGTCAGCGTTAACGTAGTTCGCGACGTATTCCTGAACTTTTTCGATGCGCTCGTGGTCATCAACCGGGACTTCCAGATTGAAGCTTTGCAGGCTCAGCGAGGTCTGCCAGGTGTTGGTGTTCACCATAAAGACCGGCAGACCGGTGGCGAATGCGCGTTCGCACAGTTTAGAAATGCGCGCGTCCATTTCATAGCCGCCGGTCAGCAGCAGGGCGCCGATTTCTACGCCGTTCATCGCGGCCAGGCAAGCTGCGACCAGTACGTCCGGACGGTCAGCGGAGGTCACTAACAACGAGCCTGCGCGGAAATGTTCCAGCATATGCGGAATACTACGCGCGCAGAACGTGACGGATTTAACGCGGCGGGTTTTGATATCGCCTTCGTTAATGATGGTGGCGTTCAGGTGACGCGCCATATCGATAGCGCGGGTCGCAATCAGATCGAAGCTCCACGGCACCGCGCCCAGAACCGGCAGCGGGCTGGATTCCTGCAGTTTAGCAGGATCGATTTTGATCACCTGCGCTTTGGAAGAGTCGTCAAAAATCTCCGACAGATCCGGGCGAGTACGACCTTGTTCATCAACCGGCGCATTCAGTTTGTTGATGATAACGCCGGTGATGTTGGTGTTTTTCGCGCCGCCGAAGCTGCTGCGCGTCAGTTCGATACGTTCGTTCAGCTGTTCTGGCGTGTCGGTACCCTGAGACATGACAAAAACGATTTCCGCATTCAGCGTTTTCGCGATTTCATAGTTCAGAGACTGAGCGAACTGATGTTTACGGGTCGGAACCAGACCTTCAACCAGCACCACTTCCGCGTCTTTGGTATTCGCATGGTAGTTCGCGATGATCTCTTCCATCAGCACGTCTTTCTGGTTGCTGGAGAGCAGAGATTCAACGTGGCTCATCTTCAGCGGTTCAGCCGCCGGCAGGGTAGAGTTCGCGCGAACGATAGTGGTGGTCTGGTCAGGCGCATCGCCGCCAGCGCGAGGCTGGGCGATAGGCTTAAAGACGCTCAGACGAACGCCTTTGCGTTCCATAGCACGGATGACGCCGAGGCTGACGCTGGTCAGACCGACGCTGGTTCCGGTAGGGATCAGCATAATAATACGGGACACGGTTTATCCTCTTTCGTTACCGTCTTTTGGGGACGGGTTACAAAACAGCACCGCCAGCGAGGCTGGCGGTGTGAAATCAGGCAGTCAGACGGCTCGCGTCCTGCGCGATAACCAGTTCTTCGTTGGTTGGGATCACCACCGCCGGACGGGTACCTTCTTTGTTGATGAAACCAGATTTGCCGAAGCGGGCCGCCAGGTTACGTTCGTGGTCGACTTCAAAGCCCAGTACGCCCAGTTTGCCCAGAGACAGCTCGCGAACCATCGCGGCGTTTTCACCGATACCGCCGGTGAACACGACTGCATCCAGACGACCGTCCATCAGAGCGGTGTAAGAACCGATGTATTTCGCCAGGCGGTGGCAGTAAACGTCCATCGCACGTTTTGCGTCTTCTTTGGTGGCGTAGTTGTCTTCAACATAACGGCAGTCGCTGGTCACTTCAGTCAGACCCAGCAGACCGGACTCTTTGGTCAGCATTTTGTTGATCTGATCCACGCTCATGCCCAGAGTGTCGTGCAGGTGGAAGATAATCGCAGGGTCGATATCGCCGGAACGGGTACCCATGACCAGGCCTTCCAGCGGGGTCAGACCCATAGAGGTATCCACGCATTTACCGTTACGGATAGCGGAAACAGAACCGCCGTTGCCCAGGTGGCAGGTGATAATGTTCAGTTCTTCTACCGGCTTGTTCAGCATTTTTGCCGCTTCCTGAGTTACATAGAAGTGGCTGGTGCCGTGTGCGCCATAGCGACGAACGCCATGTTCTGTATACAGGCTGTACGGCAGGGCATACAGGTAAGATTCTTCCGGCATGGTCTGATGGAAGGCGGTGTCGAACACGGCGACGTTTTTATCTTTCAGCTGCGGGAAAGATTTCAGCGCTTCGGCGATACCAATCAGGTGAGCCGGGTTATGCAGCGGTGCGAAAGAGGCGGAATCTTTGATGCCCTGAATGACGGACTCATCAATGACTACGGAGCTGGTATACTTCTCGCCGCCGTGTACGATACGGTGACCAATTGCAGTTAACTGCGCAGACAGTTCTGGTTTTTGTGCCAGAATAGTGTTAACGATAAAGTTCAGCGCTTCACTGTGAGCGGCGCCTGCACCTAAAGCCGCTTCTTGTTTACTGCCGTCCATTTTCCATTTGATGCGTGCTTCTGGCAGATGGAAACATTCGGCTAAACCAGAAAGGTATTCATCACCATTAACTGCATCAATAATTGCAAATTTCAGTGAAGAACTACCGCAGTTCAGAACCAGTACTAACTTACTCGACATGGAAGTACCTATTTATGATACGTGGCTAAAAAAACGTCAGTGAGCCATAGAGCGTAGCGCATGATAGCCCTGACATTTATGATTAACATCATGCGCAGGAGTTTTTTTGGGCATGATGGAAGAAATACCTTTGAGTCTATGCCATTTTGCGTATTTTTCAGCCAATGGCATACTATGTGTAATATTGACGACTCAATGATTTTAAACTACCGGCCTTTGACAGGCCGACACAGGATACCTGATAGTGGGTATCGAAGACAAAATGTTTTGAACGTTGTCCCTCGCAGTTGTTGTTTTGCACAAATTTTTTAAATTTTATATGTGAAGTTGAGGTGGGCCATGTCGACACCGGATAATCGCTCCGTAAATTTTTTTAGCTTATTTCGCCGGGGGCAGCACTACGCGAAGACGTGGCCGATGGAAAAGCGGCTGGCGCCCGTTTTCGTCGAAAACCGCGTCATTCGTATGACGCGCTATGCCATACGATTTATGCCGCCTGTCGCCGTCTTTACATTATGCTGGCAGATAGCGCTGGGCGGTCAGTTAGGTCCGGCCGTGGCGACCGCCCTGTTCGCCCTGAGCTTGCCTATGCAGGGATTATGGTGGTTAGGGAAACGTTCCGTGACGCCATTGCCGCCTTCAATCCTTAACTGGTTTTACGAAGTTCGCGGTAAATTGCAGGAGGCTGGACAAGCGCTGGCGCCGGTAGAAGGAAAGCCGGATTACCAGGCATTAGCTGACACGCTTAAGCGCGCCTTCAAACAACTGGATAAAACTTTCCTGGATGATTTGTAATTGACCCCGGATTACGCATATAAAAGAAGGCATACCAATGCCTTCTTTTTTTCATCGCCATAGCGTGATACAGGAGTTCAAAATGGAAATGACCAACGCGCAACGTCTGATTTTGTCTAACCAGTACAAAATGATGACGATGCTCGATCCCACCAACGCCGAGCGTTACCGTCGCTTACAAACAATTATTGAACGCGGCTACGGCCTGCAGATGCGCGAGCTGGATCGCGAGTTTGGCGAGCTGACGGAAGAGACCTGTCGTACCATCATCGATATTATGGAGATGTACCATGCGCTGCACGTCTCCTGGACCAACCTCAAAGATACGCAAGCCATCGACGAACGTCGCGTCACCTTCCTGGGGTTTGACGCCGCGACGGAAGCGCGTTACCTCGGCTATGTCCGTTTTATGGTGAATATAGAAGGACGCTACACTCACTTTGACGCCGGGACGCACGGCTTTAATGCCCAGACGCCGATGTGGGAAAAATACCAGCGGATGTTGAATGTCTGGCATGCCTGCCCGCGTCAGTACCACCTGAGCGCGAATGAAATCAATCAAATCATTAATGCCTGAGGAGGCTCGCGTGCAGTGTAAAGGTTTTCTGTTTGATCTGGATGGAACGTTGGTTGACTCATTACCTGCCGTCGAACGCGCGTGGTGTAGCTGGGCCGATCGTTTTAACCTTGCTCATGATGAGGTGCTGGGCTTTATTCATGGCAAACAGGCGATCACCTCGTTGCGGCATTTTATGGCGGGTAAATCGGAGGCGAAAATTGCCGCTGAGTTTACGCGCCTGGAGCAAATAGAAGCCACTGAAACCGCAGGGATCACCGCGTTGCCGGGGGCAGTCGATTTACTCAATCACCTGAATAAAGCGGGCATTCCGTGGGCTATCGTCACCTCCGGTTCAATGCCGGTCGCGCGTGCGCGCCATCAGGTCGCGGGCCTTCCAGCGCCAGAGGTGTTTGTCACCGCCGAACGAGTCAAACGCGGCAAACCGGAGCCGGATGCGTATTTGCTGGGCGCACAACTGCTTGGCCTGGCCCCTCAGGAGTGCGTCGTAGTAGAAGATGCCCCGGCTGGCGTGCTGTCCGGACTGGCTGCGGGCTGCCACGTCATTGCGGTCAATGCGCCGGCCGACACGCCGCGTCTGGCGGATGTTGATTTTGCGTTGGATAGCCTGACGCAATTATCGGTCGCTAAACAACCAAACGGCGATGTGGTGGTGTTAAGAAAGACCTGATCATGATATGCCCCGCCCTGGCGGGGCATATTTATGGCAGAATCACGTTATCTTCTCATCTGACAAGGATATGTTGTGAACGGTGAATTGATTTGGGTTCTCTCTTTACTGGCGATTGCCGTCGTGTTGTTTGCGACGGGCAAAGTACGTATGGATGCGGTGGCTTTATTCGTCATTGTTGCTTTTGTCCTTAGCGGTACCTTGACCCTTTCGGAAGCCTTCTCCGGCTTTAGCGATCCGAATGTTATTCTTATCGCCGCCTTATTTATTATTGGCGACGGCCTCGTGCGCACCGGCGTTGCGACGGTGGTCGGTACCTGGCTGGTTAAAATGGCGGGCAGCAGTGAAATCAAAATGCTGGTTTTACTGATGATCACCGTCGCCGGACTTGGCGCTTTCATGAGTTCAACCGGCGTGGTGGCGATCTTTATCCCCGTTGTTCTTAGCGTTTCTATGCATATGCAGACCTCGCCTTCGCGCCTGATGATGCCGCTGAGTTTTGCCGGGCTTATCAGCGGAATGATGACGCTGGTGGCGACGCCGCCGAACCTGGTGGTTAACAGTGAACTGCTGCGTGAAGGCCTGCACGGGTTCAACTTTTTTAGCGTGACGCCGCTGGGGATAGTGGTGTTGGCGCTCGGCATTGTTTATATGCTGGTGATGCGCTTCATGCTAAAAGGCGATGCGCCCGGACAACAGGCCGGTAAGCGTCGCACTTTCCGCGATCTTATCCGCGAGTACCGTCTGACGGGGCGCGCGCGTCGTCTGGCGATTCGCCCGGGTTCGCCAATGGTGGGACAGCGGCTGGACGACCTTAAATTGCGCGAACGTTACGGCGCCAATGTCATCGGCGTTGAACGCTGGCGGCGCTTTCGGCGGGTTATCGTCAATGTGAACGGCGTATCGGAGTTTCGCGCTCGCGACGTTCTGCTGATTGATATGTCGGCGGCGGAGGTCGACCTCAGAGAGTTCTGCGCCGAGCAACTGCTGGAACCGATGGTATTGCGTGGAGAATATTTTTCCGATCAGGCGTTGGATGTCGGGATGGCGGAAATTTCGCTTATTCCGGAGTCTGAACTGATTGGCAAGTCGGTGCGTGAAATCGCTTTCCGTACACGTTACGGGCTGAATGTGGTCGGCCTGAAACGCGACGGCGTCGCGCTGGAAGGGTCGCTGGCCGATGAGCCGTTATTGATGGGCGATATCATTCTGGTCGTGGGGAACTGGAAGTTAATCAGCCTGCTGGGGCAAAAAGGCCGCGACTTTGTGGTGCTGAATATGCCGGTCGAGGTCAGCGAAGCCTCTCCTGCGCACAGCCAGGCGCCGCACGCCATTTTCTGCCTAGTATTGATGGTGGCGCTGATGTTGACCGATGAAATTCCCAACCCGATCGCGGCGATTATCGCCTGCCTGCTGATGGGAAAATTTCGCTGTATTGATGCTGAAAGCGCATATAAAGCGATCCACTGGCCGAGTATTATCTTGATTGTGGGTATGATGCCGTTTGCGCAGGCGTTGCAAAAAACCGGCGGCGTCTCTCTGGTCGTGCAAGGGTTAATGAATATCGGCGGCGGCTATGGGCCATATATGATGCTGGGATGCCTGTTCGTGCTGTGTGCCGTCATAGGACTGTTCATTTCTAACACGGCAACGGCGGTGCTGATGGCGCCGATTGCGCTGGCGGCGGCGAAATCGATGGGGGTGTCGCCCTATCCGTTTGCGATGGCGGTGGCGATGGCGGCATCCGCCGCCTTTATGACGCCGGTTTCATCGCCGGTCAATACTCTGGTTCTGGGGCCGGGAAACTATAGCTTTAGCGATTTTGTGAAGCTTGGCGTGCCGTTCACGCTTATTGTGATGGCGGTTTGTATTGTGATGATTCCGATGTTGTTTCCGTTTTAACCCCAGACAGGAAAAGGCCTGATGGCGCTACGCTTATCAGGCCTACGGATATCACGCTACGTCCAGGCCGGATAAGACGTTGGCGTCGCCATCCGGCAAAACCGTTTAAAGCGGTGAATCCTGGCTTATCTCGTCAAGAGAGAGATGGAAACTTGGTACGAACACCGCCATAAAATAGTCCATCTCCTGGCTGCGACGTAATTCCAGCGTTTTTTCCAGCCGCGTTTTTGCCAGTCCAAACTCATTGTTTCCCGCTGAGAGCTCCTCCAGGCATTTCAGGTAGGCGCAAAGCGCATCGGCCTGTTTTACGATTGCCTGTTCTTCTTCGCTCCAGGCATTCTCATCAATAAGCGGTGCGAAAATATCGCGTAATTCATCCGGCGCCATATCAACCAGCTTTTGCTGGGCGATTTTTTCGATCGCTTTATATTCCTGGGCTATCTGGGAATTAAAATATTTTACCGGCGTCGGCAGATCGCCGGTCAGTACTTCCGAGGCATCATGATACATCGCCAGAAGTGCGATGCGTTCAGCATTGAGCTGACCGCCAAATTTACGGTTTTTTATCGCCGCCAACGCATGGGCGACCATCGCCACCTGCAGACTATGTTCGGAGACGTTTTCCGTACGCACGTTACGCATCAGCGGCCAGCGGTTAATCAACTTCATGCGGGAGAGATGGGCGAAAAAATGGCTCTGCTTCATAGATTACCTTTTGTTTTCACTGCGGCAGACTTCATTGTGCGGGGAGGGAGATGAAGATGCAATTCAGGCTACCGAAGTAGCCTGAATTTAAGATTATTGATGGTAACCTGAGAGGAAACGCCCAAAACGGTTGATGGCCATCTCCAGGTCATCTTCACGCGGTAGCGTCACAATGCGGAAGTGATCCGGCCACGGCCAGTTAAAGGCGGTACCTTGCACCAGCAGCACCTTTTCCTGTAGCAGGAAGTCCAGCACCATCTTCTGGTCGTCGTGAATATTAAAACGTTTAGCGTCGATCCTGGGGAACATGTACAACGCGCCGCGCGGTTTTACGCAGGAAACGCCGGGAATATCGTTAATCAACTCCCAGGCTCGGTTACGCTGTTCATACAGTCGACCGCCCGGCAGAATAAATTCGCTAATGCTTTGATAGCCGCCGAGCGCGGTCTGAATAGCATGTTGCGCCGGGACGTTGGCGCACAGGCGCATTGAGGCTAACATCTCCAGCCCTTCAATATAGCCTTTCGCATGTTTTTTCGGCCCGTTCAGCACCATCCAGCCCTGGCGGAAGCCGGCGACGCGATAGGTTTTAGACAAACCATTAAAGGTGATGGTCAGCAGATCAGGCGCCAGTGCGGCGATAGAGTGATGCTCGGCATCGTCATAGAGAATCTTGTCATAAATTTCATCGGCGAAGATGATGAGATTATGCTCGCGCGCAATGTTGACAATTTCCATCAACAATTCTTTAGAATAGACGGCGCCAGTAGGGTTGTTTGGATTAATAATGACAATACCACGCGTACGTGGGGTGATTTTGGCGCGGATATCGTCAAGGTCCGGGAACCAGTCGGAAGATTCATCGCAAAGATAATGTACCGCCTTGCCGCTGGAGAGCGATACCGCCGCTGTCCATAACGGATAATCGGGCGCGGGAACCAGCATTTCATCGCCACTGTTAAGCAACGCCTGCATCGCCTGAACGATCAGCTCGGAAACGCCGTTACCGATATAGATATCTTCCACGGTTACATCGCGCATTCCACGGGCCTGATAATGCTGCATAATCGCTTTACGGGCAGAATAAAGCCCTTTCGAGTCGCAATATCCTTGCGCCGTCGGCAAATTACGAATGACATCGACCAGAATTTCGTCCGGCGCTTCGAATCCGAAGGGGGCGGGGTTGCCGATATTCAGTTTAAGAACTTTATTACCTTCTTCCTCAAGGCGTTTCGCTTCTTTCAGAACGGGGCCACGAATGTCATAACAGACATTTTCGAGTTTGCTGGATTTTTCAATGGGGGACATGAATCTTGACCTTTTAGCTGTTATTGCCACTCCCTGCCGTGGAAGTCAGCACGAAACAATGTACTCCCACGACGGTGAGTTTTGAAGAGTGAACAGAAGAAGATTTTGTTTATTTTTAACGCGCTTTCGCACTGTTTAAAACTTTATAAAATCATTTGTTTAGAAGTATTTTCTATTTTTGTCTGTATGTATAGTGTTTTATTCTATGTGATTGTGCGTAATGTGGTTTTTTCTGTTGTCAGAAATTATCTGTTTTATGAGAGATAAGCATTCATCATTAGTGTCGCGTCGGCTATTTCGGAAATACTGAGTATTAAAGGTAAAATGAGAAGGTTAGACCTTTCCGGCGGCGGGTGGTGTGAAACTATTGTTAAGTATAATTAATGAATGGTAGAAATCTTAATTAATTATTATTTAATATTTAAAAAGCATTTACTAAAGTCGTAATAATATCTTTCTGGTCGGATTAGTATAACATATCCCTGGTTAAGATTATTCGTAATAATACTTATAAATATAGCGGTTTTAGGTTAAGATAATGATCCGAAACGGGGGCGTAGTCTGCGTTGTCTGCTAATTATCATGACGCGATTTTATACATAACCTATTGTTCAATATATTGTTTTTGTATCTGTGCGTCTCGGTAAACTATTTGACGCTGTTACAAGATTTACACGTCCATCATTAGCAGAAATCTGTAGACGCCTAAAGGTATGACACATTCTCTTTGATATATCCCGATCAGTTGCATTTGGTATTATATCAGTAAGTAAGAGAAGTGTTTTGGTCGTATTTTCAATTACATTCTAACATTTACCTGGGTAACCAGGCGGTACTGCGAAGGATGCACATTACAAATGGAATTGCTTGTTTCTGAATGCACAGCATTAACCAGGTCAGCCCGATATGACCCGCCAGTAAGTGAAAAATTATGATAAATGCAAATCGTCCGATAATTAACCTCGATCTCGATCTGCTGAGAACGTTCGTGGCCGTTGCCGATCTGAACACCTTCGCCGCGGCGGCGGCGGTATGTCGTACTCAGTCTGCGGTCAGTCAGCAAATGCAGCGTCTTGAGCAACTCGTGGGAAAGGAATTGTTCGCCCGCCATGGCCGTAACAAACTTTTGACCGAACACGGTATCCAGCTTCTGGGGTACGCCAGAAAAATCCTGCGTTTTAATGATGAGGCGTGTTCATCATTAATGTTCAGTAATCTTCAGGGAGTGTTAACAATCGGCGCTTCTGATGAATCAGCTGATACTATCCTGCCTTTTTTGCTTAGCCGAATCAGCTCGGTTTATCCGAAACTCGCGCTTGATGTACGGGTAAAACGCAACGCCTATATGGTGGACATGGTTAAATCGCAGGAAGTAGATTTGGTGGTGACGACTAACCAACCTCATTCGCTGGACTGTCTGAATTTGCGGACCTCGCCCACCCATTGGTATTGTGCGGCTGAGTATGTTTTGCAAAGGGGAGAGCCCGTACCACTAGTCCTGCTGGACGATCCCAGTCCATTCCGCGATATGGTGCTGGAGACGCTAAATGCAGCGGGTATTCCCTGGCGGCTGGCCTATGTGGCGTCTACATTACCGGCGGTACGCGCGGCCGTTAAAGCCGGTCTTGGCGTAACGGCTCGACCTGTCGAAATGATGAGTCCCGACCTTCGCGTACTGGGTGCCGCAGACGGATTACCGCCTTTGCCGGATACGGAATATCTGTTGTGCCGCGATCCCAATAGCCAGAACGAGCTGGCGATGGTGATTTTCCATGCGATGGAAAGCTATCAAAACCCATGGCATTACAACCAGTTTTCTGCAGAGGGCGGAGATGATCCGCTGATGGTGGAAGGGGGTTTTGAGTAGCTCGCAGACAAAAGGCGCTAAGTCGTAAATGTAAAAAAAGAGCCGCTGGCGATGAAAAAACGCTCAGTGGCTCTTTTTTGTGCCCATCTGTACGCGCTTAACCGCACAAATTGTAAAAGTTGCGGTAAATCAGCCAGTAGCAATTCGCAGTTCAATGTGGGCAAAAAACAACCAGAACATCCATTTTATGAATTTGCATGTTAAAAAACTAGAGAAATTGTTGCTGTTTTAGGGGGTGAATTAACAAAAGCGTGTCACAGATCAAGAAAATACTCCCATTTAGGGGGAGGCATCTTCACAAATTCCTGTCAAAATAGGTGTGTGTTATTTCTTTTGCTTCACAACGGACACGATTCAACAACATAAAATCCCCCCTGGCCGAAGAGTCATTTTCTCCAGGATGGCACTTAATGTTAATGGTGATGAATTGATGTAAATTAATGTGAAGGAACTTTTGTTAAAGTTGACAAAAGGTTATAGAAAGGAGTAAAAAACCATATCAATTAGCTGTTTTTATCATTTTCTACAGTAATTGTAGGGTTTTTTTTATTCCTCCCCATGAATCGATGTGGCGCCTATCTGCCGTAAAGAGCAGAGAAACTGGCGCTACTTTTGATGAGTAAGCAATGAGTATGTCAACATCCACTGAAGTCATCGCTCATCACTGGGCATTCGCTATCTTTCTTATCGTTGCCATTGGCCTGTGCTGCCTGATGCTGGTAGGCGGTTGGTTTTTGGGCGGTCGCGCACGCGCGAGGCACAAGAACGTTCCGTTTGAATCAGGTATCGACTCGGTCGGCACCGCCCGCTTACGCCTGTCTGCCAAGTTTTACCTGGTAGCCATGTTCTTCGTTATCTTCGACGTTGAAGCGCTGTATCTGTTCGCATGGTCAACTTCTATCCGCGAAAGCGGCTGGGTTGGCTTTGTGGAAGCTGCAATTTTTATTTTTGTGTTACTGGCTGGTCTGGTTTATCTGGCGCGTATTGGCGCGTTGGACTGGACGCCCGCGCGTTCACGCCGCGAGCGTATGAACCCGGAAACGAACAGTATCGCTAATCGTCAACGCTAACCGCGAGGCATTAAGATGGATTATACGCTCACCCGCATAGATCCTAACGGTGAGAATGACCGTTACCCCCTGCAAAAACAGGAGATCGTAACCGACCCCCTGGAGCAGGAAGTTAACAAAAACGTGTTCATGGGCAAACTGCATGACATGGTTAACTGGGGCCGTAAAAACTCAATTTGGCCCTACAACTTCGGCCTTTCTTGCTGCTATGTAGAGATGGTGACCTCTTTTACCGCAGTGCATGACGTTGCTCGTTTCGGCGCGGAAGTGCTGCGTGCGTCGCCACGTCAGGCTGACCTGATGGTGGTGGCCGGTACCTGCTTTACCAAAATGGCCCCGGTTATTCAGCGTCTGTATGACCAAATGCTGGAGCCAAAATGGGTCATTTCTATGGGCGCCTGCGCCAACTCTGGCGGCATGTACGATATTTATTCGGTAGTGCAGGGCGTTGATAAGTTCATCCCGGTGGATGTGTATATCCCTGGCTGTCCGCCGCGTCCGGAAGCGTATATGCAGGCGTTGATGCTGCTGCAAGAATCGATTGGCAAAGAGCGCCGTCCGCTCTCATGGGTGGTGGGCGATCAGGGCGTGTATCGCGCCAATATGCAGCCAGAACGCGAACGTAAACGCGGCGAGCGTATTGCCGTCACGAACCTGCGTACCCCGGACGAGATTTAATTTGCGCCTGTCGGCAGCAGCACTTCACTTCGCTAACCACTATTTTAATAGCGCGAAGCACTGCCGACCACCACGGACCATTTGCAATGGTGAACAATATGACCGACTTAACCGCGCAAGACGCTGCATGGAGTACCCGCGATCATCTTGATGATCCGGTTATCGGCGAACTGCGCAACCGTTTTGGGCCGGATGCCTTTACCGTTCAGGCGACCCGCACCGGTATCCCCGTTGTTTGGGTCAAGCGTGAACAATTACTGGAGGTTGGCGATTTCTTAAAGAAACTGCCGAAACCTTACGTCATGCTGTTTGACTTACACGGCATGGATGAACGCCTGCGTACGCACCGTGACGGGTTACCCGCCGCGGATTTTTCCGTTTTCTACCACCTGATTTCCATTGAGCGTAATCGCGATATCATGCTCAAGGTGGCGTTGTCTGAAAACGACCTGCGCGTGCCGACCTTCACTAAACTTTTCCCTAACGCCAACTGGTACGAGCGTGAGACCTGGGAGATGTTTGGTATTGATATCGAAGGCCACCCGCACCTGACGCGCATCATGATGCCGCAAACCTGGGAAGGCCATCCGCTGCGTAAAGATTATCCGGCGCGCGCGACCGAATTCGACCCGTTTGAGCTGACCAAAGCCAAGCAGGATCTGGAAATGGAAGCGCTGACCTTTAAGCCGGAAGACTGGGGGATGAAGCGCGGGACTGACAACGAGGACTTTATGTTCCTCAACCTCGGCCCGAACCACCCGTCTGCGCACGGTGCGTTTCGTATTATCCTGCAACTTGACGGTGAAGAAATCGTCGACTGCGTGCCGGATATCGGCTATCACCACCGCGGCGCCGAAAAAATGGGCGAGCGCCAGTCCTGGCATAGCTACATTCCCTATACCGACCGTATCGAATACCTCGGTGGTTGCGTCAATGAAATGCCGTACGTGCTGGCGGTAGAAAAACTGGCGGGGATCACCGTCCCGGATCGTGTGAACGTCATCCGCGTGATGCTCTCCGAACTGTTCCGCATTAACAGTCATCTGCTGTACATTTCGACCTTTATTCAGGACGTCGGCGCGATGACCCCGGTCTTCTTTGCCTTTACCGACCGGCAGAAAATTTATGATCTGGTGGAAGCCATTACCGGTTTCCGTATGCACCCGGCCTGGTTCCGTATCGGCGGCGTCGCGCACGACTTGCCGCGCGGTTGGGATCGCCTGCTGCGAGAGTTCCTTGAGTGGATGCCGAAGCGTCTGGACTCTTACGAGAAAGCCGCGCTGCGTAACACCATTCTGAAAGGGCGTTCGCAGGGCGTTGCCGCTTACGGCGCGAAAGAGGCGCTGGAGTGGGGCACCACCGGCGCAGGGCTGCGCGCGACCGGGATAGACTTCGACGTGCGTAAATGGCGTCCATATTCTGGCTACGAAAACTTTGACTTTGAAGTGCCGGTGGGCGGCGGCGTTTCCGACTGCTATACCCGCGTGATGCTGAAAGTGGAAGAGCTGCGCCAGAGTCTGCGCATTCTTCAGCAGTGCCTCGATAACATGCCGGAAGGGCCGTTCAAAGCGGATCACCCGCTGACCACGCCGCCGCCGAAAGAGCGCACGCTGCAACATATCGAAACCCTGATCACCCACTTCCTGCAGGTCTCCTGGGGCCCGGTGATGCCGGCGCAGGAGTCCTTCCAGATGGTGGAAGCGACGAAGGGGATTAACAGTTACTACCTGACCAGCGACGGCAGCACTATGAGCTACCGTACCCGCGTGCGCACGCCGAGCTTTGCGCACCTGCAGCAGATTCCCTCGGCGATCCGCGGTAGCCTGGTCTCCGACCTGATTGTCTATCTGGGTAGTATCGATTTTGTTATGTCAGATGTGGACCGCTAATTATGCACGAGAATCAACAACCACAAACCGAGGCTTTTGAGCTGAGTGCGGCAGAGCGTGAAGCGATAGAGCACGAGAAGCACCACTACGAAGACCCGCGTGCGGCGTCCATTGAAGCGCTGAAAATCGTTCAGAAGCAGCGTGGCTGGGTGCCGGACGGCGCGATCTACGCTATTGCCGATGTGCTGGGTATTCCGGCGAGCGACGTCGAAGGCGTCGCCACATTCTACAGCCAGATCTTCCGTCAGCCGGTCGGTCGCCACGTGATTCGCTACTGCGACAGCGTGGTGTGCCATATCACCGGCTATCAGGGGATTCAGGCCGCGCTGGAAAAAAATCTCAACATCAAACCGGGGCAGACGACCTTTGATGGCCGCTTTACGCTGCTGCCGACCTGCTGCCTGGGAAATTGCGATAAAGGGCCGAACATGATGATTGATGAGGATACTCACAGCCATCTGACCCCGGAAGCCATTCCTGAACTACTGGAGCGGTATAAATGAAAAACGTTATCCGTACTCCCGAAACCCATCCGCTGACCTGGCGTCTGCGCGATGACAAACAGCCGGTCTGGCTGGATGAATATCGTAGCAAAAACGGCTACGAAGGCGCGCGTAAGGCGCTGACCGGCCTGTCTCCGGATGAAATCGTCAGCCAGGTAAAAGACGCTGGTCTGAAAGGGCGCGGCGGCGCGGGCTTTTCCACCGGTCTGAAGTGGAGCCTGATGCCGAAAGATGAATCCATGAACATCCGTTACCTGCTGTGTAACGCCGATGAAATGGAGCCGGGCACCTATAAAGACCGTCTGCTGATGGAACAACTGCCGCACCTGCTGGTGGAAGGCATGCTGATCTCCGCGTTCGCGCTGAAAGCGTATCGTGGTTACATCTTCCTGCGCGGCGAATATATCGAAGCGGCTGTACATCTGCGCCGTGCGATTGCTGAAGCAACCGAGGCCGGGCTGCTTGGCAAAAATATCATGGGCACCGGGTTCGACTTTGAACTGTTTGTCCACACCGGGGCAGGGCGTTACATCTGTGGTGAAGAAACGGCGCTGATTAACTCCCTCGAAGGCCGCCGCGCGAACCCGCGCTCCAAGCCGCCCTTCCCGGCGACCTCCGGCGTATGGGGCAAGCCGACCTGTGTGAATAACGTCGAAACGTTGTGCAACGTCCCGGCAATCCTCGCCAACGGCGTAGAGTGGTACCAGAACATCTCGAAAAGCAAAGATGCGGGTACCAAGCTGATGGGCTTCTCGGGCCGCGTGAAGAATCCGGGCCTGTGGGAATTACCGTTCGGCACCACCGCGCGCGAGATCCTCGAAGACTACGCGGGCGGTATGCGCGATGGCCTGAAATTCAAAGCCTGGCAGCCGGGCGGGGCGGGAACCGACTTCCTGACCGAGGCGCATCTTGACCTGCCGATGGAGTTCGAAAGCATCGGTAAAGCAGGCAGCCGTCTGGGCACCGCGCTGGCGATGGCGGTAGACCACGAAATCGGCATGGTGTCGCTGGTGCGTAACCTGGAAGAGTTCTTTGCCCGCGAATCCTGCGGCTGGTGTACGCCATGCCGCGACGGGTTGCCGTGGAGCGTGAAAATTCTGCGCGCGCTGGAGCGTGGCGAAGGCCAGCCGGGGGATATCGAGACACTTGAGCAACTGTGTCGTTTCCTCGGACCGGGTAAAACCTTCTGCGCGCATGCGCCGGGCGCGGTTGAGCCACTGCAAAGCGCAATTAAGTATTTCCGCGAAGAATTCGAAGCTGGCATCAAGCAGCCGTTCAGTAATACCCATTTAATCAATGGTATTCAGCCGAACCTGCTCAAAGAGCGCTGGTGAGTTAACGATTTTTAATTTGGAAGCATGCTAATGGCTACGATTCATGTAGACGGCAAAGAATACGAGGTCAACGGCGCGGACAACCTGCTACAGGCATGTCTGTCCCTCGGCCTTGATATTCCGTATTTTTGCTGGCACCCGGCGCTGGAAAGCGTCGGTGCTTGCCGCCAGTGTGCGGTGAAGCAATACCAAAACGCGGAAGATACGCGTGGTCGCCTGGTGATGTCCTGTATGACGCCAGCCACCGACGGTACCTTTATCTCTATTGACGACGAAGAAGCGAAACAGTTCCGTGAAAGCGTGGTGGAGTGGCTGATGACTAACCACCCGCACGACTGTCCGGTCTGTGAAGAGGGCGGTAACTGCCATCTTCAGGATATGACCGTGATGACGGGTCACAGTTTTCGTCGCTACCGTTTCACTAAACGTACCCACCGCAACCAGGATCTGGGGCCGTTCATCTCTCACGAAATGAACCGCTGTATCGCCTGCTACCGTTGTGTGCGTTACTACAAAGATTATGCTGATGGTACCGATCTGGGCGTCTATGGCGCGCATGACAACGTCTACTTCGGGCGTCCGGAAGACGGTACCCTGGAAAGCGAATTCTCCGGTAACCTGGTCGAGATTTGTCCGACCGGCGTCTTCACCGATAAAACGCACTCCGAGCGTTACAATCGTAAATGGGACATGCAGTTTGCGCCGAGCATCTGCCAGCAGTGTTCCATCGGCTGTAACATCAGCCCGGGCGAGCGCTATGGCGAATTACGCCGTATCGAAAACCGTTACAACGGCACCGTTAACCACTACTTCCTCTGCGACCGCGGTCGTTTCGGCTATGGCTATGTGAACCTGAAAGACCGTCCGCGTCAGCCGGTTCAGCGCCGTGGCGACGACTTCATCACCCTCAACGCCGAGCAGGCGATGCAGGGCGCGGCGGATATTCTGCGCCAGTCGAAGAAAGTGATCGGTATCGGTTCGCCGCGCGCCAGCATTGAGAGCAACTTTGCGCTGCGTGAGCTGGTTGGTGCGGAAAACTTCTACACCGGTATCGCGCGCGGCGAGCAGGAACGTCTGCAACTGGCGCTGAAAGTGCTGCGTGAAGGCGGCATTTACACCCCGGCGCTGCGGGAGATCGAATCTTATGACGCGGTACTGGTCTTGGGTGAGGATGTCACTCAGACCGGCGCGCGCGTTGCGCTGGCGGTACGCCAGGCGGTGAAAGGTAAAGCGCGTGAAATGGCGGCGGCGCAGAAAGTGGCCGACTGGCAGATTGCGGCCATCCTTAACATCGGCCAGCGTGCCAAACATCCGCTGTTCGTGACCAACGTGGACGGCACCCGTCTGGATGATATCGCCGCCTGGACCTATCGCGCGCCGGTGGAAGATCAGGCGCGCCTGGGCTTTGCGATTGCCCATGCGCTGGACAATACAGCGCCTGCGGTTGACGGTATCGACAGCGACTTGCAAAACAAAATTGATGTCATTGTGCAGGCGTTGGCCGGCGCGAAAAAACCGCTGATTATCTCCGGCACTAACGCCGGTAGCAGTGAGGTGATTCAGGCGGCCGCCAACGTGGCGAAAGCGCTGAAAGGCCGTGGCGCCGACGTCGGTATTACTATGATTGCCCGCTCCGTGAACAGCATGGGGCTGGGTATGATGGGCGGCGGTTCGCTTGACGATGCGTTGGGCGAGCTGGAAACCGGCAGCGCGGACGCGGTGGTGGTGCTGGAAAACGATCTCCACCGTCATGCAAGCGCTACGCGCGTGAACGCCGCGCTCGCCAAAGCGCCGCTGGTGATGGTGGTTGACCATCAGCGCACGGCGATTATGGAAAACGCGCATCTGGTGCTTTCCGCGGCAAGCTTCGCCGAAAGCGATGGTACGGTCATCAACAACGAAGGCCGCGCGCAGCGCTTCTTCCAGGTTTATGATCCGGCCTACTACGATAACAAGACGATTATGCTGGAAAGCTGGCGCTGGCTGCATTCGCTGCACAGCACCGTCGAAAACCGCGAAGTGGACTGGACTCAGCTTGACCACGTGATCGATGCGGTCATTGCCGCCATGCCGCAATTTGCCGGCATTAAGGACGCCGCGCCGGATGCGACCTTCCGCATTCGTGGGCAGAAGCTGGCGCGCGAACCGCATCGTTACAGCGGTCGTACGGCGATGCGCGCCAATATCAGCGTGCATGAACCACGTCAGCCGCAGGATAAAGACACCATGTTCGCCTTCTCGATGGAAGGGAATAACCAACCGACTGCCCCGCGATCTGAAATTCCGTTCGCCTGGGCGCCGGGCTGGAACTCCCCGCAGGCGTGGAACAAATTCCAGGATGAAGTGGGCGGCAAACTGCGTCACGGCGATCCGGGCGTGCGTTTGATTGAAGCGACTGAGGGCGGTCTGGATTATTTCACTACCGTGCCGGCAAGCTTCCAGGCGCAGGACGGTCAGTGGCGTATTGCGCCGTATTACCACCTGTTTGGCAGCGACGAATTGTCTCAGCGTTCTCCGGTCTTCCAGAGCCGTATGCCGCAGCCGTATATCAAACTTAATCCGGCGGATGCTGCGAAGTTGGGCGTCAATGCCGGGACGCGCGTCTCCTTTAGCTACGATGGCAATACGGTGACGCTGCCGGTTGAAATCTCTGAAGGGTTAGCGGCAGGGCAGGTAGGGCTGCCGATGGGTATGCCTGGCATCGCGCCGGTTCTGGCTGGCGCGCGTCTTGAAGATCTGCGGGAGGCGCAACAATGAGTTGGATTACACCGGATCTGATTGAGATCCTGCTGAGCATTCTCAAAGCGGTGGTGATTCTGCTGGTGGTCGTCACCTGCGGGGCCTTCATGAGCTTTGGCGAACGTCGTCTGCTGGGTCTGTTCCAGAACCGTTATGGACCAAACCGCGTTGGCTGGGGTGGCTCGCTCCAGCTGGTCGCGGATATGATCAAGATGTTCTTTAAAGAAGACTGGATCCCAAAATTCTCGGATCGCGTCATCTTTACCCTGGCGCCGATGATCGCGTTTACTTCGCTGCTGCTCTCCTTCGCCATTGTGCCGGTTAGCCCTAATTGGGTGGTGGCCGATTTAAACATCGGGATTCTGTTCTTCCTGATGATGGCCGGTCTGGCGGTTTACGCGGTGCTGTTCGCCGGTTGGTCGAGCAACAACAAATACTCGCTGCTGGGCGCGATGCGCGCGTCTGCCCAGACGGTGAGCTACGAAGTGTTCCTTGGTCTTTCCCTGATGGGCGTGGTGGCGCAGGCCGGTTCATTTAATATGACCGATATCGTCAATAACCAGGCGCATCTGTGGAACGTGATTCCGCAATTCTTTGGGTTTGTTACTTTCGCCATCGCGGGCGTAGCGGTCTGTCACCGTCACCCGTTTGACCAGCCGGAAGCCGAGCAGGAACTGGCGGACGGTTACCACATCGAATATTCCGGGATGAAATTCGGTCTGTTCTTCGTGGGGGAGTACATCGGCATCGTCACCGTTTCCGCGCTGATGGTAACGTTGTTCTTCGGTGGCTGGCATGGCCCGTTCTTACCGCCATTCGTCTGGTTCGCGCTGAAAACCGCGTTCTTCATGATGATGTTCATTTTGATTCGTGCGTCGTTACCGCGTCCGCGTTATGACCAGGTAATGTCCTTCGGCTGGAAAGTTTGCCTGCCGCTGACGCTCATCAACTTGCTGGTAACGGCGGCTGTCATTCTGTGGCAGGCGCAATAAGGGACACAAAGACCATGACCTTAAAAGAATTATTAGTAGGTTTCGGCACTCAGGTACGCAGTATCTGGATGATCGGCCTGCATGCGTTCGCCAAACGCGAAACGCGGATGTATCCGGAAGAGCCGGTCTATTTACCGCCCCGTTACCGTGGCCGTATCGTGCTCACGCGCGACCCGGACGGTGAAGAGCGCTGCGTTGCCTGTAACCTGTGTGCGGTAGCCTGTCCGGTAGGCTGTATCTCTCTGCAAAAAGCGGAGACCAAAGATGGCCGCTGGTATCCGGAATTTTTCCGCATTAACTTCTCACGCTGCATCTTCTGCGGCCTGTGCGAAGAAGCGTGCCCGACCACGGCGATTCAGTTGACCCCGGACTTCGAACTGGGCGAATACAAACGTCAGGATCTGGTGTACGAAAAAGAGGATCTGCTGATTTCCGGTCCGGGCAAATACCCGGAATATAACTTCTACCGGATGGCGGGTATGGCAATCGACGGCAAAGATAAAGGCGAAGCAGAGAACGAAGCCAAGCCTATCGACGTCAAGAGCCTGTTACCGTAAGGAGAGGGCAATGGAATTCGCTTTTTATATCTGTGGCCTGATAGCCATCCTCGCGACCCTGCGAGTGATCACCCATACCAATCCGGTACACGCGCTGTTGTATCTGGTGATATCGCTTTTGGCGATTTCCGGGGTGTTCTTTTCGCTGGGCGCTTATTTTGCCGGTGCGCTGGAAATTATCGTCTACGCAGGCGCCATCATGGTGCTGTTTGTGTTCGTGGTGATGATGCTCAACCTCGGCGGCAGCGAAATCGAACAGGAACGCCAGTGGCTGAAGCCGCAGGTGTGGATTGGTCCGGCGGTTTTGTCGGCCATTATGCTGGCGGTCATTGTGTACGCCATTCTGGGCGTTAACGACCAGGGCATCGACGGCACGCCGATTAGCGCGAAAGCGGTGGGCATCACGCTGTTCGGGCCTTATGTTCTGGCGGTCGAACTGGCGTCTATGCTGCTGCTGGCAGGCCTGGTGGTGGCGTTCCACGTCGGTCGTGAAGAGCGTGCGGGCGAAGTGCTAAGCAACCGCGCCGATGACCGCGCGAAAAGAAAAACGGAGGAGCGCGCATGATCCCCTTAACACACGGACTGATCCTCGCTGCGATTTTATTCGTCCTGGGTTTAACCGGTCTGGTTATCCGCCGCAATCTGCTGTTTATGCTGATCGGGCTGGAAATCATGATTAACGCCTCCGCGCTGGCCTTTGTGGTCGCCGGGAGCTACTGGGGCCAGACCGATGGTCAGGTGATGTACATTCTCGCCATCAGCCTTGCGGCTGCGGAAGCGAGTATTGGACTTGCGCTGTTGCTGCAACTCCATCGCCGTCGCCAGAACCTGAACATCGATTCAGTAAGTGAGATGCGTGGATGAACATGCTTGCCTTAACCATTATTCTGCCATTGATTGGCTTTGTACTGCTGGCGTTCTCTCGCGGACGCTGGTCGGAAAATCTCTCCGCGACCATTGGCGTGGGTTCCGTTGGTCTGGCGGCGTTGGTGACAGCGTTTGTCGGGATGGATTTCTTCGCCAACGGCAAACAGGCGTTCAGCCAGCCGCTGTGGACGTGGATGTCGGTCGGTAACTTCAACATCGGTTTTAACCTGGTGCTGGACGGCCTGTCGCTGACCATGCTCTCTGTGGTCACCGGCGTCGGCTTCCTGATCCACATGTTCGCGTCCTGGTACATGCGTGGGGAAGAGGGTTACTCCCGCTTCTTCGCTTATACCAACCTGTTTATCGCCAGCATGGTGGTTCTGGTGCTGTCCGATAACCTGCTGTTGATGTACCTCGGCTGGGAAGGCGTGGGCCTGTGCTCTTATCTGTTGATCGGCTTCTATTACAGCGATCCGAAGAATGGCGCGGCGGCAATGAAAGCCTTCGTGGTAACCCGTGTCGGTGACGTGTTCCTCGCCTTCGCGCTGTTCATCCTCTACAACGAACTGGGCACGCTGAACTTCCGCGAAATGGTCGAGCTGGCGCCAGCGCACTTTGCTGACGGCAACAACATGCTGATGTGGGCGACGCTGATGCTGCTGGGCGGCGCGGTCGGTAAATCTGCGCAGCTTCCGTTGCAGACCTGGCTTGCCGACGCGATGGCCGGTCCGACGCCGGTCTCCGCGCTGATCCACGCCGCCACCATGGTTACCGCCGGTGTCTACCTGATTGCACGCACGCATGGCCTGTTCCTGATGACCCCGGAAATTCTGCATCTGGTGGGTATTATCGGGGCGATTACGCTGGTAATGGCAGGTTTCGCCGCGCTGGTGCAGACCGACATCAAACGCGTGCTGGCCTATTCCACCATGAGCCAGATTGGCTACATGTTCCTGGCGCTGGGCGTGCAGGCGTGGGATGCGGCGATTTTCCACCTGATGACGCACGCCTTCTTTAAAGCGCTGCTGTTCCTGGCGTCCGGTTCCGTCATTCTGGCCTGCCATCACGAACAGAACATCTTTAAGATGGGCGGTCTGCGTAAGTCCATTCCGCTGGTGTATGCCTGCTTCCTGGTGGGGGGCGCGGCGCTGTCGGCGCTGCCGCTGGTCACTGCGGGCTTCTTCAGTAAGGATGAGATCCTGGCTGGCGCGATGGCGAACGGTCATATCAATCTGATGGTGGCGGGTCTGGTTGGCGCGTTCATGACCTCCCTGTACACCTTCCGGATGATTTTCATCGTATTCCACGGTAAAGAACAAATTCATGCTCATGCAGGGAAGGGGATTACCCACCATCTGCCGCTGATTGTCCTGATGATTCTGTCTACCTTTGTTGGCGCGCTGATTGTGCCGCCATTGCAGGGGGTGCTGCCGCAGACAACTGAACTGGCGCATGGTCGTGTGTTGACCCTGGAAATTACCTCTGGCGTAGTGGCGATTGCCGGTATCCTGATTGCCGCATGGCTGTGGCTGGGTAAACGCACGCTGGTGACGTCGATCGCCAACAGCGCGCCGGGCCGTCTGCTGGGCACCTGGTGGTATAACGCCTGGGGCTTTGACTGGCTGTACGACAAAGTATTCGTCAAGCCATTCCTCGGTATCGCCTGGCTGCTGAAGCGCGACCCGCTTAATGCGTTGATGAACATTCCGGCTATCCTTTCCCGTTTTGCAGGCAAAGGCCTGGTACTGAGCGAGAACGGTTATTTGCGCTGGTATGTGGCATCCATGAGCATCGGCGCGGTTGTGGTGCTGGCGCTGCTGATGGTACTGCGTTGAGTTTGTTGGCTGGATGAACGACTGCCGGATGGCGCAGTGCTTATCCGGCCTACAAACCCAAAAATAATTTTTAGAATTCGTTGAAAATCTGTTCCTGAAGTACAGGCGTCATCGGCGAAGTCAGACCGGATACCGCCAGCGCACAGCAACCGGAGCGTACTTAAGTACGTGAGGATTGCGAGCACTGCCGGGATTCGGGCTGGCGAGTGAGATAGCCTGAGCAGGAGTAAATATAAGGGACATACTTAGCTATGTTATTACCCTGGTTAATACTAATCCCCTTTATCGGCGGCTTTCTGTGCTGGCAGACCGAACGCTTTGGCGTGAAAGTGCCGCGCTGGATAGCGCTGATTACCATGGGACTGACGCTGGCGCTCGGTCTGCAATTGTGGTTGCAGGGCGGCTACTCACTGACGCAATCCGCCGGTATTCCACAGTGGCAATCTGAATTTGTCCTGCCGTGGATCCCGCGTTTTGGCATCTCTATCCATCTGGCGCTCGACGGACTGTCGCTGCTAATGGTGGTGCTGACCGGCCTGCTCGGCGTTCTGGCGGTGCTTTGCTCCTGGCGAGAAATCGAAAAATATCAGGGCTTCTTCCACCTCAACCTGATGTGGATCTTAGGCGGCGTTATCGGCGTGTTCCTGGCCATCGACATGTTCCTGTTCTTCTTCTTCTGGGAAATGATGCTGGTGCCGATGTACTTCCTGATAGCGCTGTGGGGCCACAAAGCTTCTGACGGTAAAACGCGTATCACGGCGGCAACCAAGTTCTTCATTTACACCCAGGCGAGTGGTCTGGTGATGTTGATTGCCATCCTGGCGCTGGTGTTTGTGCACTATAAAGCGACCGGCGTGTGGACCTTCAACTATGAAGAGCTGCTGAATACCCCGATGTCCCACGGTGTGGAATATCTGCTGATGCTGGGCTTCTTCATCGCCTTCGCGGTGAAAATGCCGGTGGTTCCGCTGCATGGCTGGCTGCCGGATGCGCACTCCCAGGCGCCGACCGCCGGTTCCGTCGACCTGGCGGGGATCTTGCTGAAAACCGCCGCTTACGGTCTGCTGCGTTTCTCCCTGCCATTGTTCCCGAACGCGTCGGCGGAGTTTGCGCCCATCGCCATGTGGCTGGGCGTCATCGGCATTTTCTACGGCGCGTGGATGGCCTTTACCCAATACGACATCAAGCGCCTGATTGCCTATACCTCCGTTTCCCACATGGGCTTCGTGCTGATCGCTATCTACACCGGCAGTCAGCTGGCGTACCAGGGCGTGGTGATTCAGATGATTGCACACGGTTTGTCCGCAGCCGGTCTGTTCATTCTGTGTGGCCAGTTGTACGAACGTCTGCATACGCGTGACATGCGTATGATGGGCGGCCTGTGGGGCAAGATGAAGTGGTTGCCTGCGCTGTCCATGTTCTTTGCGGTGGCGACGCTCGGTATGCCGGGCACCGGTAACTTTGTCGGCGAATTTATGATTCTGTTCGGCAGCTACCAGGTGGTGCCGATGATTACCGTTATCTCGACCTTTGGGCTGGTATTCGCCTCTGTATACTCGCTGGCGATGCTGCATCGCGCTTACTTTGGTAAAGCGAAGAGCCAGATTGCCAGCCAGGAACTGCCAGGGATGTCGCTGCGCGAGCTGTTTATCATTCTGTTGCTGGTGGTGCTTCTGGTACTGCTTGGCTTCTATCCGCAGCCGATTCTGGATACCTCGCATTCTGCGATGAGCAACATCCAGCAGTGGTTTGTTAATTCCGTTACTACTACAAGGCCGTAAATCGCCATGACAATAACTCCACAACACCTGATTGCGCTGCTACCGCTGCTGATCGTCGGCTTGACGGTGGTGGTTGTGATGCTCTCCATTGCGTGGCGACGCAATCACTTCCTCAATGCCACGCTGTCGGTCATTGGGCTTAACGCTGCTCTGGTTTCGCTTTGGTTTGTCGGCCAGGCCGGGGCAATGGACGTCACGCCGCTGATGCGCGTTGACGGCTTTGCGATGCTCTACACCGGGCTGGTGCTGCTGGCGAGCCTCGCCACCTGTACCTTTGCCTACCCGTGGCTGGAAGGCTATAACGATAACCAGGAAGAGTTCTACCTGCTGGTGTTAATCGCCAGCCTGGGGGGAATTCTGCTGGCGAACGCCAACCATCTGGCGACGCTGTTCCTCGGTATTGAACTGATCTCACTGCCGCTGTTCGGCCTGATTGGTTATGCTTTCCGCCAGAAACGCTCGCTGGAAGCCAGTATCAAATACACCATCCTCTCCGCCGCCGCCTCGTCTTTCCTGCTGTTCGGGATGGCGCTGGTCTATGCGCAGTCCGGCAACCTGTCTTTCGAAGCGCTCGGTAAGAGCCTCGGCGATGGTATGCTGCACGAGCCGTTGCTGCTGGCGGGCTTTGGCCTGATGATTGTCGGTCCGGGCTTTAAACTCTCTCTGGTGCCGTTCCACCTGTGGACGCCAGACGTTTACCAGGGCGCGCCTGCGCCGGTTTCTACCTTCCTGGCGACGGCGAGCAAAATCGCTATCTTCGGCGTGGTAATGCGTCTGTTCCTGTATGCGCCGGTAGGCGACAGCGAAGCGGTACGCGTGGTGCTGGGCATTATCGCCTTTGCCTCTATCATCTTCGGTAACCTGATGGCGCTGAGCCAGACCAACATCAAACGTCTGCTCGGTTACTCTTCTATCTCTCACCTCGGCTATCTGCTGGTGGCGCTGATTGCCCTGCAGAGCGGCGAGATGTCGATGGAAGCGGTAGGCGTTTATCTGGCCGGTTATCTGTTCAGCAGCCTCGGCGCGTTTGGCGTGGTCAGCCTGATGTCCAGCCCGTTCCGCGGCCCGGATGCCGACTCCCTGTACTCTTACCGTGGTCTGTTCTGGCACCGTCCGGTTCTTGCCGCGGTGATGACGGTGATGATGCTGTCGCTGGCAGGTATCCCAATGACGCTGGGCTTTATCGGCAAATTCTACGTGCTGGCGGTCGGCGTTCAGGCCAGCCTGTGGTGGCTGGTCGCCGCCGTGGTGGTGGGTTCCGCGATTGGTTTGTACTACTACCTGCGCGTTGCGGTGAGTCTCTACCTGCACGCGCCGCAGCAACCGGGACGCGACGCGCCGACAAACTGGCAGTACAGCGCAGGCGGTATCGTGGTGCTGATCTCCGCGTTGCTGGTGTTGGTACTGGGCGTCTGGCCGCAGCCGCTGATTAGCCTTGTGCAGTTAGCGACGCCGTTGATGTAAGCAATAAGTAAAAACGAAAAACCCGCTTCACGAAGCGGGTTTTTTATTACCTGATGTCATTCTTTAAAATGACTCAGGACGGTAGACCGGATAAGGCGCTTGCGCCGCCATCCGGCCTGTAAGGTCTCAGCGACCGGAATTTAACTTAGCAACTGCCGGCTTACCAGCGGGCCGCTGATGTTTTGCGCCGCGCGTTCCATCACTTCCTGTATCACTGAAGAGAGTTCGTTAATCTCAAACTTGGCCACGTAGCCGTCGGCTTTCACCTTACGCACATGATCTTCGTTGGCGCTGCCGGAAAGGGAAGAGTGAATAACAACCGGGATCTTTTTCAGCCGTTCATCGGTTTTAATTTTACGCGTTAACGTAAAGCCATCCATCTCCGGCATCTCAAGGTCTGTCAGGACTAGCGCGATTTTCTCGCTAATTGGCTTACCTTCGGCCTCCGCTTCCTGCGCCAGTTGCTGGATTCTCTCCCAGGCATCCTTGCCGGTCACATGCATCTGATGCGGAATTTCCATCGCGTTCAGCCCTTTTTCCAGCATCGCGCGGGCGACTTTGGAGTCTTCCGCCACAATGGCAACCGCGCCGGGGGTAATATAAAATTTATTGGTCTTCAGATTGGTGGCGCGCAGATCGTGGCTGGAGGGGACAATATCATAAAGGATCTGCTCAACGTCGAGCACCAGCGCCAGGTTGTTGGTTTCTTTGTTGTCATCCAGGCAGGCAATACTGGTGATGTAGCGACCGTTGACGGCTTTCTCGGCGGTATGCACCTGTTGCCAGTCAAGACGCATAATATTTTCCACCGACTCGACGGCAAATGCCTGTACGCTGCGCGCATATTCGGTGATCAGCAAAATATTCAGCCCGGTTTCCGGCTTGCAGCCCGCTACCGCTGGCAAATCAATCACCGGAATGACCTGATCCCGAATATTGACCATGCCCAATAGCGGCGCTTTCATGCCTGCCGGGCGCGTAAAGGCGGGCATAGGTACGATTTCGCGCAGCTTAAATACATTGATACCGAACAGCTCTGACTTCTGTTCATGCAGCGATGTACCAAGACGGAATAACAGCAGTTCAAAACGGTTGGACAGGGTTAAATTGGCCCTGTCATCAATATCTTTCTGAAAATTGTCCATCCTAACCTCATTATGAAAGCCTGCCTTTTTTAGTGTTATCGGCAATGAGGACAAAAAATGGAGCGCTAAACCGGGAAAACAGAAAAATCGTAAGCCAGCTCCGTCGCCGGGAAAATAGCTCGGCATTCCGCCAGTAAGCGCTGACAGCCTTTATCGTCATAGCGTGAGCTAATGTGGGTCATGATCAGCCGACCAACGGCAGCCTCCCGCGCCAGCGTCGCGGTTTGACGGGTGGAGCTGTGTCCGCGAGCGTTGGCTTTCTCCTCCATTGACGCATCCAGCGTGGTTTCATGAACCATCACATCCACACCCTGCGCCAGTGCGAGGGCGGCCTCGCAGGGCGCGGTATCGCCGAAAATCGCCACTGATTTCCCGGCCACGGCGGGAGCAAGGTAGTCGGCGCCATTGATCTGCCTTCCATCGGCAAGCGTGACGGTTTTTCCTGCCTTCAACGCCTGAAACAGCGGGCCGGGCGTAACGCCTGCGGCTTTTAACGCCCTGGCATTCAGCGCGCCAGGCTTGTCATGTTCAACAACGCGATATCCGTAGCACTCCAGTGGATGCTCCAGCCTGAACGCGGTCACTTTACGCAGACCGTCGTCAAGAATATCGCCAGCGCTAATTTCTTCAATTTGCAACGGAAAATCGGTCCATGAACCGCTAAGGCGCAGTGTGGTTGCAATAAACTCACGCACGCCTTGAGGCCCGTATACGGTTAGCGGATGGGGATTCCCCGCCATCGACCGGCTGCATAGCAGACCCGGCAGGCCAAACAGATGATCGCCGTGAAGATGGCTGATAAAAATGCGCTCAAGCTTACCGGGATGAAACGCGGTATTAAGCATTTGATGCTGTGTCCCTTCGCCGCAATCAAAAAGCCATACTCCCGGCTGCGTTGGATGTTGCAGATGTAATAAAATTGCCGTTACATTGCGTGAGCGTGTGGGAACGCCTGCGGACGTACCTAAAAAAATTAATTCCATCTTGTCCATACACGTTTGGTTATCGTTTAACCCAAGATTACCACAACACAGGAGCGCATCATGATTGACTGGCAGGATCTCCACCATAGCGAACTTACCGTTCCTCAACTTTACGCGTTACTCAAATTGCGCTGCGCGGTCTTTGTGGTAGAACAGCGCTGTCCTTACCTGGATGTGGATGGCGATGATTTAGTCGGCGACAATCGGCATATTCTGGGCTGGCATCAGGATGAGCTGGTGGCGTATGCGAGGATTCTGAAAAGTGATAACGAATCAGACCCGGTTGTCATTGGCCGGGTGATCGTCAGCGATGCCTGGCGAGGGGCGAAACTGGGCCAGCAATTAATGGCGAAAACGCTGGAATCTTGTGGGCGGCACTGGCCGGATAAGCCGCTATATCTGGGGGCGCAGGCGCATCTGCAACCTTTTTATGCGCGGTTTGGTTTTATTCCGGTCACCGATGTTTATGACGAAGACGGCATTCCGCACCGGGGAATGGCGCGGGAGGTTCATCAGGCATAAACCGAAACCGTTGACTATAGTTAGGAGCAGGTGTTAACACAACGGAGAATGAGAATGTCATATCAATTTGGTGAATCACGTGTTGATGATGATCTGACTTTGCTCAGCGAAACGCTGGAAGAGGTTTTACGTTCCTCAGGCGATCCCGCCGATCAAAAATACATTGAGCTGAAAGCCCGCGCGGAACAAGCGCTGGAAGAGGTGAAAAACCGCGTAAGCCATGCGTCGGATAGCTATTATTACCGGGCAAAGCAGGCCGTTTATAAAGCGGATGACTACGTTCATGAAAAACCCTGGCAGGGTATTGGCGTAGGCGCGGCGGTAGGACTGGTGCTTGGACTGCTGCTGGCGCGGCGCTAAATCCCCCCACTGAACAGAATTGCAACCCTCCCTAAATGAGGTACTGCTTTTTTAGGGCAGTACCCCGTATAATGTGGGGTTTTTAACAGGGAGGGGCCGCGTGCATTCTATTACTACTGCGCTGGAAAATCTGACGCGTCAGCTATCGCAAGAGATACCGGCGACGCCAGGGCTTTGCGTTTTCGATGCGCCTTTCCCTTTAAACGATGCCTTCGATGCATTGAGCTGGCTGGCCAGCCAGTCATCCTTTCCGCAATTCTACTGGCAACAGCGCAATGGCGACGAAGAAGCTGCCGTTCTCGGGGCCATCACCGTATTTTCATCGCTCGATCTGGCGCAACGGTTTTTACGTCAGTACGCGCAGCCTGACCTGCGTATTTGGGGGCTGAATGCGTTCGAGCCGAAAGAGGGCTACTTATTGCTGCCGCGGCTGGAGTGGCGACGTAGCGGTGGTACGGCGACCTTACGCTTACATCTGCACAGTGACGTTTCGCTACGCGATGATGCGCGCCTGGCGAAAGCGTTTCTCGCTTCTCTGGTCGGTATTAAGCCTGTTCCGGCGCTGCGCCTTTCGCTCACGAGCGAACAACACTGGCCGGACAAAGACGGTTGGGTGAAGCTGATTCAGCAGGCCACCCACACCATTGCGCAAGAGGCGTTTGATAAAGTTGTGCTGGCGCGGGCCACCGACTTAAAATTCTCCCGTCCGGTCAATGCCGCTGCGATGATGGCGTCCAGTCGTCGTTTAAATCTCAACTGCTACCACTTTTTTATGGCCTTTTCCGCCGATACCGCCTTTCTGGGATCATCGCCGGAGCGGCTCTGGCGGCGTCGTGAAACGGCGCTGCGTACCGAAGCGCTGGCCGGGACGGTGGCGAACCATCCGGATAACCATAAAGCCTGGCAGCTTGGCGAATGGTTAATGAAAGACGATAAAAACCAGCGAGAAAATATGCTGGTTGTCGAAGACATCTGCCAGCGACTGCAAAACTGCACCCACTCGCTGGATGTGCTGCCGCCGCAGGTGCTCAGACTGCGCAAGGTACAGCATTTGCGCCGCTGTATCTGGACGGCGCTTAATCAGGCGGACGACACGCTCTGCCTGCACCAGTTACAGCCTACCGCAGCGGTCGCCGGGATCCCTCGTGAACCCGCGCGTTGTTTTATAGAACAACATGAGCCGTTCGAACGTGAATGGTATGCCGGGTCGGCAGGCTATCTCTCCACGCGGCAAAGTGAGTTTTGCGTGACGTTACGTTCAGCCAAAGTGACGGCCAATGTGGTGCGGTTGTATGCCGGCGCGGGAATCGTCCGCGGCTCCGATCCGGAACAGGAATGGCAGGAAATAGATAATAAAGCGGCCGGGTTACGTACCTTATTGCAGATGGACGCGTAATGAGTCACATATTCCCGACCCATATCAATAATCCATTTTTGCAGCTCTTTATACTTAGTCCCAATGATTGATACCGGACAAACTCATGTCAGTAAGTGCATTTAACCGGCGCTGGGCGGCGGTCATCCTGGAAGCCTTAACCCGTCATGGCGTCAGGCATGTTTGTATCGCCCCTGGTTCCCGTTCCACGCCGCTCACGTTGGCGGCGGCAGAGAATCCTGCTTTTATTCACCATACGCACTTTGATGAGCGTGGGCTTGGTCATCTGGCGTTAGGGCTGGCGAAAGTCAGCCAACAGCCGGTTGCCGTTATTGTCACTTCAGGTACCGCCGTGGCGAACCTCTATCCGGCGCTGATTGAGGCGGGTCTGACGGGCGAGAAGCTCATTTTACTTACCGCCGATCGCCCGCCGGAGCTGATTGACTGCGGCGCCAACCAGGCGATCCGTCAGGCGGGGATGTTTGCCTCGCACCCCTCCCAAACTCTGTCGTTGCCGCGTCCCACGCAGGATATTCCGGCGCGCTGGCTGGTGTCGACCATCGACAATGCGCTCGCCATGCTTCATGCGGGCGCGCTGCACATTAACTGTCCTTTTGCCGAACCGCTGTATGGCGATATGAATGACACCGGTCTGGTCTGGCAGCAGCGTCTCGGCGACTGGTGGCAGGATGAAAAACCCTGGCTGCGCGAAGCGCGTCGACTGGCAAGCGACAAACAGCGCGACTGGTTCTTCTGGCGACAAAAACGCGGTGTCGTTGTCGCCGGGCGTATGAGCGCGGAAGAAGGCAAAAAAGTGGCGCAGTGGGCGCAAACTCTGGGATGGCCATTAATTGGCGACGTATTGTCGCAAACCGGGCAGCCGCTGCCGTGCGCCGACCTGTGGCTCGGCAACGCCAAAGCGGTGACCGAACTGCAGCAGGCGCAAATTGTCGTCCAGCTTGGCAGTAGCCTTACCGGAAAACGCTTACTGCAATGGCAGGCAACCTGCGAGCCGGAAGAGTACTGGGTAATCGACAATATTGAAGGTCGTCTGGACCCTGCGCACCATCGTGGACGCAGACTGGTAGCGAAAATCGCCGATTGGCTGGAACTGCATCCGGCGGAAAAACGTAAACCGTGGTGTGTAGGGATCCCGCGTCTGGCGGAACTGGCGTGGCAACGGGTGGTCGCGCAGCGAGACACCTTTGGCGAAGCGCAACTGGCGCACCGTATCCGCGACTATCTGCCGGAGCAGGGGCAATTGTTCGTGGGCAATAGTCTGGTGGTGCGTCTGATCGACGCGCTGTCGCAGTTGCCGGCCGGCTATCCGGTATACAGCAATCGCGGGGCGAGCGGCATTGACGGCCTGCTTTCCACGGCGGCGGGCGTGCAGCGCGCCAGCGCCAAATCGACGTTGGCTATCGTCGGCGATTTATCCGCGCTGTACGATCTTAACGCGCTGGCGTTACTACGTCAGGTATCCGCGCCGTTTGTGTTGATTGTGGTCAACAATAACGGCGGGCAGATCTTTTCCCTGCTGCCGACGCCGCAAAGCAAACGCGAGCGCTTTTATTTGATGCCGCAAAACGTCCATTTTGACCATGCGGCCGCCATGTTTAACCTGCGCTATCATCGCCCGGAAAACTGGGAAGAACTGGAGTCTGCGCTGGCTGGCGCGTGGCGAACCCCGGCGACGACGGTGATTGAGCTGGTGGTAAACGATACGGACGGCGCGCAGACGTTGCAGCAACTTTTGGCTCAGGTAAGCCATCTATGATGTTGCACGCGCAGCACATGCCCGGACAGCCTGGGGCGCCCTCACTGGTTTTCCTGCACGGTTTTTCTGGCGATTGCCGCGAATGGCAGCCGGTTGGCGAACAGTTTCACGGCTGTTCGCGGCTTTATATTGACTTACCGGGACATGGCGGATCTGCGGCTATTCCGGTCGGCGGCTTTGCCGATGTCATCAGATTACTGCGCGCCACGTTAATTAGTTACAACATACTAAAGTTTTGGTTGGTGGGATACTCCCTTGGCGGCCGTGTGGCGATGATGGCAGCCTGCCAGGGAATACCCGGCCTGTGCGGCCTGGTGGTCGAAGGCGGTCATCCGGGGCTGCAAAATGAACGGGCGCGCGCTGAAAGACGATTGTCCGACGGGCGCTGGGCAGAGCGTTTTCGTCATGAACCCTTGACTGAGGTTTTTCACGACTGGTATCAGCAGCCGGTGTTCGCCTCGCTGACGGCGCAGCAAAGGCAGGCGCTAACGGCGCTGCGTAGCCAGAATAACGGCGAAACGCTGGCTGCGATGCTGGAGGCGACATCGCTTGCCGTCCAGCCGGATTTACGCGAGGCGCTCAACGCGCTGGCATTTCCGTTTTATTATTTATGTGGCGAACGCGACAGCAAATTCCGCGCCCTGGCGCAGGAAGTGGCGGCGACATGCCATGTCATTCGTAACGCCGGACACAACGCGCATCGGGAAAACCCCGCTGGCGTGGTAGACAGTCTGGCTCAGATTCTGCGTCTCTGACTAAAGGACACACTATGATCTATCCTGATGAAACAATGCTTTACGCACCGGTAGAATGGCACGACTGCTCGGAGGGTTACACCGACATTCGTTATGAAAAATCCACCGACGGTATTGCAAAAATCACTATTAATCGTCCGCAGGTGCGCAATGCATTTCGTCCGTTGACCGTCAAAGAGATGATTCAGGCGCTGGCGGATGCCCGTTACGACGACAACGTGGGCGTGATTATTCTGACCGGCGAAGGCGATAAAGCGTTTTGCGCGGGCGGCGACCAGAAGGTGCGCGGCGATTACGGCGGTTATCAGGATGACTCCGGCGTGCATCACCTGAACGTGCTGGATTTCCAGCGCCAGATTCGCACCTGTCCAAAACCGGTTGTCGCGATGGTCGCGGGATATTCCATCGGCGGTGGTCATGTGCTGCACATGATGTGCGACCTGACCATCGCGGCGGAAAACGCCATCTTCGGCCAGACCGGTCCGAAAGTCGGCTCTTTTGACGGCGGCTGGGGCGCTTCGTATATGGCGCGTATCGTTGGTCAGAAGAAAGCGCGTGAAATCTGGTTCCTGTGCCGCCAGTACGATGCGCAACAGGCGCTGGATATGGGGCTGGTTAACACCGTTGTGCCGCTGGCGGATCTGGAAAAAGAGACCGTGCGCTGGTGCCGCGAAATGTTGCAAAACAGTCCGATGGCGCTGCGTTGCCTGAAAGCGGCGCTGAATGCCGATTGTGACGGTCAGGCCGGGCTGCAGGAGCTGGCGGGCAACGCTACCATGCTGTTCTACATGACGGAAGAAGGGCAGGAAGGCCGTAACGCCTTTAACCAGAAGCGTCAGCCTGACTTCAGCAAATTCAAACGGAACCCATAATGCGTAGCGCGCAGGTATACCGCTGGCAGATTCCCATGGACGCGGGGGTGGTTCTGCGCGACAGGCGGTTAAAAACTCGCGACGGGCTGTATGTTTGTCTTCGTGACGGCGAGCGTGAAGGGTGGGGAGAGATCTCCCCGCTGCCGGGCTTCAGTCAGGAAACGTGGGAAGAGGCGCAGACGGCGCTTCTGACGTGGGTGAACGACTGGCTTCAGGGGAGCGAGGGATTACCGGAGATGCCTTCGGTCGCGTTTGGCGCAAGCTGCGCGCTGGCGGAACTGACTGGCGTCTTGCCGGAGGCGGCGGACTATCGCGCTGCGCCGTTATGCACTGGCGATCCTGACGATTTGGTGCTGCGGCTTGCCGATATGCCCGGCGAGAAAATCGCTAAGGTCAAAGTGGGTCTCTATGAAGCGGTACGTGACGGCATGGTGGTTAATTTGCTGCTGGAGGCGATCCCGGATCTGCATCTGCGTCTGGATGCGAATCGCGCCTGGACGCCGCTAAAAGCCCAACAGTTCGCAAAGTACGTTAATCCGGACTACCGCGCTCGTATCGCCTTTCTCGAAGAACCGTGTAAGACGCGGGATGATTCCCGCGCCTTTGCCCGTGAAACCGGCATCGCGATTGCCTGGGACGAAAGTCTGCGCGAAGCGGATTTCACCTTTGAAGCCGAAGAGGGCGTCAGGGCTGTGGTTATCAAACCTACGCTGACCGGATCGCTTGATAAAGTGCGTGAGCAAGTCGCTGCCGCCCATGCGTTGGGACTGACGGCGGTCATCAGCTCTTCGATCGAGTCCAGCCTCGGCCTGACGCAACTGGCGCGGATTGCCGCCTGGTTGACGCCGGGAACGCTGCCCGGACTGGATACCTTGCATCTGATGCAGGCGCAACAGATTCGCCCCTGGCCTGGTAACGCGTTGCCTTGTCTGAAGCGTGATGAGCTGGAACGACTGTTATGACATTCACGGACTGGCCGTGGCGCCACTGGCGTCAGGTTCGCAGTCAGGCGCCCGCTCTGCGCCTGAACGATGAAGTGCTAAGCTGGCGCGCCCTCTGTGAGCGTATTGATGCGCTGGCGGGCGGGTTTGCCGCGCAGGGCGTACGCGAGGGCGACGGTGTCCTGCTGCGCGCCGGGAATCAGCCGCGCACTCTGTTGGCATGGCTTGCGCTGATGCAGTGCGGCGCGCGGGTTCTGCCCGTCAACCCGCAGTTGCCCCAGACATTGCTGGAGGCGCTGGTGCCGAAGTTAACGCTGCGTTTTGCGCTGACACTGGAAGGCGAAAACGCGTTTTCCGGGTTAACCGCGTTGCAGATACAAAAGAGCACAGCGGCGTATGCCGTGGCCTGGCAACCGCAGCGTCTGGTTTCCATGACGCTGACATCGGGTTCCACAGGATTGCCAAAAGCGGCCGTACATACGTGCCAGGCGCATCTTGCCAGCGCGCAGGGGGTGCTTTCGCTAATGCCGTTTGGCCCTCAGGATGACTGGCTGCTATCGCTGCCGCTGTTTCATGTATCCGGGCAGGGTATTATGTGGCGTTGGCTCTTCGCCGGGGCGCGCATGACGGTACGCGATAAGCAACCGCTGGAGCAGATGCTGGCAGGTTGTACTCATGCTTCGTTGGTGCCGACGCAGCTGTGGCGGCTGTTGGCGAATCGGGCGGCGGTGACGCTGAAAGCCGTTTTGCTCGGCGGCGCGGTGATTCCGGTTGAACTCACCGACCAGGCCAGCAAACAAGGGATTCGCTGCTGGTGCGGGTATGGGCTCACGGAGTTCGCGTCTACGGTATGCGCCAAAGAGGCCGATGGTTCGGATGATGTGGGCGCGCCGCTTCCCGGCAGAGAGATCAGAATCGTCGATAATGAAGTCTGGCTGCGCGCCGCCAGTATGGCGGAAGGTTACTGGCGTGATGGCAAACTGATCCCGCTGGTTAATGACGAAGGCTGGTTTGCCACGCGCGATCGCGGCGAGCTGAACCACGGCAGGCTAACCATCGCCGGGCGGCTGGACAACTTGTTCTTTAGCGGCGGCGAAGGCATTCAGCCGGAGGAAGTCGAACGCGTTATTAACGCGCATCCGCTGGTGCAACAAGCCTTTGTCGTGCCGGTAGAAGATAAAGAGTTTGGCCATCGTCCCGTTGCGGTTGTGGAGTATGCATCGCAGGCCGGAGACGTGAACCTCGCTGAATGGGTTCGCGATAAGCTGGCGCGTTTTCAACAGCCGGTTCGCTGGTTGACGCTGCCGTCAGAACTGAAAAACGGAGGGATTAAAATATCTCGCCGTGCGCTCCAGCAGTGGGTGTGTAAGATCTGTAAAAATTAATGTTAGGTTAATATACAACCATTCCATCGCTATTGCCGTTTTGTTTATCCGTTGATGTGTAACGTGTTATGAACAATCAGCGTGAAACGGGGGCGCTATGGAATGGTTGGTTAAGAAATCGCATTATGTCAAAAAGAGGGCGTGCCATGTTCTGGTGCTGTGCGATAGCGGCGGTTCGCTAAAAATGATCGCCGAGGCGAATTCCATGATATTACTGAGTCCCGGCGATATCCTGTCGCCTTTACAGGATGCGCAGTATTGTATTAATCGGGAAAAACACCAGACCTTAAAAATCGTTGATGCACGCTGTTATTCCTGCGACGAATGGCAGCGGTTGACGCGCAAGCCATCATGATCTGGCGGGCAGAAAAATCAGCATTACCCCCGCCATAATGCACAATACGCCGAGCATCGCTTTTAGGCTGAAAGCGCCTTGCAAACCGGGTAACAACATTGAGGCTACCCAGACAAGCACATAACTGAGACTCAGCAGCGCATAGGCTTTGCTGAGCGCGAGCATGTGTAATGTTTTCTGCCAGCAGAAGACGGAAACCAGATACCCCGCCAAACCGGCGAATAGCGCCAGGGTCGCGGCATTAAATGCGCCCAGCCCGGAAATAAACGCCAGTGGATGCGCTATCGATGGCAGTCGCATCATGGCGAATCCTAAACTCAACTGGGCGAGGGAGGCAATCGCAACGCTTATCAGTCCCCACATTACGCCCATTATGCCGCACTCCCCAGAATGATAATGCCGCTGATAATTAATGCGACGCCCAACCAGTGGCGGGGCAGAACCTGTTCATGCCAGATTTTCCAGGCCGCCAGCGTGACCCAGACAAAATTCAGACTCAACATCGGGTAAGCAATTCCCACCGGCAGGGTTTGTAGCACCAGCAGCCACAGCACCATCGCTGCACCCATGCATATCAGCGCCAGGCCCAGCCACAGCATCAAGTGACGGCGGCGTCCGCCCGTCGTCAATGGCCGTGTCGCTTGCTTCTGGCAGAGCTGACCGCCAACGCTGAGCAGACTGGCAAGCACCAGAACGATGCCGATCATTTAGGCCGATACTGAATTAACACCAGACGCCCCTGATAATCAACATTGTCCGCAGGGGGAAGGGAAAGTGCGCTGATGTCTTCGTCTTTGTCTATTGAAAGTACTAGCGTAATAATGCCCTCCTGACGATGCTGGTTGAGCCAGGCGTTAAAATCGTCGGCTTTAACGAATTTATTCTGTACATCAGGATAGCTAAGACCATACCTGAGTTCGCCCGCGTGTCCGTAGAGCATAATATCGTCTCGTTTCAGACTCCAGGCCAGCCCGGCGGCGACGCCCACGCTGTCGGCAAGAATATAGCGGCTTGATGCCAAAGGCGCCTGGGTCATTTCGACAAAAAACTGTGGCTGTTTGGACTCCATCACCCTGTCGGGGACGGAAAAGCCGAACAGCAGCGCCAGTCCCAGCGGACAAAACGCGGGTAATAGGTATTTTGGGCTATGACAGAGGCTATACCAGCCCACAAACGCCCAAACAGTAAAGACGCCCCAGACGCAAAACACTTTATAGGTTTCGATATGCGTCCACACCGGCGATTTCAGCGGGCCCCATGAGGAGACGACAAACGCCGCGACGATCCCGATTATCCCGAACACCAGGTTGATCCCGCCGTTGACACGTAGCGCGGCGACGCCTTCTTTTACGTTATGCAGGACGAAGCGCGCCATGAGTATCGCTATCGGTGCGAAACAGGAAAGAACATAGGTGGGCAGTTTCCCTTTCGCAATGCTGAAAAAGAGAAGCGGCATGATCGTCCATCCGAGCAAATAGAATGCGCCGTTTCGCTCGCGCCAGCCCAGTTTAAGCGCGCCAGGCAGTAACCCCAGCCACGGTAAACTTCCCGCGAGCAGCACCGGCAGATAGTACCAGAAAGGGGCTTTATGCTGGGCATCGCTCATGGCGAATCGCTGGATATGCTCCACCCAGAAAAAGTAATGCCAGAAATCGGCTTCGCGTCGCGCAATGGCGATCGCCCAGGGAAGGACAACCACAAAGCAGCTCAAGACCGCCAGCCAGCCGTAAAGCAAAAAGTCCTTCCAGCGTTTCTGAACAATAACCCACGGCAGCACGCTCACCACCGGTACGGCCAGGGCGAGGAACCCTTTAGTTAATACACCCAGACCGCAGGTTGCGCCCAGTAGCAAAAACATCCCAATCTTGCCCGTTCGGGTCGTGGCCTGCATCCCCTGCCAGAAACAACACATCCCGGCCGTAAGCCAAAGCGCGATCATCGGGTCGAGTACCGCATACGTCCCGATACTGTAAACGGCAAAGAGGGAGAGAAAGATCACGGAGGCGAGCAACGCGGTACGTTTATCCCGCCATAAGCGGAACGTCAGCCACGCCACCAGCGCTGCGGCCAGCAATGTCGTTAAAATAGCGCCGGCCCGCACGCCAAAATTGGTAGCGCCAAAAAGCCACTGACCCAGACTGTTTATCCAGTAACCGGCTATCGGTTTTTCAAAATAACGTAATCCCAGAAAATGCGGCACGATCCAGTCGCCAGACGCCAGCATCTCCCGACTTATTTCGGCATAGCGTGTTTCATCCGGCTGCCAGAGCAGGCGGCTGTTGACAGGAATAACATAGTAGAGCGCGATAAACGCGGTGAAAGCCAGATAATAGCGTATCGATTTCATCATGAGGCGCTCACTGCCTGTTGACACCCCAGCCAACCTTCACGGCCAGGGATGTGTCCACGTACAATTTGCCCCAACGGCAGAGACTCAGGCGATGCCGGCAGCAGTTCGCCCAGAGGACAAAAGGTGATCCCCGCATCGCGTGCACGAACGAGCAAATCTTCAAACAGCGGCTGATGGACAATACCTTCGACTTCCGCATGGATGGTATATACCGGCGTGCCTTTGTCCTGCAACATACGGGAAATAATCCAGGTATTGAACGACTGCGCCTGAACGGCGGGGCCGATAACCTCATCCCACGTGGGTAAGGTGACCGGGATTTGCGGCGTCCCTGTCTGGCCCGGCATCAGTAGCGGACGGAATAAGGTGGTTCCACGGCAATCGCTGTTATACCTCAGGTTGAACGGTTCTTTCGCACGAACAACGCGCCCATCCGCTCGCCAGCCGGCCGCGGCTGAGCAGGTGACGGGTTTTCCGATAATGGCCTCAAGCGCCGTTATGCCGCGCGCAATATCTTCTTCAAGCTGGCGGATACTCCAGTGGCCGCTGTGAGTCTGCCACGCATGGTGATCCCAGGCATGTAGTCCCGTCTCATGGTATGTTGCCGTTTCACGAATAATCCCGGCATTAGCGTTGCCGATATTTTTTCCCGGCCAGGCGGTGCCGGCCAGCAGGATATCCCAACCGTAGAGCGAGGCGGCGTTTGAACGTAGCATTTTCCATAAAAATCGCGGTTTTATCAGACGCCAAAGATGGCGTCCCATATTGTCCGGCCCGACGCTGAAGAAAAAGCTGGCCTGAACGCCGTGGCGATGCAATGTCGCCAGCAGCCGGGGAACACCTTCACGCGTTCCTCGCAAGGTATCAACGTCAATGCGTAAACCGACTTTCGTCATGATGCGCGTTCCGCGATATCGACGCTACGCAGAAAGAAGTCCAGCGTTTCTTCAACCGTATCACGCATCGCAATAGACGGCTCCCAGTCCAGACAGCGCCTGGCATTGTCGATACTGGGTTTCCGGTGTGCGACATCCTGATAACCCTTGCCGTAATAACTACGGCTTTCGACGACCTGGAAACCGGCAAATGGTGGGAAATGGCAGCGCAGCGGATGCTTATCAAAACTGTCGAGCAACAGCGTCGCCAGTTCCTGAATACTGGCTTCGTTGTCAGGGTTGCCGATATTAATGATTTTGCCATCGCACCGATCGCCCTCATTCACAATAATGCGGAATAATGCTTCGATCCCGTCACGAATATCGGTGAAACAGCGCTTCTGCTGACCGCCGTCGATAAGCTTGATCGGCGTCCCTTCTACCAGGTTCAGAATCAACTGCGTTATCGCGCGTGAACTGCCGATACGCGCCGCGTTCAGGCTATCCAGCCGCGGCCCCATCCAGTTAAAGGGACGGAAAAGCGTGAAGCGCAATCCCTCTTTTTCGCCATAAGCCCAAATCACCCGGTCGAGAAGCTGTTTGGAAACGGAGTAAATCCAGCGCGGCTTATTCACCGGCCCGACGATCAGATTCGATTTGTCTTCGTCAAAAGAGGCGTCCGTACACATGCCGTACACTTCAGAGGTAGACGGGAAAACCACGCGTTTACGGTATTTCACGCAATAACGGATAATCCGCAGGTTTTCTTCAAAATCAAGTTCAAAGACGCGCAGCGGGTTGCGGGTGTATTCAATCGGGGTTGCAATTGCTACCAGCGGCAGTACGACATCGCATTTTTTGACATGATATTCGATCCATTCTGAGTGGATGCTGATATCTCCCTCCACGAAATGAAAGCGAGGGTGGAGCAGGAATCGGCTAATGGCGTTGCTGCCGATATCCATACCGTAGACCTCGTAATTCTCTTCATCCAGTAACCGTTCGGTCAAATGATTGCCGATAAAACCGTTGACGCCGAGGATGAGAACGCGAATGCGACGTTTACCGCTGGTCGCTGGTGGACGGTTCAAACACGCGCCCGCCACCAGACCAAGCGTCTGTGCAAGCTGCGAGCCCTGTACAGTAATGCCGTCTCCGGCCTGGCCGGTAATAATCTCCAGCGCGCCATCGGCGCAGGCGACCCGCAGCGGAGAGACCGAAATTACCGAGCCGGGAAGCGCGCCTTGCGCATCCGGACAAATTCGGGAAGACCAGATAGTGAATTTTTGCGAGCCGTTATAGCTGAACGCGCCGGGCCAGGGGGCGGCTACCGCCCGCACCAGGTTATGCACCGTGGAAACCGGTTTGTGCCAGTCGATAAGGCCATCTTCCGGCCTGCGGCGACCATAATACGTAGCGTCAGACTCACGCTGAGGAACAGAAGGTATATTGCCGCATTTCATGGTGGGCAGGATGCTATTAAGTAACTGGCGCGCGGCCTGACATAGCTTATGATGCAGGGTAAGCGCAACATCGTCCTGCGCAATAGCGACGCGTTGACTGGCGACAATCTCTCCGGCGTCGGCACGTTTGACCATACGATGCAGCGTTACGCCCGTTTCGCTTTCGCCGTTAACCAGAACCCAGTTTAGCGGCGCACGGCCACGATAGGCTGGCAATAGAGAACCGTGCAGATTGAACGCGCCAGCCGGGGCGAGGTGCAGAATTTCTTCGCTTAACAGGTTGCGGTAATAGAACGAAAAAATAATATCCGGCGCAAGCTCAGCGATGCGGTCGACCCAGATAGGATGGTTTACGTTATCCGGCGCATAAACCGGAATCCCTAATCCTGCCGCCAGCCGGGAGACGGAGCCAAAAAAGGTGTTTTCCGCAGGATTGTCGGCATGAGTGAAAATCGCGGCAATCTCATATCCTGCATCCAGTACGGCCTGCACGCCCTGACATCCCATATCGTGATAGGCAAAAATAACGGCTTTCATTGGTGACTTTCCTCAGTAAACGACGTGCTTTCCGGGTAGATAACTTGTTGAACAAAATAGCGGGGGCGGGCGCGGACATCGTTATAAATGCGACCGATGTATTCGCCCAGCAGCCCCATACCGATGAATTGCGCGCCGATGAAGGTAAACAGAACGGCAAAGAGCATAAATACGCCTTCCGCCGCCCACTGCGGTCCCAGCGCCAGGCGAAGTACAATAAGCAATACCGACAGGCTAAACCCGCCGATGGCGATAACGCTGCCCAGCAGGCTCAACAGGCGCAGAGGCGTCGTCGTCAGGCAGGTCACCAGGTCATACATCAGGTTAATGAGACGCATAAAACTGTATTTAGAGTCGCCAAATTCACGTTCAGCGTGATGCACCGGGATCTCGGTAGCCCGACGAGCGAAAATGTTGGCCAGAATAGGGATAAAGGTGCTGCGTTCATGGCAGCGCAACATGGTATCGATAATAGGGCGGCGATAGGCGCGTAACATGCAGCCGTAATCGCCCATCGCTTTGCCCGTTGTGCGCTGGATCAGCAGATTAATGATTTTTGACGCCGATTTGCGAAACAGGCTGTCCTGTCGGTTCTGGCGCACGGTGCCTACCACATCGAACCCTTCATCGGCTTTCGCCACCAGGCGTGGGATCTCTTCCGGCGGGTTTTGCAGATCGGCATCCAGCGTAATGATAAGATCGCCGCTTACATGGCTAAACCCCGCCATAATTGCTGCATGTTGACCGTAGTTACGGTTGAGTAAAATAGAGATGATATGGCTATCGGCCTCCTGGGACGCCTTAACCATCAGCTCCGCCGAGCTATCGCTGCTACCATCATCTATCAATAAAATCTCCCACGCTTTGCCCAGACTCTCGCAGGCGGCGGTGGTGCGTCTTATCAATTCCGGCAGGCTTTCCTGTTCGTTATAGACAGGAATAACCACCGAGACTTTTTTTATGGGGGCGGCGTCAAACATGCTTATTGTCCTGCTATCTGATGAAGGGCGGTAATGACCCGATCAAAGTCACTCTCGGTCATGTCCGGGAAGAGCGGCAGTGAGCAGATCCGCTCGCTGTTCCACTCGGTGTCAGGCAGCGTGAGCGTTGGGAAACGTTCGCGATAATATTTTTGCGTATGCGCGGCGCGGAAATGCAGCCCTGTGCCGATGCCTTTCGTTTTCAGCGATGCCATCAGAGCATCCCGGGTAATACCGCAACGGGCTTCATCGACCCGGATAATGAATAAATGCCAGGCGTGAATATGCTCCCACGACGGAAGGCTCAGAGGCTGAAAAGGCAGGTCTGCCATTGCTTGGTGGTACTGCGCTGCGATGGCGGCGCGGCGAGCGTTAAGCGCATCCAGTTTCTGTAACTGGGCAAGCGCGATAGCGGCGTTGAGGTCGGGCAAATTATATTTGTAGCCCGGCGCCAGGACTTCCGCTTGTGGCGCGCGTCCTCCGCTCTGTCGATCCCAGGCATCAACGCCAAGCCCGTGAAACTTGAGACTGCGCAGTTTATCGGCGAATTGCGGGTTATCCGTGACGACGATACCGCCTTCAGCGCAGGTAATGTTCTTAATGGCGTGGAAGGAGAAAATCGCGGTGCCCCGGGCGCCAATGTGGCGACCTTTGTAGCTGGTTCCTGTCGCGTGCGCCGCGTCTTCAATCACTGGAATGCCATAACGCTCGCCAAGAGCGTAAATAGCGTCCAGATCGGCGGGCGCACCAGCGTAGTGGACGGGGATAATTGCTTTGGTTTGTGGCGTAATCGCGGCTTCGATATGTTCAGGCGTGACCATCAGCGTATCGCGATCGACATCGACCATGACGGGGTTCGCGCCGAGTAAAACGATCATATTTAGCGTAGAAACCCACGTCATTGACGGTGTAATGACCTCGTCGCCTTCACCAATGCCCAGCGCCATCAACGCGATGTGCATACCGGCAGTGGCTGAACTGACGGCAACGGCATATTGATTGCCAGTTAGCCGACAAAACGCCGCTTCCAGTTCCTGATTTTTCGGGCCGGTTGTTATCCAACCTGAGTCCAGTACGGTCTTAACGGCAGCAAGCTCTTCCGCGCCCATCGCCGGACGGGAGAAAGGCAAAAAGTCCAACATCATTTTTCCTTCAGCCATTGAAAGCCGCTTTTCAAATATTTCGGCAATAGAAAAGAGCTTATTTTTTAACGCATTTAGCTGAACCCTACTGGATGAATATTAAATTAACATTAAGAAATTAAAGTGAAGTAAAAAGATAATTTTTAACGGAATTATGCTTTGCTTTCGCCGAAAGTTTAAGGCATTTTATGCATGCCCAAAAGCTGTTTTTATGTTTCTGGCCTGGTCTTCCGTTGAGGAATTTCATTTTAATCGTATTGCTATTAAGTTAGCTGCACTGTCTGCCTGAGAGGTTAATGTGCTGGCATTTACCCTACGCTTTATTAAAAACAAACGCTATCTCGCGACTCTGGCGGGGGCGTTGGTTATTATCGCCGGGTTGACCTCACAACATGCCTGGAGCGGTAACGGTCTACCGCAGATTAACGGTAAAGCGCTGGCGGCGCTGGCGAAGCAGCATCCGGTAGTCGTGTTATTCCGCCATGCCGAGCGGTGCGATCGTTCCGATAATACCTGCCTGTCAGACAGCACGGGGATTACGGTCAACGGTGCGCAAGATGCCAGAGCGCTGGGTAAAGCCTTCAGTGCCGATATACAAAATTACAATCTCTATTCCAGTAATACGGTGCGCACCATCCAGTCGGCAACCTGGTTTTCCGCGGGCAGGTCGTTTACGGTGGATAAAAAAATGATGGATTGCGGCAGCGGTATTTATGCTTCAATCAATACGTTACTGAAAAAGTCGCAGAATAAAAATATAGTCATTTTTACCCATAATCATTGTTTGACGTATATTGCAAAAAATAAGCGCGGCGTAAAGTTTGATCCGGACTATCTTAATGCGCTCGTTATGCATGCGGAAAACGGAAAACTCTTTTTAGATGGTGAATTTGTTCCCGGCTAGCCGCATGTTAAAAGCGTAAAGACAGCCTGAAGCGGCTGTCGTCATTATAATAACCCTTTCAATGCTAATGTGTGGCGTGTCGCTACATTCAAATCATACAGCGCCAGTTCTTCTGGCTTGACCCAGGCGTAGTCCTGAAATTCGTCGTTAATACATATATCGCGGTTAGCGGAAACACAGTCGAAGATGAGATAAATCATATAAATCTCTTCTTGTCTGCCATCAGCGTAGGTTTTAACACGGATGTCGTCGCGAAAGGTCCACGGCGTAATATCGCTCAGAATCAGTTGCTCGCCGAGTTCCTCCCGAATCTCCCGACGCAGCGCCTCTTCAATACGTTCGCCTGGCTCGACCCCGCCGCCCGACAGCGCCCACTGACCGGGAAAGACGCCGCGGTTGTCGGCCATTTTGCACAGCAGATAACAGCCATCATTTTGAATTAATGGGCAAACTATAGTTCGTTGACGCATAAGTCGCTTCCTTAAACCACCAGGCCATCAGCTTAACAAATCATTCTGCGAAATTCTTTGTGAAAAATGGAAGCGATAACGCAGACTGCGTTTTTTGTTAATTTTGTTGATGCAGGCGTCGCCATGTGATGGCGCAATGATGCGTCACGGCGAAAGTAGTATTTCGTTACAATATGTTTTTGGAATGGTTTCTTAGTGCATTGATTCCTCAGCGTCTGGCAGTACAATTCTGCCGTTTTGGGGAGTTTTTCTTTATGTGCTTGCTGGAAAGGGTAAAAATGAAAAAAAGCATATTATTAGGTTTTGCCGGAATGCTGTTCGTTTCTGCATCGGCGCAGGCCATCAGTATTAGCGGCCAGGCGGGCGAAGATTACACCAACATTGGCGTGGGTTTTGGTACGGAATCGACGGGACTGGCGCTAAGCGGCAACTGGATGCACAACGATGATGATGGCGACGCTGCGGGCGTGGGTCTGGGGCTGAACATTCCGGTGGGACCGCTGCTGGCGACGGTCGGCGGTAAAGGTATTTATACCAATCCGAAAGACAGCGATGAAGGCTATGCGGCGGCTGTCGGCGGTGGGTTACAATGGAAAATCGGCAACAGCTTCCGTCTGTTCGGCGAGTATTATTATTCACCAGATTCGCTGTCCAGCGGTATCGAAAGTTATGAAGAAGCGAATGCAGGCGCGCGTTTCACCATTATGCGCCCGCTGAGCATTGAAGCCGGTTATCGTTACCTGAACCTGGCGGGTAAAGACGGCAACCGCGACAATGCGATTGCTGACGGCCTTTATGTTGGCGTAAACGCCAGTTTTTGATGCTAACGGCGCGGCAATCGTCGCGCCATATTCCTCCTTTTCCCGCCATTCTTCTTTCCACGTCCTATTCGTCTTTGCGTTATAGTGTTTTCATCATAAAAGCAGGAGAACACAATGCTAAATGTGGAAATGCTATCCACCGGGGATGAGGTGTTGCACGGACAAATCGTTGACACCAATGCCGCCTGGCTGGCTGATTTTTTCTTTCATCAGGGCGTTCCGTTATCACGGCGAAATACGGTAGGCGATAATCTGGACAGTCTGGTCGCTATCTTGCGTGAACGCAGTCAACATGCTGATGTTTTGATTGTTAATGGCGGGTTAGGGCCGACCAGCGATGATTTAAGCGCGCTCGCCGCGGCAACGGCAAAAGGCGAAGGATTAGTACTGCACCAGGCGTGGCTGACCGAAATGGAACGCTACTTTCAGCAGCGCGGTCGCGTGATGGCGCCGAGCAACCGTAAACAGGCGGAACTGCCTGCCAGCGCGGAGTTTATTAATAATTCGGTCGGCACTGCCTGTGGATTTGCGCTACAGCTCAACCGCTGCCTGATGTTTTTCACCCCCGGCGTACCGTCGGAATTTAAGGTTATGGTGGAGAAGGAAATCTTACCGCGGTTACGCGCGCGTTTTTCTCTGCCGGAGCCGCCGCTTTGTCTGCGGTTAACGACTTTTGGACGTTCAGAAAGCGACCTGGCGCAGCGTCTCGATTCACTGCCGTTGCCGCCCGGCGTGACGATGGGGTATCGCTCATCAATGCCGATCATTGAACTGAAGTTGACCGGCCCGGCGACGCAACGGGAGGCGATGCTGGCGTTATGGCCAGAGGTCAAACGGGTTGCCGGGCAGAACCTGATTTTTGAAGGTACGGAAAACCTGCCGGCGCAAATAGCCCGCCGCCTGCAGGAAAGGCAGTTGAGTCTGACGTTGAGCGAGCAATACACCAGCGGCTTACTGGCGCTACAGCTTTCCCGCGCCGGGGCGCCGGTTCTTGCCAGCGAAGTCGTTCCTTCTCAGGAAGAGACGCTGGCGCAAACGGCGCACTGGACGACAGAACGGCGCAGCAATCATTATGCCGGTCTGGCGCTGGCCGTGTCGGGGCTGGAAAACGAACATCTTAATTTCGCGCTGGCGACGCCGGATGGCACGTATGCCTTACGCGTGCGTTTTAGCGCCAACCGGTATAGTCTGGCAATACGTCAGGAGGTCTGCGCGATGATGGCGCTAAATATGCTGCGCCGCTGGCTTAATGGCGAGGACATTACCAGCGAGCATGGCTGGATAGACGTGGTTGAATCATTGACATCATAATCCCTTTCTCTTATCTGCGATGGGAACGACATCGTGAGCCGGATAAGGCCGCTATGCCATTATCCGGCAATATCATCTGCTTTTTTGTCCAGCCAATTGTACTGAATACAAAGTAATACGTGCGTTAATTCACATTTATATGGTTAACCCTTCCACTCCGTTGGAAGGCGGATAAGCTTTGACGCGCTTCACAATTTTTTCCCTACTGACCTTTCACACTGATTCCAGTGTCTCAGACTGGAGTCCAATATGTTGGAATCAAGTAAAGTCCCGGCTCTTACTCGCGCACTCGACATCCTCAATTTGATCGCGCGTATTGGCCCATGCAGCGCGGCAATCATTATTGAAACGCTGCGTATTCCAAAAAGCACCGCGTACCTGCTGTTGAATGAATTAAAACGTCAGCGATTTATTAGCCTCGATCATCAGGATAACTACTGCCTGTGGACTAAGCTCGTTGAATTGTCGGGTCATGCGCTCAGCAAGATGGATCTGCGGGAGCTGGCGCGTCCTCGTCTAACACAACTGATGGATGAAACCGGGCTGCTGTGTCACTTGGGGATCATCGACCACGAAAATGCGTATTACATACTGAAAGTGGAATCCTCATCCACTATCAGCGTGCGCTCGCATGAGGGGAAAAGCCTCTCTCTTTATCGTTCCGGCATCGGCAAATGCCTGCTGGCATGGCAGCCGGCCGCCGTACGCAAAGCCATTATTGAACAACTGGTATGGGAGCGAGCCACGCTGACCACCATCACCGAGCCGCAACAATTGAATGATGAGCTGGAACGCATTCGCCAGCGTGGATGGAGCTTTGATAACGGGGAGGATTATCCGGATGTCCGCTGCGTTGCCGCACCGGTATTTAATGCCAGAAACGAACTGACCGCGGCAATTTCAGTGGTCGGCACGCGCCTGCAAATCAACGAAGAGAATCTTGATTATTTGGCCGGTAAAGCTATTGCCTGTGCCAAAGATATTTCACGCCTGTTGGGATGGAAAAGTCCCTTCGACTCACTCGCATCTTAAAATGGAGAATATTATGACTCTTCCTAAAATTAAACACGTTCGAGCCTGGTTTATTGGGGGCGCTACCGCAGAGAAAGGGGCTGGCGGCGGGGATTATCACGACCAGGGAGGAAATCACTGGATTGATGACCATATCGCCACTCCCATGAGCAAATATCGCGACTATGAGCAGTCTCGTCAGTCTTTTGGAATCAACGTGTTAGGGACGCTGATTGTCGAAGTAGAGGCGGAAAATGGGCAGACGGGGTTCGCCGTTTCGACAGCAGGGGAGATGGGCTGTTTTATCGTAGAAAAACATCTTAACCGGTTTATTGAAGGCAAATGCGTAAGCGATATCAAACTTATTCACGATCAGATGCTCGGCGCGACCATGTACTACTCCGGTTCCGGCGGTCTGGTGATGAACACGATTTCCTGTGTGGATCTGGCGCTGTGGGATCTGTTTGGCAAGGTGGTTGGGCTGCCGGTTTATAAATTGCTGGGCGGAGCGGTGCGCGATGAAATTCAGTTTTACGCCACCGGCGCACGCCCGGATCTGGCTAAAGAAATGGGCTTTATCGGCGGTAAAATGCCGGCTCACTGGGGACCGCACGATGGTGATGCGGGGATCCGTAAAGATGCCGCGATGGTGGCGGATATGCGTGAAAAGTGCGGGCCGGATTTCTGGCTGATGCTCGACTGCTGGATGAGTCAGGATGTGAACTACGCGACTAAACTGGCTCACGCCTGTGCGCCATTTAATCTCAAATGGATTGAAGAGTGTCTGCCGCCGCAGCAGTATGAAGGCTATCGCGAATTAAAACGCAACGCGCCTGCAGGGATGATGGTTACCAGCGGCGAACACCATGGTACGCTGCAATCCTTCCGCACTCTGGCAGAAACCGGCATTGATATTATGCAGCCGGATGTTGGCTGGTGCGGCGGATTAACCACGCTGGTTGAGATCGCCGCGCTTGCCAAATCGCGCGGGCAACTGGTGGTGCCGCACGGTTCGTCTGTCTATTCGCACCATGCAGTTATTACTTTCACTAATACCCCTTTCAGCGAGTTCCTGATGACCAGCCCGGACTGCTCCACCCTGCGTCCGCAATTTGACCCGATTCTCCTGGATGAGCCGGTGCCGGTGAATGGACGCATCCATAAATCAGTGCTGGATAAGCCGGGCTTCGGCGTCGAGCTTAACCGTGACTGTCACTTGAAACGCCCTTATAGCCACTAATAACTCGTGCGTTGCCTTTGTACGGCAACGCCCTCATCCTGTTGAGGATATTGCTATGAGCATCACTTTACTTGACGGCGTAGTGAAGAAAAACCGCGCACGTTTAATTCCTTTTATGTTGGCGCTGTATGTACTGGCGTTTCTGGATCGTTCAAATATTGGTTTTGCCAAAGAGACCTATCAGATAGATACCGGGCTAAGTAATGAAGCCTACGCGCTAGGGGCCGGTATTTTCTTTGTGGTTTACGCTTTCCTTGGCGTACCGGCTAACCTGCTGATGCGCAAATTTGGCGCAAGAACCTGGATCGGCACGACTACCCTGCTGTGGGGCTTTCTCTCTGCTGCGATGGCCTGGGCGGATAGTGAAGCAAAATTCCTGATAATCCGCACGCTATTGGGCGCGGCGGAGGCTGGATTTTTCCCCGGCATGATCTATCTAACTTCACAATGGTTCCCGCAGCGTAACCGTGCCAGCATTATGGGGCTATTTTATATGGGCGCGCCGCTGGCGTTAACCTTGGGTTCACCGCTCTCCGGCGCTCTGCTGGAGATGCATGGTTTTATGGGGCACCCGGGATGGTTCTGGATGTTCGTTATCGAAGGCCTACTGGCGATTGGCGCAGGGATATTCACCTTTTTCTGGCTTGATGACACTCCGCAGCAGGCGCGTTTTCTTAGCCTGGAAGAAAAGAACGCGCTTATCAGGCAACTGGCGAGCGAAGAAGAGAAAAAGGTCACGTCAAGGCTTGCGGATGCGCTGCGTAATGGACGCGTCTGGCAACTGGCTATTATTTATCTGACGATTCAGGTGGCGGTATACGGACTCATCTTTTTCCTGCCGACCCAGGTTGCCGCGCTATTGGGCACTAAAGTGGGCTTTACCGCTTCGGTGGTAACAGCGGTTCCCTGGGTGGCGGCTTTGCTTGGCACATGGCTTATTCCTCGCTACTCCGACCGTACCGGCGATCGCCGTAACGTTGCGGCAGTGACGTTACTGGCTGCGGGTATTGGCATTGGCCTGTCAGGTCTGGTTTCTCCGGTGCTCGCTATTCTGGCGCTCTGTGTTGCAGCAGTAGGATTTATTGCCGTTCAGCCCGTATTCTGGACCATGCCGACGCAGCTACTTTCCGGTACGGCTCTGGCGGCAGGAATTGGTTTCGTTAATCTGTTTGGCGCTGTGGGCGGTTTTATTGCCCCAATTCTGCGCGTAAAAGCGGAAACGTTGTTTGCCAGCGATGCGGCGGGCCTGCTGACGCTGGCCGGAGTCGCCATCATTGGCTCATTAATTATCTTCACGCTGAGCGTTAATCGTCCGGTGGCGCAATCCGGCGCTGCGCATCATTAATCTTATCTACGTTGTAAGGATCGCTATGAACGCATTGTTATCAAATCCTTTTAAAGAAGGATTACGTAAAGGGGATACGCAAATTGGTTTGTGGCTCAGTTCAACCACCTCTTATATGGCGGAGATTGCGGCGACGTCGGGTTATGACTGGTTGTTAATAGATGGCGAGCACGCGCCTAATACGGTGCAGGACTTGTATCATCAGTTACAGGCCATCGCCCCATACGCCAGCCAGCCGGTGATTCGCCCGATCGAGGGAAGTAAAGCGCTCATTAAACAGGTACTGGATATCGGGGCGCAAACGCTACTGATCCCGATGGTTGATACCGCAGAACAGGCGCGCCAGGTCGTTTCCGCTACCCGATACCCGCCGTTGGGGCAACGAGGCGTTGGCGCGAGCGTGGCGCGTGCGGCGCGCTGGGGGAGAATCGACAACTATATGGCACAGGCCAATGAGTCGCTCTGCCTGTTGGTGCAGGTTGAAAGCAAAGTGGCGCTGGAAAACCTTGACGCGATTCTGGAGGTTGAAGGCATTGATGGCGTCTTTATCGGTCCGGCAGATCTCTCTGCTTCATTGGGTTACCCCGATAATGCCGGACACCCGGAAGTGCAGCGGATCATTGAAGCGTGTATTTATCGTATTCGCGCCGCCGGAAAAGCGGCGGGTTTTTTGGCGGTCGATCCGGCAATGGCGCAGAAATGTCTGGCGTGGGGCGCGAATTTTGTCGCGGTCGGGGTAGATACGATGCTCTACACCGAGGCGCTGGACAACAGGTTGGTGATGTTTAAATCTGTTCAGTCAGTAAGCACGGCAAAACGTAGTTATTGAGAAAAATGCCGGATGGCACGTATGCCTTACGCGTGCGTTTTAGCGCCAATCGGTATAGTCTGGCAATACGTCAGGAAGTCTGCGCGATGATGGCGCTAAATATGCTGCGCCGCTGGCTTAATGGCGAGGACATTACCAGCGAGCATGGCTGGATAGACGTGGTTGAATCATTGACGGCATAGAACTTTTAGTGGGAAGGCCTGGCCTTCCCATCCTTATATACTTATAAATTCTTGGCAGAGCATCATTTCAGGATAAGTACTCGCCATTACTGGAGACTGTATTCATATATTTGTCGCCGGGTTTGGGTGTTAAATAGTGTTTGTTCCTCTACTGAAAGCGTTAAGAAATTTTCCGCAAACTCTCGTAGTGTGGTAGCAGGATCGTTTTGTCCTGCATTCGATAAGAGTTGAATTGTATGGTAACAAAATAGACCACAGCCGTTGGGTACATTATTTTGTAAATTAGTTTCAATAAAATCAATATCTTCGTTTTCTGATATGCCTGCAATTTTTGCTGCTTCTATAATCTCTTGCTTAGTATTTTCATTTAAATCATAATAAGTATTAAATATAAGGCATTTTATTTTTTCTGCAAGTTTATAAAATAAACAGAGAAGCCAGTGATCTCCTGTATTTACCAGGAAGACTTCATTGTGAGATAATCCTGATTGAGCAATCTTTTCAAGTAGCTGAGTGCTTAATATATTTTCTTTGGTGGTAGGATGAATCAGCCCAATAGGATAGTTTACCGAGAGAAGAGGTGATTCTTGAGCCAGACCTTGCGTTGCAGCTGCTAGCTCATCTGACGACAACATTCGCGCACCACACCAAAGATTTTCAACTCCTACCTGTTCTTGATCTGTCTGAGCGAACTGGTCGCCCATAATTTTATGTGCTATTTCTATTTTTTTAGAAAGGTCGGTTGTCGCGGAACCGGCCATATAAAGTAATCTGGAAGGGGCATGTAGCTTTTTCCACTCAGTATTATTTTTTGTTATATCGTTATTGGCGATTTGATGTAATACAAGGCAAGCCTGATTGATTTTTTTGTCTATATCTGGTGAGCCCGATCTTTTTCCGCTAAAGAGATCAAAAAGTAATTTCTCAACTTTATGTCCCAGGTTATCGTTGCGTAACGCAAGATTGCATAACAGATCAATACAATTCTGATTACCGTTCTCTACTTCGCCAATCAACAACGCAAGCGTCTCATCGCTCACCTCTTCTGAATATAAACTGTGAAATTGCGGTGTGCTCAATCGGTAAAGTGAATTTACACATATATTCATTTTGCTCTGTTTCCTGGTAGGTGAAAGTAGCGAATATGATGTAATTTATAATTATTTGTAAAAATATTATTGTTAGTGGGAAATATATTAAATCAGGCATAGACCTGATTTTATTATTATTCACATAACACTCAATTATTATTGGAGATATTCAGTTATCCCCCTCTTTAAAGGAGGCTGGTAACGCGTCGATACAAGAGATATTGCTCTATAAACAGTAACGTCGTTATCTGTCATGCCACCGAGGGTTAGCGGTCATGGTTAACCAAATAGGGCAGGTTATTGCAAAGAGACATCCGTGTTTATACCCAAAATAATCCGTAGCCAACACATAAGCAACTTGAAGTATGAAGGGTATATGTCTGATGGAAAATCGGCCCTGGTGAGTAGAGTAATGGCGCCGGAGGGGCTCCGGCGCTTTTTACTTAGCCGAGCGCTTTCGCCAGTAGCGTAATGGGGTGTTCGCAGCGTTTGCTTGTAGACATCTCAATTTGCCACTTACAGGTTTCACAATCGGTGACGACAATGTCGGCGCCGCTCTCTTCAATCTGGCGGAACAGCGGCGCGCCGATGGACTGTGATGTCGGATAGTTTTCCTTTTTAAATCCATACGTACCGGCAATGCCGCAGCACTGTGAATCAAGTACCGTCAATTCAAGCCCCGGAATTTGCCGCAATAATTCAAGCGTGTAAAGCGTCCAGCCCATTTTTTCCATATGACACGGCGTATGGTAGACCACTTTCAGCGGCAAAGGATTAAGCGGCAGCGTTTTCCCGGCATCCAGTTTGCGCCATAGCCAGCGGGTGGCCAGCTCGATATGTTCGCGCAGCCCGGCGTTGTCCACGTCCAGCACTTCAGGATATTCATCGCGCAACGCAAACGTACAGGTGGATGACGTGGCGATGACCGGAATACCTTTGACGGCAATCGCCTCGCGTAGCGACTCCACATTGCTGATAGCCTGCTTGCGAGCTTTATCCGTAAAACCGTTAGCGATCAGCGGCACGCCGCAACATTTCTCTTTACTCAGTAACTGTACGCCGGTACCCATTGCGTTCAGCACCTTAATCAGATCTTTTCCGAGCTGCGGATGGTTGTAATTCACAAAACAGCCATGGAAAAAGGCGACCTGATCTTTGTATTTAGCCTGCTGCGCCGCCACGCTACGATACCAGCGGCGGAAGGTGCCGAAAGAGTATTTTGGTAAGGTGCGGCGATGATCGATTTTGAGCGCGTAATCAAGCAACTGGCGCACTGGCTTTAATGCGGTGGCGGTATTGACCACCGGCGCGAACGGCGTTGAAACGCTGCCCATCAGATCGGTATGGCTGAGAATAAAGTTACGCAATGACGGGCGCGTCGTATCGTATTTCGCGCGGGCGCACTGGATGATATCGCCAATCTTCACGTCCGACGGACAGGCGACCTCACACCGTTTGCAGTTAATGCAATATTTCAGCGCCTCATCATACAGCGCGCCGTCTTTCAGACGCAGGCGTTCGCCATCCGGTCCGGCCTGTTTAGGGCCAGGGTAGCCAGGATTAACGCGGCTGACCGGGCACGCGGTGGTGCACACCGTACATTTAATACAACTTTCAAAACGTGTGTCGCTCATTGCTGTTCTCCTGCACGCTCAGCGATATGGTGCGCGGCCTGGAGGGCGCTGACTGCGCAGACACCGCCGCCGCATCCCTCAGCTATAGGATCGAATCCCGCCAGCACAGAACCTATTGCATACAGATTTTCTACCGTGTTGCCCGCAAGGGAGGGGCGGAAGGCGTCATCCGTCACGACGCCAAACTGCTGCCAGGGCTGTGGGTCGAAGAAATGTTGTTGATACCATTCGGCGCGGGTGGCCGTTTGCTGTACGTCGAGCCCTAAAATAGGTTCGCGGATCCCTTCGCGCTCGGCAACCAGACCGCTACTAAAGAAGCTACCGCTGGCAAGTACGGCAAAACGCGGGCGCAGTGGGATATCGGCATGGTTGCGGGTCCATATTTCGCTCACGGTACCGCGACGGCAGGTGACTTTCTTCACTTCATCGCCCGGCATCCAGATGCCGCCCTGACGGACAAACTGGCGCTGGAGCTGATTGTGCAGACGAATACCGAGCACCGATGGCGGCAGCGTCGGCAGCAGCGTGAGCGCGCAGGGCAGACGTTCGTTAAGCCAGCGCCACAGCGTATCGTTCGCCAGCCCGAAACAGGCGGGCATGATGATCATGTCGCAGTTTGTCGCTATTGGCGACAGCGCGTCGTACAGCAGCGGCCATTTTTCTTCGTTATCAAGCAGACGCGCAATATTGACCGCGCGAAATTCCGTCGGGTTATCACGCAGTACGTCCAGTTCCGGAAGGTCGATTTCTGCGGTTTCCACGTTGAGGTCGCGTTGGCGCAGCGACGCTGCCGCAAGGTGCGCCTGGAAATCCAGTAATCCGCTAACGCCGACGACGCAAATTCGCTGTGCGGATAACGGCCAGACCGGTACTTCCGGTGAGCTAAGCCAGGTTGAACGCAATGTGCCAAGCGGCGTGACACGCTGGTGCGCCTGCTGTACGTCACCGTATAACTGCGCGCCGCTGGCGTTAAGTAGCGTTTGCGCCTGTTGCGCCAGCGTAAGGACTTTTTGCGCGCCTAAACGCGAATAAGGATGTTCAGGCGCCTGGCGGCACAGCGCATCAAGCCCGGCGGTAATGTCGGTCACCGGTTGGCCGTCGGGCAGGGCGCTGAGTAGATCCAGCGAGCCGGAGGAAAAATGCAGCGCGCTTTGTCCGCGGGTGACGATGGCGCAGCGTAATCCATGCTGCTGGAGTTGCAGTCCGCATAGCAAACCGGCGAGACCGCCGCCCATAATAACCGTATCAAATTTCATCCTGGTGCTCCTTCTCCAGACCGCATAATCCCTGATAAACCCAGCGCGTGAATTCGCTTTCGCGCAGCGCGTCTCCCCAGGCGACAGGTTGTACGCCTTTCCAGCGCTCATTCAGAAATTCAGAGAGTTGCGTAATAGATTGCGCCGCGGTCGTCGCATTAAAACGCTGCAATAGCCCGGCCGCGCGGCAGGCGCACAGTTCGCCCTGGCAAGTGCCCATCCCTACGCGGGTGCGACGGCGCAGATCCAGCAGGCTATTCACGGTTAAGTTTTCGACGGCATACTGCACTTCCCCCGCCGTGACGGCCTCGCATTCACAGACCAGGCTACGGTGTTGGCGGCCTTCACTCAGCCACCCCGGCGTGCGATCGCCATGCCGATAAACCGCCGATCCGCGTAGCGGCGCGGGAAGCGAGATAATGCGTTTCAGCGTATGTTCCGTGGACTCTTTTGAGCCAGGCAACGGCGTATCCGCCGTGATGCAGGGGCGAGTATTGCCCAACTTGCGGCACACGGCGTCGGTCGCCCATTCCGCCATCAGGCGGTAAGTCATTAGCTTCCCGCCGGTAATGGTAATGAAGCCTTCAAGCCCGTCGCGCTCGGCGTGGTCGAACAACACAATACCGCGGCTGACGTTACGACCGCTGGGATCGTCATCGCTGGCCACCAGCGGGCGGACGCCGGAATACGCGCGCAGAATACGCGTTTTCGCCATGACAGGGGCCAGTTTTTCCCCTTCACGCAGCAGGATATCGACTTCATCTGCGGTGACGCGGTTGCTGTCTATCTCATTGTAATCAATATGGGTAGAGGTGGTGCCGATCAGTGAAATCGTATCACCAGGTACCAGAATGTCGGCATCCGATGGTTTCCGGCAGCGGTTAATGACATGCTGGTTGATCCGATGGTCCATGATCAACAGCGAGCCTTTCGCCGGGAACATGCGAATACTCAGGTCGGCGTATTCGGCGATCCGTTGCCCCCAGATACCAGCCGCATTGACCACCACCGGCGCGTGAAGCGTCTGGGTTTCGCCAGTGAGATGGTTACGCACATGGACGCCGCAGACCGTTGCGCCTTCACGAATGAGCCCGGTCACTTCATGCGCCGTTAACACGATTGCGCCATGTTCTCTGGCATCCAGCATATTGGCGGCGGTCAGGCGGAAAGGGTCCACGCTGCCATCCGGCACTTTTACCGCACCGATGAGCGCAGGGTTAACGGAAGGTTCGATGATGCGAGCCTGCTGCGGATCGATGGCTTCAGCGCGAATGCCTGCCGCTTCACAGGCGCGAATAAAGGTGGCCTGAAACGCAAGATCATCTTCCGGCAACGTAATAAACAGACCATCCGTCGGTTCGACGCAATGGCGGGCGATCCGTTTTAAAATCTGGTTTTCACTAATGCACTCGCGCGCGGATTCCGCGTCGGTAACCGCATAACGAGCGCCGCTGTGCAGCAGCCCGTGGTTACGCCCGGTCGCGCCGGTCGCTATATCATGCCGCTCCACCAGAATGACACGTAAACCGCGCAGCGCGCAGTCGCGGGCGATCCCTGCGCCTGTTGCTCCACCGCCAATGATAATCACGTCACTTGCTTGCGAGTCGCGAGTTTTCATTGTTTTTCCTCACAGTTCGTTTTTTATTATTTAGCCATACAAATCATATGGAATGTTTGATTTCGCGCATAATCGCTCACTATTCGAAAATGAAACGTGATTTCGTGCGCCTTTCTGAACATTAGTCATAAAACTGTAACAATATGTGCTGTAATTCACATTAACGTGACGTATCTTTACTTAACATCGCGGCCACACTGGGAGCAGCGGGGTTGTTTGAACGAACTGCGGTGTTTACCTCTAAATAAAATACGGGCCACGGAGGCTACAATATGTTGAGTATTTTTAAACCAGCGCCGCATAAAGCGCGCTTGCCAGCGGCGGAGATTGATCCGACCTATCGCCGATTACGTTGGCAGATTTTCCTGGGGATATTCTTTGGCTATGCCGCGTATTATCTGGTGCGCAAGAACTTTGCCCTCGCGATGCCCTACCTGGTAGAACAGGGTTTTTCACGCGGCGATCTGGGCTTTGCGCTGTCCGGGATTTCCATCGCTTATGGTTTTTCGAAATTTATAATGGGTTCGGTGTCCGATCGCTCGAATCCGCGCGTTTTCCTGCCGGCAGGGTTGATTCTGGCCGCAGCAGTCATGTTGTTTATGGGCTTTGTGCCGTGGGCGACATCCAGCATCGCCGTGATGTTTGTGCTGTTGTTCCTTTGCGGCTGGTTCCAGGGGATGGGGTGGCCGCCGTGCGGACGTACGATGGTTCACTGGTGGTCGCAGAAAGAGCGCGGCGGCATTGTGTCGGTCTGGAACTGTGCGCATAACGTCGGCGGCGGGATCCCGTCACTGCTGTTCCTGCTGGGGATGGCGTGGTTTAACGACTGGAAAGCGGCGCTCTATATGCCAGCCTTTGGCGCGATTGTGGTGGCGCTGTTCGCTTTCGCAATGATGCGCGATACGCCGCAATCCTGCGGTCTGCCGCCTATCGAAGAGTATAAAAACGACTATCCGGATGACTACAACGAAAAAGCGGAAGAAGAGCTGACTGCGAAGCAGATCTTCATGCAGTACGTACTGCCGAACAAATTACTGTGGTATATCGCTATCGCCAACGTGTTTGTTTATCTGCTGCGCTACGGCATCCTCGACTGGTCACCGACCTACCTGAAAGAAGTGAAGCATTTCGCACTGGATAAATCCTCCTGGGCCTACTTCCTGTATGAATACGCGGGTATTCCGGGCACGCTGCTGTGTGGCTGGATGTCGGATAAAGTCTTCCGCGGCAACCGTGGCGCGACCGGCGTATTCTTTATGACCCTGGTGACTATCGCGACCATCGTTTACTGGATGAACCCGGCAGGGAACCCGAACGTTGATATGGCTTGTATGATTATCATCGGCTTCCTGATCTACGGCCCGGTAATGTTGATCGGTCTGCACGCGCTGGAACTGGCGCCGAAAAAAGCGGCGGGTACGGCGGCGGGCTTTACCGGTCTGTTTGGTTACCTGGGCGGTTCTGTCGCTGCAAGCGCCATTGTGGGTTATACCGTTGACTTCTTCGGTTGGGATGGCGGCTTTATGGTGATGATTGGCGGCAGCATTCTGGCGGTAATCCTGCTGGTGGTCGTGATGATTGGTGAAAAACGCCATCATGATGAGCTGCAGTTAAAACGCAACGGAGGCTAATAACATGAAAACCACACTGAAAAACCTTAGCGTGGCGTTAATGTTGGCAGGAATGACCATCGGAAGCGGCGCCGTGGCGGCTGAAAAAGTCGTTATCGCCCACCGTGGCGCCAGCGGTTATCTGCCGGAGCATACGCTACCGGCGAAAGCGATGGCGTATGCGCAAGGGGCAGATTATCTGGAACAGGATTTAGTGATGACAAAGGACGACCATCTGGTCGTCCTCCATGACCACTACCTTGACCGGGTGACTGACGTCGCTGACCGTTTTCCGGACCGGGCGCGTAAAGATGGGCGCTATTACGCTATCGATTTTACGCTGGATGAAATTAAATCCCTGAAGTTTACCGAAGGGTTTGATATTGAAAACGGCAAAAAAGTACAAACTTATCCGGGCCGTTTCCCGATGGGAAAATCTGATTTCCGCATTCATACCTTTGAAGAGGAAATTGAATTCGTTCAGGGATTAAATCACTCTACCGGTAAAAATATCGGTATTTATCCGGAAATTAAAGCGCCGTGGTTCCATCATCAGGAAGGGAAAGATATTGCCGCGAAAACGCTGGAAGTGCTGAAGAAGTATGGTTACACCGGCAAGCAGGACAATGTCTATTTGCAGTGTTTTGATGTCGCTGAGCTGAAACGTATTAAGAATGAACTGGAACCCAAAATGGGGATGGATCTCAATCTGGTTCAACTTATTGCGTATACCGACTGGAATGAAACACAGCAGAAACAGCCGGACGGTCGTTGGGTAAATTACAACTACGACTGGATGTTTAAGCCGGGCGCTATGAAGCAGGTGGCGGAATATGCGGACGGTATTGGTCCGGATTACCATATGCTGGTTGCGGAAGGCTCAACGAAAGGGAATATCAAGCTGACTGGAATGGTGCAAGACGCGCATCAGAATAAGATGGTAGTGCATCCTTACACTGTGCGTGCCGATCAATTGCCGGACTATGCCACAGACGTCAATCAGTTGTACGACATCCTGTATAACAAGGCGGGCGTCGACGGGCTGTTCACTGACTTCCCGGATAAGGCGGTCATGTTCCTGCAAAAAAATGACTAAAGGTTTGCCATAGTCGAAGTGACGCGCCGGATGAGGGCATAAACGCCTCATCCGGCCTGGCGCAACGTTTGCCAGCGTAAGTCTGGTAAACACAATGCCATCAGGCGGGGTTGTTTTATAGCAACCCCTCATCGGTCAGTGTTTCCATACATTTTTGTAATAAAAATAACGGACTTCCTTCTACCGGCGGTTCTTTTGCTAACAGGGAAATTTGTCGATAAAAGGTGGGTTCCAGCGCCACGGAGCATAATTTTCCTGTCGTGGCTTTTAAGGTTAATTCTGGCAATAAGGCGATACCTAATCCCTGGCGAATAAAATTCAGCGCAGTATCGGGATGGTTAAATTCATATTTAAATATCGGCTCAATACCCTTTTCTTTAAACAACGCCATAATGCTTAATTCATAACGACCTTTACTGACAATAAGTGGTTCGTCCATCAGTTCTTCGACCGTTACCGTACTATTGGCCGCCAGGGGATGATTTTCAGGCACCACTACGGTGAATTTATCCCGGTAAATGGGGACGCAATACATACCGTTGACCGGAAAAGGAACGAAACCGGCATCAATACTTCCGTCCTGCAGCGAATCAATAATAGCCGTACTGTTCTCTTCATAAGGGATAATTTTTACATTTGGATGATGGCTTTCAAAATAGCGAATGACGCCGGGTAAAATGCAGGCGCAGGCGCTGGGAAAACAGCCAATCCGTAGCGTACGGGCCGGGTTCTTTTTTTCTTGTTCGGCAATCTCTTTTACCGCGTTGACGTCGCGCTGGATCGCGCGTAAGTGCCTGACGATGCGGCTACCGGCGGCGGTAAGCTCAATCTCTTTACGACGCTCACGAATCAATATGTCAACGCCGAGCTCCTCCTCAAGCGCGGAGATGGCCTGGCTGACGGCGGATTGCGTCATGTATAGCCGTTTGCTGGCTTCGGTAAATCCGCCGTACTCCAGTACGGCAAGCAGGGCGTGGATTTGGGTTAGTGTCATTAGTAAAACCTAATCAATATAATTAAAACGATTAATTTTTCTAATAGAGTGCACTTGTTTATACTGTGATTCTATCGAATACATCACATTTTGACGCACCTGATAGGTGTTCAGTTGAGCTGAGCGTTGCCTGCGTGCGCCATCTGAACGGGTCGTTAAGAATGAAAGAAAAATTATGGACGAAGGATTTTTGGGCTATCACCATAGTAAGTTTTATTATCTTTTTTGTTTTTTATGTACTGCTAACCTTATTACCCATTTATATCGCTGACCGCCTGCATGCTTCTGCAGATAAGGCAGGATTGCTAGTGACATGTTTCCTGGCCGCGGCAATTGTTATTCGGCCATTTGCCGGACAATGGGTGGGAAAATATTCGAATAAAAAGATTCTGGTGCTCTCTTCTCTGGCTTTTTTGGTGATTACCGCGCTGTATCCGGTTTGCCATTCTATCGAGTCGCTGCTCTTTATCCGCGTACTTCATGGGATTACGTTTGGTGTTATTACCACGGTAAAAGGAACTATTTCAGCGCGGTTAATTCCGGCCTCCCGACGTGGAGAGGGCATCAGCTTTTTCTCTTTAGCGATGGGCCTGGCGATGGTCGTAGGACCGTGGATCGGTTTGAATATGGCCCGCTGGGACGCGTTCACTGCCGCATTCTGGCTTTGTTCCGCTGTAGCGGCGTTAGGGATTGTGCTTTCCCTGATTGTGACGGTCCCTCCGGTAATTCGTCATGCCGATGGTTCGAAACCGAATCTGGGTTTTTCCGCGATGTTTGACCGCGCCGCCTTGCCTTTTGCGCTGGTCACCTTTTTTATGACTTTCTCCTATGCCGGCGTGTCGGCTTTCCTGGCGCTGTATGCGCGTGAGCTGGATTTAATGGCGGCGGCCAGTAATTTCCTGCTGTGCTACGCGATTTTCCTGATGATATGCCGTACCTTCACCGGGAATATTTGTGATAAAAAAGGGCCGAAATATGTTGTTTATCCATGTCTGTTGGCTTTTACCATCGGTCTGGTGGCGCTGGGCTACACCAATGGCAGCATCATGATGATTATTTCCGGCGGTCTCATCGGTATCGGCTACGGTTCGGTCACGCCGGTTTTCCAGACGCAAATTATCAGCTCGGTTGAACCGCATAAAATCGGCGTGGCGAATTCACTGTTCTTTAACGCGATGGATGCCGGAATGGCGATTGGCGCCTTTATCATGGGAATGATGGTTGAGTCGGTTGGCTATCGTATGATTTATGTCGCTGGCGCGGTGCTGGTGGTACTCGCTGGCGCACTGTATGCCGTGCAGATGAAAAAACGTGGCGTGATGCCTTTGGTTTCCACCAGCGAGTTGCACTGAGTTACATCTCGATTTCGATATCGCCTTTTGCCCTGCAGCAGCAGGGCAAAATCTCTCCCGGCTGGATAAACGCTAAAGGTTCCGTAATCCAGTCAACCTGACCGGCAACCAGTCGGGTACGACAGGAGCCGCAATAACCTTCGCGGCACTGATACTCCACCTCAACGTTATGCGATTCCAGCGCGGCCAGCAGAGAAGGGTGTTCATCCTGGCACAGCAGTTGTGTGCCAGTGATACGCAGCGTGACGCGTCCCATCAGAGCTGGAAATTACTCAGATCGTCGGTATCGACTTCCGAATCGATTTGTCCGACCAGATAAGAGCTAACTTCCACTTCCTGTGGCGCGACCTGAACGTTATCGGACACCAGCCAGGTATTGATCCACGGGATTGGGTTGGAGCGGGTCTGGAACGGCAGATCTAGCCCTACCGCCTGCATACGAATATTAGTAATATATTCAACGTATTGACACAGGATATCTTTATTCAGGCCGATCATCGAACCGTCGCGGAACAGATAGTCCGCCCACTCTTTTTCCTGCTGCGCCGCCTGCACGAACAGGTCATAACATTCCTGTTTACACTCTTCGGCGATTTCCGCCATCTCCGGGTCGTCCACGCCGCTACGCAACAGGTTCAGCATATGTTGCGTGCCGGTCAGATGCAGAGCTTCGTCACGGGCGATCAGACGGATAATTTTGGCGTTGCCTTCCATCAGTTCACGCTCGGCAAATGCGAAAGAGCAGGCGAAGCTGACGTAGAAGCGGATGGCTTCCAGCGCGTTCACGCTCATCAGGCACAGATACAGTTTTTTCTTCAGCTCACGCAGATTCACGACAACCGTTTTGCCATTAACGGTATGGGTGCCTTCACCGAGCAGGTGCCAGTAACTGGTCGTCTCAATAAGTTCGTCGTAGTAGGCGGAGATACCTTCGGCACGCTTCTGAATTTGCTCGTTGGTCACGATATCGTCAAACACGACCGCCGGATCGTTGACGATGTTACGAATAATGTGGGTGTAGGAGCGTGAGTGAATCGTCTCAGAAAACGCCCAGGTCTCTACCCACGTCTCCAGCTCCGGGATGGAAATGAGCGGCAGCAGGGCGACGTTCGGGCTACGTCCCTGAATGGAATCCAGCAGCGTCTGGTATTTGAGGTTGCTGATGAAGATATGTTTTTCGTGCTCCGGCAACGCCTGATAATCGATACGATCGCGGGAGACGTCGACCTCTTCCGGACGCCAGAAGAAAGAGAGCTGTTTTTCGATCAGTTTTTCGAAGATGTCATATTTCTGCTGGTCATAGCGTGCAACGTTGACCGGCTGGCCAAAGAACATGGGTTCCTTGAGCTGATCGTTTTTCGTCTGTGAAAAAGTGGTGTATGCCATTGAAGTGAATCCTTTATGGGATGAGCGCCGGATGGCGGCGCAAGCGCCTTATCCGGCCTACAAACCGTACAATCGTAGGCCGGGTAGGCATAGCACTACCCGGCACTATTCATCAGATCTTACAAGCGCCGCTTTCGCAGCCATCGTCCTGAATAGAAGGCGCCAAATCGTCCTGCGCATCTTCCGCGCCGTCGCGGGTATTTTGATAGTACAGAGTTTTCACGCCAAATTTATACGCGGTGAGCAAATCTTTCAGCAGTTGCTGCATCGGCACTTTTCCTGACGGGAAACGTGACGGATCGTAGTTGGTATTGGCGGAAATCGACTGATCGATAAACTTCTGCATGATACCCACCAGTTGCAGATAACCGTCGTTGTTCGGCATCTCCCACAACAGTTCGTAAGCGTCTTTCAGATGCTCATAATCCGGCACGACCTGACGCAAAATACCGTCTTTCGAGGCCTTGATGCTGACGTAGCCGCGCGGCGGCTCAATGCCGTTGGTGGCGTTGGAGATCTGGGACGACGTTTCCGACGGCATTAGCGCCGATAGCGTGGAGTTACGCAGACCGTGGGTTTTGATCGACTCACGCAGCTGTTCCCAGTCGTAGTGCAGCGGTTCGTTGACGATCGCATCCAGATCTTTTTTGTAGGTGTCGATCGGCAAAATGCCTTTTGCATAGGTGGTTTCGTTGAACCATGGGCAGGCGCCTTGCTCTTTCGCCAGTTCGTTGGACGCTTTAAGCAGATAGTACTGAATGGCTTCAAAGGTTTTATGCGTCAGATTATTGGCGCTGCCGTCGGAATAACGCTTACCGTTTTTCGCCAGCCAGTAGGCGAAGTTAATCACGCCAATGCCCAGCGTACGACGGCCCATTGCGCCGCGTTTGGCAGCCGGAATCGGGTAATCCTGATAATCGAGCAGAGCATCCAAAGCGCGTACTGCCAGAATAGCCAGTTCTTCCAGCTCGTCCAGAGTTTTAATGGCGCCCAGGTTGAATGCAGACAGCGTACACAACGCAATTTCGCCGTTTTCATCGTTGACATCGTTCAGCGGTTTGGTCGGCAGGGCAATCTCCAGACACAGGTTAGACTGGCGTACCGGGGCGACAACCGGATCGAACGGACTGTGAGTATTGCAGTGGTCAACGTTCTGGATATAGATACGACCGGTAGAGGCGCGTTCCTGCATCATCAGCGAGAACAGTTCGACCGCTTTCACACGCTGTTTGCGGATGCTGTCGTCGTTTTCATATTTCACGTACAAGCGTTCGAATTCGTCCTGGTCGGCGAAGAACGCATCGTATAGCCCGGGTACATCGGACGGACTGAACAGCGTAATGTCGCCGCCCTTCAGCAGGCGGGTATACATCAGTTTGTTGATCTGTACGCCGTAATCCATGTGACGTACGCGGTTGCCTTCCACGCCACGGTTGTTTTTCAGTACCAGCAGGCTTTCCACTTCCAGGTGCCACATCGGATAGAACAGTGTCGCCGCGCCGCCGCGCACGCCGCCCTGCGAACAGGATTTCACCGCCGTCTGGAAGTGCTTGTAGAACGGAATACAGCCGGTGTGGAACGCTTCGCCGCCGCGAATCGGGCTGCCCAGCGCACGAATGCGGCCAGCGTTGATGCCGATACCGGCGCGCTGAGAAACGTATTTCACAATCGCGCTGGAGGTGGCGTTGATGGAATCCAGACTGTCGCCACACTCGATCAGTACGCAGGAGCTGAACTGACGGGTTGGGGTACGCACACCGGACATGATGGGCGTCGGCAGCGAGATTTTGAACGTAGAGACCGCATCGTAAAAACGTTTTACATAGTCAAGACGCGTTTCACGCGGGTAGTTCGAGAACAGGCAGGCCGCTACCAGAATGTAGAGGAACTGCGCGCTTTCATAGATTTCGCCGGTCACGCGGTTTTGCACCAGATATTTCCCTTCCAGCTGCTTAACGGCAGCGTAGGAGAAGGTCATATCGCGATCGTGAACGATAAACGAATCCATCTGCTTGAACTCTTCTTCCGTGTAGTCTTCCAGCAGATGATTGTCGTATTTGCCAAGCTCAACCATTTTTACCACATGGTGGTAAAGTGCGGGCGGCTCAAACTGGCCGAAGGCTTTCTTACGCAGGTGGAAAATCGCCAGACGCGCAGCCAGGTATTGATAATCCGGCGCATCGCGAGAGATCAGGTCTGCGGCGGCCTTAATGATAGTTTCATGGATATCGGAGGTCTTAATCCCATCATAAAACTGAATATGCGAGCGTAGCTCGACCTGAGAAACCGATACGTTATTCAGTCCTTCTGCCGCCCAATCAAGCACGCGATGAATTTTGTCGAGATTGATGCGCTCAGTACGGCCGTCACGCTTTGTCACCAGCAGACTCTGATTCATGTGGTTTTCTACCTGTTTACCTGTCCGTGAAAGAAAAATATCCCCCCGCTTATCCACAACGCCACGTTGTGACTAACTCTGTGGATAAATACTATATATAGGGGGTAATCGATAAGTGAAACGCTATATGGTGAGTATTCTAGTAGGGATTCTTTTGAGTACAAGAGTTGATTTTGGCGTTAAATTGCGGTTGCAAAAGCGTAAGAATCGCTAAATGCGCGTCTGATAAGGCCTGGAGAGGATGTCAACAATTCATAAAAAAAAATCAAAACTTGATCGAATGCTGATTTCTTCATCGAAGAGAAAGGTTGCGCCCGATGATCTAACGCAACCCTTATAGGAAAATTCTTTGATGTCAGGCTTTTTTAGCGCGGGTATGCAACATGTAGTTAACGTCTACTCCGGGACCGAGTTTGAAAGTATTGGTTATCGGGTTGTAGTGCAGCCCGGTGATATGTTGCTCTTTCAGGACGGTTTCATCTACCCAGCTTAACAGTTCAGCAGGCTTAATGAATTTCTTCACGTCGTGCGTGCCTTTTGGCACCATGCGCAGAATATACTCAGCGCCGACGACCGCCATCAGCCAGGATTTCCCATTGCGGTTCAACGTTGAGAAGAACACCTCGCCGTCGGGTTTAACCAGTTGGGCGCAGGCGTGGACGACCGATTGCGGATCGGGAACGTGCTCCAGCATTTCCATACAGGTGACGACGTCGTATTGCTGGGCGTGTTTTGCCGCATGTTCCTCAACCGTCTCCTGCACGTACTCTACCTCGATGCCGCTTTCCAGCGCACGCAGTTTGGCGACCTGCAAAGGCTCAAAGCCCATATCCAGCCCGGTAACGGTAGCGCCTTCGCGCGCCATGCTCTCCGCCAGAATACCGCCGCCACAGCCGACGTCGAGCACCTTTTTACCGAACAGGCCGCCTGAGCGCTCAGTAATGTAGCCAAGGCGTAGGGGGTTGATGCGATGCAATGGCTTGAATTCGCCCTCCAGATCCCACCAGCGCGACGCGACGGCTTCGAATTTGGCGATTTCATTATGGTCAACGTTGTGAGCTACCGACGGTTTTTCAGTGTTCATGAGTACATGAGATTCCGCTATTGATCTATCGGGGCAGTATAGCAGGTGCAAAGTCGCTGCGTTATATCTACTGCCGTCTTTATTACGCTTTCAGCGCAAGAAGTTTTCTTGCGCGTTCTGTAAAACCGCTACCGATGTGGTGCGTGATAAAATTACAGACGCCCTCGACGTTGTTGTTTTTTAACATATCCAAAATAGTGGCATGTCCACGGTTAGAGCTGGTGATATATTCAGCGGTAAAATCCAGTCTGTAGCGAATTGCCAATAAACGTGCAGAGATCAACAGGTGTGCTTGTGAAATGTATTTATTATCGGCATATTTCACAAAAACATAATGAAAATCATGATCCAGTTTGAGGTAAGCTTGCGTATCTCGCTCTGCATTAATTTTTGCTGACTTCGATAAAATATTGCTTAATTCGACTATGACATTGTTAGCATTTTTCTCCATCGCTTCACGAATTGCGCCCTGTTCAAGGATAACCCTCATTTTGATGAGATCATTGATATCCTCGTCGGTGACAGAAAAAACAAATGTCCCACTGCGGGGAATGATGTTGACCAAGTTTTCATTATAGCTCAGCCAAATAAAAGCTTCACGAATTGGTGTTTTACTTACCATCAGAATATTTGATAGTTCATTTTCACTGATCGCTTGCCCAAGATCGAAATCGCCATGGATAATCATCTCCCTTATTTTCTCTTTAATCACCTGGGTGATGGATTTGGGTATTTCAATTGATATGTGACTAAAGCCACGCTTTAATCTATTTTTCATTTTCTTCTCCTCCATGGTTAAACCCGGCTCCATTGTAATTAATTTATTCAAAATTAACGGATCTAATATATCAGATATAAGAAAATTTACATACTTTATTGTTGTTATTGTATATTTCATTAAGTTTGCTTGCTGATATATCAGATATGACACATTAGCTTTTGAATTGTATTGTTTTTTACGTAACATCGATTCCGGTCAATACCCTTATTCATTGAATCATAAAAGGTGATGCAAAATGAGTAGTCCACAAGAAAATTTATACGATGCAATTCGTATTGTAAAAAGGAAAATCATTCCTTTGGCCTTTATTCTTTACTTTTTTAACTATATGGATCGTGTCAATATTGGGTTTGCTGCATTACGCATGAATGAATCTCTCGGTATTACGCCTGAGGATTTCGCTAATATTTCTTCTATATTCTTCATATCATATTTAATCTTTCAAATTCCGAGTAGCATTGGCTTGCAAAAGCTTGGTGCAAGAAAATGGATTAGTTCCATTATTATCGGCTGGGGAGCGGTAACAGGGCTGATTTTTTTTGCTAAAGATACTCAACATATTTTGCTGGCTCGCATTTTTTTGGGGGTATTTGAAGCTGGCTTTTTCCCGGGCATGGTTTATTATCTTGCATGCTGGTTCCCGGCTCGTGAACGCGGAAAAGTCAATAGTTTCTTCATGTTATCTATTGCTGTTGCATCGGTATTGGCTGCACCGATGTCTGGTTGGATCATCGAGCATTTGAATACCCCGGATTATGAAGGCTGGCGCTGGCTTTTTGCTATTGAAGGTATCCCTACCGTATTCCTTGGCATCCTGACATTTTATTTACTGCCTGACAGTCCAGAAAAGGCTAAATGGCTTACGCCACAGCAGATATCGGCCTTAGTTAATAAATTACGCACTGACAATGAAACCGCAGCTGCATTAAATAAAAATACCAACTCATCCTTTCTTTCCGTAATCAAAAATCCAGTTTTGCTTCAGCTTTCTTTCGCCTACATGTTGATTCAGGCGGCTGCTCTGGCGGCAAACTACTGGTTGCCGGGGTTGGTGAAGGGATTTTCAACTGATTTTACGGATACTGACGTTGGCTTAATCATGAGTATTCCGTTTATTTTCGCTATGTTCAGTATGCCCTGGTGGGGCTGGCATTCCGATAAAAAGAATGAACGAAAATGGCATGCTGCATTACCCATGTTTCTGGCAGGCTGTGGTTTTCTGATGATTGCTCTTGTCCCCTCAATGTCGCTGAGAATGCTGGGGCTAACGTTCTATGGTGTTGGGATCCTCAGCTATTACGGACCTTACTGGGCGCTGCCTTCTGCATTATTGTCGCCGTCAGGGTTGGCTATCAGCATTGCGTTTATTAACTCATGTTCAAGTCTTGGCGGATTCCTGATTAATAAGTCACTGGGATTCGTTTCTACTCATTATGGTGCGACAGGAATATTTATTGTAGAGGCAATACTTTGCTTCGCTGCGGTAGCCGTTTTGGCGTTAATGAAAATTGATGTGAAAAAAGAAAAAAGCCAACAAACAAATGTTGTATCACGAACCTGATAAATGGAGAAATTATGAAAATTACGTCTATTGAAGTTTTTGACTGTGAATTAAAAAAAAGAGATCAAACGATGTCCTCCTGTAATCCAGTACTTATCCGGGTGAATACCGACTCAGGATTAAGTGGTATTGGCGAAGTAGGACTGGCCTATGGCGCAGGCGCTAAAGCTGGCGTAGGGATCATCAGAGATCTGGCGCCATTGATTGTGGGTGAAGATCCATTAAATATCGAAAAAATTTGGGAGTTCTTTTTCAGAAAGACTTTTTGGGGGATGGGGGGCGGGAACGTTTTTTATGCCGGAATGAGCGCTATTGATATTGCTCTTTGGGATATCAAAGGTAAATATTTAGGTGTACCTGTTTATCAGCTCCTTGGCGGGAAAACTAATGAAAAATTAAGAACCTATGCTAGTCAGTTACAATTTGGTTGGGGGGATAAACGCCAGATATTAGTGACACCTGAGGAATATGCTGAGGCGGCGCGTGCGGCTCTTGACGATGGATATGATGCGATTAAAGTGGATCCACTCGAAATCGATCGTAATGGCGATGACTGTGTTTTTCAGAATAAAAATCGTAACTATTCAGGATTGTTACTGGCCGATCAATTAAAAATGGGGGAAGCGCGAATTGCCGCTATGCGTGAAGCAATGGGGGATGATGCTGATATTATCGTGGAAATCCATTCTCTTCTCGGTACAAACTCAGCTATTCAATTTGCGAAGGCGATAGAAAAGTATCGTATCTTTCTTTATGAAGAACCGATTCATCCATTAAATTCTGATAATATGCAGAAAGTTTCCCGTTCAACAACGATTCCAATCGCCACTGGCGAGCGTTCCTACACAAGATGGGGATACAGGGAATTACTGGAGAAGCAGTCTATTGCCGTAGCGCAACCTGATTTGTGTCTCTGCGGCGGAATTACCGAAGGAAAGAAAATCTGTGACTATGCTAATATTTATGACACCACTGTACAGGTGCATGTTTGCGGCGGTCCTGTTTCCACGGTAGCCGCGCTGCATATGGAAACAGCAATTCCCAACTTTATTATTCATGAGCATCATACCAATGCGATGAAAGCATCTATTCGGGAACTTTGTACCCACGATTATCAGCCGGAAAATGGCTATTATGTCGCGCCGGAACAGCCCGGATTGGGTCAGGAATTAAACGATGAGGTAGTGAAAGAATACCTGGCCTATGTGATTAAATAGCATCTGGTGATACTGATTATGGTTTATGCCTCCCGGCATATCCCCTAAATAATTCGAGTTGCAGGATAAAATGGTTAACCGTCTTGAACAGCGCTTGCGCTAACCCCGACGGGGCGAGGCCCAGGGATGGGCCGAGTAACTTGCCGCCAACGCACATGAAACTTGAAGTATGACGGGTAGACATGGGAGGTATTGATTTTCCAGCCTCTTCCTGGCCAGGCCCCGATCTCCCCTGTGTCGCCTCTGAAGCCGATCGCCGATAAACGCCGGGACCACGCTTATAAATGAAGAGAGCATGCGGCACCCGAATAAAGCATTGTCTGGCTGCATTCCGTTTACCAGTACGTGGGCGAATGTGTTATAATTTGCGACCTTTGAATCCGGGATACAGTAGAGGGATAGCGGTTAGATGAGCGACCTTGCGAGAGAAATTACACCGGTCAACATTGAGGAAGAGCTGAAGAGCTCCTATCTGGATTATGCGATGTCGGTCATTGTTGGCCGTGCGCTGCCGGATGTCCGAGATGGCCTGAAGCCGGTACACCGTCGCGTACTTTACGCCATGAACGTATTGGGCAATGACTGGAACAAAGCCTATAAAAAATCTGCCCGTGTCGTTGGTGACGTAATCGGTAAATACCATCCCCACGGCGATTCCGCAGTGTATGACACCATCGTTCGTATGGCGCAGCCATTCTCGCTGCGTTACATGCTGGTGGATGGTCAGGGTAACTTCGGTTCTATTGACGGCGACTCCGCGGCGGCAATGCGTTATACGGAGATCCGTCTGGCGAAAATCGCCCACGAACTGATGGCCGATCTCGAAAAAGAGACGGTGGATTTCGTGGATAACTATGACGGTACGGAAAAAATTCCGGACGTCATGCCGACCAAAATTCCGAATCTGCTGGTGAACGGTTCTTCCGGTATCGCAGTAGGTATGGCGACGAATATCCCGCCGCACAACCTGACGGAAGTGATTAACGGCTGCCTGGCGTATATCGACAACGAAGACATCAGCATTGAAGGGCTGATGGAACATATTCCGGGGCCGGACTTCCCGACCGCCGCGATCATCAACGGTCGTCGTGGTATCGAAGAAGCCTACCGTACCGGTCGTGGCAAAGTGTACATTCGCGCCCGCGCGGAAGTTGAAGCTGACGCGAAAACGGGCCGTGAAACCATCATCGTCCATGAAATTCCCTATCAGGTGAACAAAGCGCGCCTGATCGAGAAAATCGCCGAGCTGGTGAAAGATAAACGCGTGGAAGGCATCAGCGCGCTGCGTGACGAATCCGACAAAGACGGGATGCGCATCGTGATTGAAGTGAAACGCGATGCGGTGGGCGAGGTGGTGCTTAATAATCTCTACTCCCAGACCCAGCTACAGGTTTCCTTCGGTATTAACATGGTGGCGCTGCATCACGGCCAGCCGAAGATCATGAACCTGAAAGACATCATTTCAGCGTTCGTGCGCCACCGCCGTGAAGTGGTGACGCGTCGTACTATTTTTGAACTGCGTAAAGCCCGTGACCGCGCGCATATCCTTGAAGCTCTGGCGATTGCGCTGGCCAACATCGACCCGATTATCGAACTGATTCGCCGCGCGCCAACGCCGGCAGAAGCAAAAGCGGCGCTGATTTCGCGTCCGTGGGATCTGGGCAACGTTGCTGCGATGCTGGAGCGCGCCGGTGATGACGCTGCGCGTCCGGAATGGCTGGAGCCAGAATTTGGCGTGCGTGACGGTCAGTATTACCTGACTGAGCAGCAGGCGCAGGCGATTCTGGATCTGCGGTTGCAGAAACTGACCGGCCTGGAGCATGAAAAACTGCTCGACGAATACAAAGAGTTGCTGGAGCAGATTGCTGAACTGCTGCACATTCTGGGCAGCGCCGATCGCCTGATGGAAGTGATCCGTGAAGAGATGGAGTTAATTCGCGATCAGTTCGGCGATGAGCGTCGTACCGAAATCACCGCCAACAGCGCCGATATTAATATCGAAGATCTGATTAGCCAGGAAGATGTTGTCGTGACGCTGTCTCACCAGGGTTACGTCAAGTATCAACCGCTGACGGATTACGAAGCGCAACGTCGTGGTGGGAAAGGTAAATCTGCCGCGCGTATTAAAGAAGAAGACTTTATCGACCGCCTGCTGGTGGCCAACACCCATGACACCATCCTCTGCTTCTCCAGCCGGGGCCGTCTGTACTGGATGAAGGTCTATCAGTTGCCGGAAGCCAGCCGTGGCGCGCGCGGTCGTCCGATCGTTAACCTGCTGCCGCTGGAAGCCAACGAACGTATCACCGCGATTCTGCCGGTTCGTGAGTACGAAGAAGGCGTCAACGTCTTTATGGCGACCGCCAGCGGTACCGTGAAGAAAACGGCGCTGACCGAATTCAGCCGTCCGCGTTCCGCCGGTATTATCGCGGTAAACCTCAACGACGGCGACGAGCTGATTGGCGTTGACCTGACTTCTGGTTCTGACGAAGTCATGCTGTTCTCGGCCGCGGGCAAAGTGGTGCGCTTCAAAGAAGACGCCGTCCGTGCGATGGGGCGTACCGCGACCGGTGTGCGCGGTATTAAGCTGGCGGGAGACGATAAAGTCGTCTCTCTGATCATCCCACGCGGCGAAGGCGCTATTCTGACCGTAACGCAAAACGGCTACGGGAAGCGTACCGCAGCGGACGAGTATCCGACCAAGTCTCGTGCGACGCAGGGCGTTATCTCTATCAAAGTGACCGAGCGCAACGGTTCCGTTGTCGGTGCGGTACAGGTAGACGATTGCGACCAGATCATGATGATCACGGATGCCGGTACTCTGGTGCGTACCCGTGTGTCCGAGATCAGCGTAGTGGGACGTAATACCCAGGGCGTTATCCTTATCCGCACGGCGGAAGATGAAAACGTAGTGGGTCTGCAACGCGTTGCTGAACCGGTAGATGACGAAGAACTCGACGCTATCGACGGCAGCGTGGCGGAAGGGGATGAGGATATCGCCCCGGAAGCGGAAAGCGATGACGACGTTGCGGATGACGCTGACGAGTAATGTTATTGCTGTGCGAGGGCCGGATATCCGGCCCTTTTTCTTTGCCGTTGCGGGCTACGTCATTTACCGCTACCTTAGTCACACTCTATTTACATCCTGAGGCGGAGCTTCGCCCCTTTGAAATACCTTGCTTCCTTTCGAACTACGCTGAAAGTCTCGCGCTACTTATTCAGAGCGTTAGCGTTACTCATTTGGCTCTTAATCGCCTTTGTTTCGGTGTTTTACATCGTCAATGCCCTGCACCAGCGGGAATCTGAAATTCGTCAGGAGTTCAACCTTAGCTCCGATCAGGCGCAGCGTTTTATCCAGCGCACGTCGGACGTGATGAAAGAGCTCAAATATATCGCCGAGAACCGTTTAACGGCGGAAAACGGCGTCATGTCGTCGCGTGCGCGTGATGACAAAATGGTGGTGCCGGACTTTGAACCGCTATTCGCCGACTCAGACTGTGCGGCGATGGGCTCCGCCTGGCGCGGCTCGCTGGAGTCGCTGGCCTGGTTTATGCGTTACTGGCGCGACAACTTTTCAGCGGCATATGATCTTAACCGCGTTTTCCTGATTGGCAGCGATAACCTCTGTATGGCGAATTTCGGCCTGCGTGAAATGCCCGTGGAGCGCGATGATGCGTTAAAAGCGTTACATGAGCGGATTATGAAATACCGCAACGCGCCGCAGGAAGAAAGCGGGAATAACCTTTTCTGGATAAGCCAGGGGGCGCGTCAGGGCGTGGGCTACTTTTATGCGCTGACGCCGGTGTATCTGGCCAACCGTCTGCAAGCGCTGCTGGGCGTCGAGCAGTCCATCCGCATGGAAAATTTTTTCACGCCGGGCAGTTTGCCGATGGGCGTCACCATTATTGATGAGAACGGCCATTCGCTGATTTCGTTGACCGGTCCTGACGGCATTATTAAAGCGGAGCCGCGCTGGATGCAGGAGCGTTCCTGGTTTGGTTATACGCCAGGTTTTCGCGAACTGGTACTCAAAAAAAGCCTGCCGCCATCCTCGCTCAGTATTGTCTATTCTGTGCCTGTAGATTTAGTCCTGGAGCGTATTCGTATTCTTATCCTGAATGCTATCCTGCTGAACGTGCTGGTGGGTGCAGGGCTGTTTACGCTTGCGCGGATGTATGAGCGGCGAATTTTCATTCCGGCGGAGAGCGATGCCCAGCGTCTGGAAGAGCATGAACAGTTCAACCGTAAAATCGTCGCCTCCGCGCCGGTGGGGATCTGTATTCTGCGCACTATTGATGGTGTCAATATTCTGAGTAACGAACTGGCGCACACCTACCTGAACATGCTCACGCATGAAGACAGACAGCGCCTGACGCAAATCATTTGCGGCCAGCAGGTTAACTTCGTCGATGTATTGACCAGCAATAATACTAATTTGCAAATTAGCTTCGTCCATTCCCGCTATCGCAATGAAAACGTTGCGATTTGCGTGTTGGTAGATGTGAGTACGCGCGTCAAAATGGAAGAGTCGCTGCAAGAGATGGCGCAGGCGGCGGAGCAGGCAAGCCAGTCTAAATCCATGTTCCTTGCGACGGTCAGCCATGAATTGCGCACACCGCTGTACGGTATCATTGGCAATCTCGATCTGCTGCAAACCAAAGAGCTGCCAAAAGGCGTGGATCGGCTGGTCACGGCGATGAATAACTCCTCCAGTCTGTTGCTGAAAATTATCAGCGACATTCTAGACTTCTCGAAAATTGAGTCGGAACAGCTAAAGATTGAGCCGCGCGAATTTTCACCGCGAGAGGTGATGAACCATATCACCGCCAATTATCTGCCGCTGGTGGTGCGTAAGCAGCTCGGCCTGTATTGTTTTATTGAGCCTGACGTGCCGGTGTCGCTGAACGGCGACCCGATGCGTTTACAGCAGGTTATTTCAAACCTGTTGAGCAACGCCATTAAGTTTACCGATATTGGCTGCATCGTGCTGCATGTGCGCTGTGATGGGGATTATCTCAGCATTCGCGTGCGGGATACCGGCGTCGGTATTCCGGCAAAAGAGGTGGTTCGCCTGTTCGATCCCTTCTTCCAGGTGGGAACCGGCGTACAGCGTAACTTTCAGGGGACCGGTCTGGGGCTGGCGATTTGCGAAAAATTGATCAGCATGATGGACGGCGATATTTCCGTCGATTCGGAGCCGGGCATGGGGAGCCAGTTTACGCTGCGCATCCCGCTTTATGGCGCGCAATACCCTGTGAAAAAGAGCGTGGAAGGACTCGCCGGAACCTGCTGTTGGCTGGCGGTGCGCAATACTTCTTTGTGCCAGTTTATTGAGACCAGTCTGGCGCGTAGCGGCGTTCATACGCAGCGTTATGAAGGGCAAGAACCCGCCGCGGACGATATTTTGATTGTCGATGACGCGCTGGAGCATACCTGGCAGGGGAGGGCGGCGGTCGTCTTTTGCCGCCGTCATATCGGGATTCCGTTGGAAAGAGCGCCGGGCGAGTGGGTGCATAGTGTGGCGTCGGTGCATGAGTTGCCCGCGCTGTTGGCGCGTATCTATAGTATTGAGCTGGATAGTGAAGCGCTTTCCAGCGCATTGCCGACGACGGATAAAACCGCAAATTCAAATGACGACATGATGATTCTGGTCGTTGACGATCACCCGATCAATCGCCGCTTGCTGGCCGATCAACTGGGATCGTTGGGGTATCAGTGTAAGACAGCCAATGATGGCGTGGACGCTCTGAATGTGCTGAGTAAAAATGCTATCGATATTGTTCTGAGCGATGTGAACATGCCGAACATGGACGGCTATCGCCTGACGCAGCGTATCCGTCAGCTTGGGCTGACGCTGCCGGTCGTCGGCGTGACGGCGAACGCGCTGGCGGAAGAGAAACAACGTTGCCTGGAGTCCGGTATGGACAGCTGTTTGTCGAAGCCTGTGACGCTGGATGTGTTGAAACAGACGCTGGCGGTGTATGCCGAACGAGTACGTAAAACGCGGGCATAAAAAATGCCGGATGGCGGCGTTGCCTGTCCGGCTTGCAAAAGATGAGTCGACTGGTAGGCCTGATAAGCGTAGCGCCATCAGGCTGGGTAACGTAAAAGCGATTTATTCTTTGTCTGTCGGACTCAGGGTGACGGAAGAGAGATAGTTGAGCAGCGCGATATCATTCTCTACGCCCAGTTTCATCATCGCCGATTTCTTCTGGCTGCTGATGGTCTTAATGCTGCGGTTGAGCTTCTTGGCGATTTCGGTGACCAGGAAGCCCTCGGCGAACAGGCGTAATACTTCGCTCTCTTTTGGCGACAGGCGCTTATCGCCGTAACCGCCTGCGCTGATTTTCTCCAGCAGACGAGAAACGCTTTCTGGGGTGAATTTTTTGCCTTTTTGCAGCGCGGCCAGCGCCTTAGGCAGATCGGTTGGCGCACCCTGTTTGAGTACGATCCCTTCAATATCAAGATCCAACACGGCGCTCAGGATCGCCGGATTGTTGTTCATGGTCAGAACGATAATAGACAGGCTCGGAAAATGACGCTTGATGTACTTGATCAAGGTGATCCCATCGCCGTATTTATCTCCCGGCATGGAGAGGTCAGTGATCAACACATGCGCATCTAATTTCGGCAGGTTGTTGATCAATGCTGTGGAATCTTCAAATTCGCCGACAACATTCACCCACTCGATTTGTTCAAGTGATTTGCGAATACCGAACAGTACAATCGGGTGGTCATCGGCAATAATTACGTTCATATTGTTCATGTATTGGGCTACCTTGCTACAGCAAGCTTTTGACGTAGGCGTCAATGTCGCTGATATATTTTTCTATACCTGGAGCATCTTTCTCACGAATCAGATGTTCCAGCGTTTCACATAACTGCTTGCCGGGTACCAGATTAAGCATGGCAAACACCCCTTTCAGGCGGTGGGCCGTTTGGGCCAACGCAGCGAAATCGCTGGTTGCCGCCTCAGTATACAACCTCTTAACATCATCCGGTACTGTGTCTACAAATAGCGCATAATAGCCGCTGGCATGAAGCTCGGCATTTTCATCTCCGCCGAGCGGGGAGGCGGGAATCTCTTCCTGCGCCAGCTGCTCTTCGATAAGTTGTAGTACAGCTTCCTGCATAGCATTGCTCATATTAAAGTTGACGCGCAACTGACCCGGGCCAATTTTCCGCACGCCTGACTCATCATCGCTTAAAAGCAAGCCCGAGGCAGTAAGATTAGACGGATTATCCGTTAAAAAGAGATCATATTCTTGACTTATCTGCCTTTCATCCGGCGTGATGCAGGTGGCGCCCCAGTTTTCTAACTGACGCAGCACAATCGCGCGAACCTCGTTGGACGTCACATCGACCATCACGCTCACGTCGTCCAGCAGGCGCTCTTCGACCTGAGTATGCTGATCGTGAGGAAGCATTTTGACATGAACGGTATAGCGCGTGCCCAGCGTTTCTCGCGCTTTAATGTTGAGATGACCGCCCAGTTTGCGCGCCAGTTGATTGCACAGCCAGAAGGTGAGCGGATTCGCTTTGCCGTAACGGTCGCCCTGCGTTTCATTCATATATGGGAAATGCAGATTATCAATCTCGTTTAACGTTACGCCTTCGCCCGTATCCAGAATACGGAAAGTCAGACGCTCCGCGATAGATTCATCCTGCTCGACTTCAAGCGTAATTTTACCCATAGCGGTCGTCGTGACGGCATACTGAATCAACAGCAGCAAAATCCGGCGCAGGGCGTCGCGATCGCCCCAGCGTTCATCGTTGCCGCTAAGATGGTTATTAATCAGCAGTTGCAGCCCTTTACGCTTAATGGCGGGCAGCACTTCCGGCACGACTTCGTCAATAAGATCCTGAAGGGAGAACAGCGTTGCTTCGCTTTTCCATGCGTCATTTTCCAGCATATTCGCCAGTTGGATTTCATCGATCATACGTACCAATACATCCGCCTGATCCGCCAGTTTCAGGCTTTCCGGCGTGGTGACTGCCGCGGCGTTAACCGCCAGTTGGCGTACGGGCTCTTTAAGCGTGTTGCTGATATTTTGCATAAAGGCGGCGCGGCCCTGCTGATTCTTCTCATACAAACGCTGAGCCTGTTTAAGCTTCTTATTCACCAGCACTTCCCGGTCCTGATCGCGAATAATAAAGATCTGCGTACGGGGGGCGATCTGGCTGCGAAACAGACGGATCTCATACAGTTCGTTGTTAATTGTCGCCTGAATCACGCCCTGATGCTGTTCCGCCATGCTGGTAATATTTTGCAGGTTAAGATGCGGCAACAGATGATCGGCGATTTTATTGCTGATCACGGTGCGGTTGCCTTCCTGATCGTAGACCAGCAGACCCAGCGGCAGCAGAGAAACGATCTCTTCATTAATGGCGCGTAAGACGCGAAGCTCGTTATTCGCCGCGTTGCCAGATGTCGATTCCGTCGTCCTTCCCGGCTGATGACGGAACGTGGCGTAGCCAAATAACGCCAACGCCAGCAGCCCGATGTTCAGCAGTAAAGGCAGCAGAATATTTTGCAACGTATCAAGCAAAAGCGTACCGAACGGTACCTGCCAGATCAGGCGCATCCCGGTAGAGTTAAGCGCTGAGGAGATCTCAATTTTTGAACCGTTAAAGCTAATCGTGACGCTATCAGGCGCTTCCTTTTCACTGCTTCGCCCCGTCGCCTGGGTTGCGTCAGGCTCTATCCGAAAACTGTCCAGCGGCATTCCCGGCGGGATTAAATCATTAATGGGCAGATCAAACGCCACCACGGTTGCCAGATGTCCTGGCTGATTGAAGGTCGTGCGCAGCGTAAAATAGTGACCGTTTTGCCAGGCCAGTTTTCGCAATGAGGAGAAACTTTCGCGCTCATCCAGCGCATTCGCCTGCTGCAACATCTCTGCCCGGCGGGAATCGACGATATTGCCAATAGTGGACTCTTTAAAGCCGGATGAGAGATCTTTCAACGGTAGGGTAGAGATAAGAATCAGGCTGTTATCCTGTCCGTTGAGATAATACATTGACCACGGCACGTTTTCCGCGCCCCACAGCGTATCCAGATAGGTTGACATACGCTGCGTCATTTCCAGCGTGGCGCTGTCATGGGAACCGAAAATCAGCGCTTCAGTTTTACGTCGCGGCTTTTCAAGATAATACACATCCTGCTTCAGACGCGTTTCCTGAAGTCCTTCACCTGTCGATGGCGTAGTGGTCGCGGCGATGTTGTCATAAATTTGCCAGGTAACATACCGCCAGGTATCCACGCGTTTATGAATAGCGTGGGTGATATCGACAATTTGATAGCTTTTGTCTTTCAACCAGGCGTTGACGGCGCTCTGTACCATAACGCCCATCGTTACCAGCAGCACAATGATCAGCAATAAGAAGAAACGGGTAATGCTTCCCGGTAGAAGGGAGAATCGGGTAGAGACCGTTGTGTCAGACTGACTCATTTATGTTTACGACCTATAAAAGCAACGCTGAAGGTGAAGGGCAGTATAAAGGGTAATGAATGAATTTCCAGACTCTTACGTCATGCCGGGCAACTTAACACGCGCTCCGTCGGCGGGACGGGAAAAGCGTACAACCTTCGCAGAACGGTACAAATATAAAGACTACTGATAAATGTTTAGCACTAAATATCAAGAAATTATTTGCTAATGTCTTACGAACGGTCGAGCAGGGGAGGGTAGTGAATAACCGTGATAGTTTTAGGCAGGTAGCATAAATCAGCCGGGTGCGTCTGAAAAAGGGTAAAAAAAACCGAATGCGAAGCATTCGGTTGAAATAGGGGTAAACAGACATTCAGAAGTGAATGACGGTAATAAATAAAGTTAATGATGATAGCGGTCACTATTTTAGTTGCGAATGAAGATTCTTTTTTATCATTCAGTGCTATGAATTTCATCAATTTAACCCGTTGATTTTAAAAGTTTCGTGAATATATTTTGTCTATTTGTGCTTATTTTTACTTGATTTTTGCTTTAAAAAAGTTCCGTAAAATTCATATTTTGAAACATCTATGTAGATAACTGTAACATCTTAAAAGTTTTAGTATCATATTCGTGTTGGATTATTCTGTATTTTTGCGGAGAATGGACTTGCCGACTGGTTAATGAGGGTTAACCAGTAAGCAGTGGCATAAAAAAGCAATAAAGGCATATAACAGAGGGTTAATAACATGAAAGTTAAAGTACTGTCCCTCCTGGTACCAGCTCTGCTGGTGGCGGGCGCAGCGAATGCGGCTGAAATTTATAATAAAGACGGCAACAAATTAGACCTGTTTGGTAAAGTTGATGGCCTGCACTACTTCTCTGACGACAAAGGCAGCGACGGCGACCAGACCTACATGCGTATCGGCTTCAAAGGCGAAACGCAGGTTAACGATCAGCTGACCGGTTATGGCCAGTGGGAATATCAGATTCAGGGCAACCAGACTGAAGGCAGCAACGACTCCTGGACGCGTGTGGCGTTTGCGGGTCTGAAATTCGCTGACGCAGGTTCCTTCGATTATGGTCGTAACTACGGCGTAACCTATGACGTGACCTCCTGGACCGACGTTCTGCCGGAGTTCGGCGGCGACACCTACGGCGCTGACAACTTTATGCAGCAGCGTGGTAACGGCTATGCCACCTACCGTAACACCGACTTCTTCGGCCTGGTGGATGGTCTGGACTTCGCGTTGCAGTATCAGGGTAAAAACGGCAGCGTGAGCGGTGAAAACACCAACGGTCGCAGCCTGCTGAACCAGAACGGCGACGGTTACGGCGGATCGCTGACTTATGCAATCGGCGAAGGCTTCTCTGTCGGTGGCGCTATCACCACGTCTAAACGTACTGCCGATCAGAACAACACCGCTAACGCTCGCCTGTATGGTAACGGCGATCGCGCCACGGTTTACACCGGCGGCCTGAAATACGATGCGAACAACATCTATCTGGCAGCGCAGTATTCTCAGACCTATAACGCAACCCGTTTTGGTACCTCTAACGGTAGCAACCCGTCCACCTCTTACGGTTTTGCCAACAAAGCGCAGAACTTTGAAGTGGTTGCTCAGTACCAGTTCGACTTTGGTCTGCGTCCGTCTGTGGCTTACCTGCAGTCTAAAGGTAAGGACATCAGCAACGGCTACGGCGCCAGCTATGGCGACCAGGACATCGTAAAATACGTTGATGTCGGCGCGACTTACTACTTCAACAAAAACATGTCCACCTATGTTGATTACAAAATCAACCTGCTGGATAAAAACGACTTTACCCGCGATGCGGGCATCAACACCGACGACATCGTAGCGCTGGGTCTGGTTTACCAGTTCTAATCAGCAAAAGATGTTGCTAAAGGGCCTGCGGGCCCTTTTTTCATGCCTTATTCCGGCGTACAAATACGACGTTTTGATATACGCTTGTGTCCATTCGAATGAGGATAAACAGCGATGAAAATGACTTTTTGCCGGGCCGTGTGTCTGGCGGCGGCTTTTTTACTTATGGGCTGCGATGAGGCTCCCGAAACGACAACAGCGTCACCTGCCGCTCAGGTGCTGGAAGGTAAAACGATGGGGACCCTCTGGCGGGTGAGCGTGATTGGCATCGATGCGAAACGCGCCGCAGAGTTACAGACTAAAATCCAGACTCAGCTTGATGCTGATGATTGGTTGCTTTCTACCTATAAAAATGACTCCGCGCTGATGCGTTTTAACCATTCACGCAGTCTTGCGCCCTGGCCGGTCAGCGAAGCCATGGCGGATATCGTGACCTCGGCGCTACGTATTGGCGCGAAGACGGATGGCGCGATGGATATCACCGTGGGCCCGCTGGTCAATCTGTGGGGGTTTGGGCCGGATCGGCAGCCGCTGCATATCCCAACACCAGCACAAATCGATGCGGCAAAAGCGAAAACAGGCCTGCAACATTTGCAGGTTATCGACAGGGCTGGACATCAGTTTTTGCAAAAAGATCTGCCGGATCTTTATGTTGATCTCTCCACGGTCGGGGAGGGCTATGCGGCGGATCACCTGGCGCGTCTGATGGAGCAGGAGGGCATTGCGCGTTATCTGGTCTCGGTGGGCGGCGCATTAAGCAGTCGCGGGATGAATGCGCAAGGGCTGCCGTGGCGCGTCGCGATTCAGAAGCCGACCGACCGGGAAAACGCGGTGCAGGCGATTGTGGATATCAACGGGCATGGCATCAGCACCTCCGGCAGCTACCGTAACTATTATGAGCTGGATGGCAAGCGCGTATCGCACGTTATCGATCCGCAAACGGGGCGCCCCATTGAACACAACCTGGTATCGGTTACGGTCATCGCGCCAACGGCGCTGGAAGCGGACGGCTGGGACACCGGCCTGATGGTGCTTGGTACGCAAAAGGCGCAAGAGGTCGTGCGGCGGGAAGGGCTGGCGGTCTTTATGATCATGAAAGAAGGTGAAGGCTTTAAAACCTGGATGTCGCCGCAGTTCAAAACGTTCCTGGTGAGCGATAAGAATTAAAACGCAAGATTACGGGTTTTTGTGGGCGGATTTACGGACACACTGCATGTAAGCAAGCACTATGCTTAATGAAGGAGTCTATGATGAAAAAAGCGTTACTTACCGATGATGAATGCTGGCTGCGGGTGCAGGCGCGCGATGCCAGCGCGGATGGGCGTTTCGTTTTTGCGGTGCGAACCACCGGCGTTTTTTGCCGCCCTTCTTGTCGCTCGAAGAGGGCGTTACGTAAAAATGTTCGCTTTTTTGCCAACGCGCAGCAGGCGCTGGACGCCGGTTTTCGCCCCTGCAAGCGCTGTCAGCCGGATAATGCGCGCGCGCAGCAACGGCGGTTGGATAAGATTGCCTGCGCCTGCCGTTTACTTGAGCAGGAGACGCCGGTAACGCTGGCGTCTCTGGCGCAGGCGGTGGCGATGAGCCCGTTTCATCTGCACCGTTTGTTTAAAGCGAGCACCGGTATGACGCCGAAAGGGTGGCAGCAGGCGTGGCGCGCCCGGCGGCTGCGTGAGGCGTTGGCGAAAGGAGAGCCGATCACGGCGGCTATTTACCGCGCCGGCTTCCCGGATAGCAGTAGCTACTACCGTCATGCCGACCAGACGCTGGGCATGACGGCAAAACAGTTTCGCAAAGGCGGCGATAATGTCTCCGTTCGCTATGCGCTGACGGACTGGGTTTACGGACGGTGCCTGGTGGCGGAGAGCGAGCGGGGGATTTGCGCGATTCTCCCCGGTGATAGCGACGACGCGCTACTGGCTGAATTACACACCCTTTTCCCGGCGGCCCGCCACGAACCTGCTGACGCGCTTTTTCAGCAACGGGTGCGGCAGGTTGTCGCGGCTATCAACACACGCGATGTGCTGCTCTCGTTGCCGCTGGATATCCAGGGAACCGCGTTTCAACAGCAGGTCTGGCAGGCGTTATGCGCAATTCCCTGCGGCGAAACCGTAAGCTATCAACAGCTTGCCGCGACTATCGGCAAACCCACGGCAGTACGCGCGGTCGCCAGCGCGTGCGGCGCGAACAAACTGGCGATGGTGATCCCGTGTCATCGGGTCGTGCGTCGCGATGGCGCGCTCTCCGGTTATCGTTGGGGCGTGCGTCGAAAAGCGCAGCTATTAAAGCGAGAAGCGCAAAAAGAGGAGTAGCAATGCTGGATCTGTTTGCTGATGAAGCGCCCTGGCAAGAGTCCCTGGCGCCTGGCGCGGTGGTGTTGCGCCGCTTTGCGTTTCGCGCGGCGCAGTCGCTATTAGACGATATCGGGTTTGTCGCCAGTCAGTCACCGTTTCGTCAGATGGTGACGCCGGGCGGCTATACCATGTCGGTGGCGATGACCAACTGCGGCGCGTTAGGGTGGACCACCGATCGTCACGGTTATTGTTATGCCGTGCGCGATCCGTTGACCGATAAACCCTGGCCTGCGCTGCCGTTATCGTTTGCCAGCGTATGTCGTCAGGCGGCAATCGCGGCAGGGTATGCGAGCTTCCAACCGGACGCCTGCCTGATCAATCGCTACGCGCCCGGCGCAAAACTGTCGCTGCATCAGGATAAAGACGAGCCGGATCTGCGCGCGCCTATTATCTCAGTTTCGTTGGGGGTGCCGGCGGTTTTTCAGTTTGGCGGCCTGCGTCGCAGCGACCCGATCCAGCGGATCTTACTGGAGCATGGCGATATCGTGGTCTGGGGCGGCGAGTCCCGGCTGTTTTATCATGGTATCCAGCCGCTTAAAGCGGGCTTTCATCCCATGACCGGTGAATTTCGTTACAATCTCACCTTCCGTCAGGCGGCTGAAAAAGAATAAAAATAAGAATTATTATTGCTGTGCAGATGGAGTTAGTTAAACTGCGGGCTGTTATTATCGGTCCGGGTTGTAAGCATGGAACTTCTTATTCTTGTCTGGCGGCAGTACCGCTGGCCATTTATTAGCGTGATGGCGCTGAGTCTCGCCAGCGCGGCGCTGGGGATTGGCCTGATCGCGTTTATCAATCAGCGCCTGATTGAAACGGTGGACACCACCGTCATGGTGCTGCCGGAATTTCTCGGCCTGCTCCTGTTGCTAATGGTCGTCACATTAGGTTCCCAACTGGCGCTCACCACTCTGGGACACCATTTCGTTTACCGCCTGCGCAGCGAATTTATCAAGCGCATTCTGGATACGCACGTTGAACGTATTGAGCAACTGGGCAGCGCCTCTTTACTGGCCGGTCTGACCAGCGATATTCGCAATATTACTATCGCCTTTGTGCGTCTGCCTGAGCTGGTGCAGGGTATTATCCTCACCGTCGGCTCGGCGGCGTATCTGGCGATGCTATCGACAAAAATGCTGCTGGTTACGGCTATCTGGATGGCGGTCACTATCTGGGGCGGATTTGTGCTGGTGGCGCGGGTTTACCAGCATATGGCGACCCTGCGCGAGACCGAAGATAAGCTGTACAACGACTATCAGACGGTGCTGGAAGGACGCAAAGAGCTGACGCTAAACCGCGAGCGTGCGGAGCAGATTTTTCAGCAATGCTATATCCCGGACGCCAAAGAGTACCGTCATCACATTATCCGTGCCGATACTTTTCATCTGAGCGCCGTCAACTGGTCGAATATCATGATGCTGGGGGCGATAGGCCTGGTCTTCTGGATGGCGAATAGTCTCGGCTGGGCGGATACTAACGTCGCGGCGACCTATTCATTGACGTTGCTGTTCCTGCGCACGCCGCTGCTGTCTGCGGTGGGGGCGTTGCCAACGCTACTGACCGCCCAGATGGCGTTTAATAAACTGAATAAATTCGCGCTCGCCCCGTATAAGCCTGATTTTCCACAGCCGAAAGCCTTTCCCGACTGGAAGACGCTGGAGCTGCGCAACGTGGTTTTCCACTATCAGGATAACGCGTTTTCCGTGGGGCCCATCAACCTGACGATTCACCGCGGCGAACTGCTGTTTTTAATTGGCGGCAACGGTAGCGGGAAATCGACGCTGGCCATGTTATTGACCGGTTTATACCAGCCGCAATCGGGAACGATTTTACTTGACGGTCAACCTATTGCCGCCGGACAGCCGGAAGATTATCGCAAACTGTTTTCTGCGGTGTTCACCGATGTGTGGTTATTCGACCGCCTGCTGGGGCCGCAGGGGAAACCCGCCAATCCCGCGCTGGTCGAAAAGTGGCTTGAGCACCTGAAAATGACGCACAAGCTGGAGCTAAACGACGGGCGCATTTTGAATCTTAAACTGTCGAAAGGGCAAAAAAAGCGCATTGCGCTGCTGCTGGCGCTGGCGGAAGAGCGCGATATTATTTTGCTGGATGAGTGGGCCGCCGATCAGGACCCGCATTTCCGCCGGGAATTTTATCAGGTACTATTGCCGTTAATGCAGGAAATGGGCAAAACCATTTTCGCCATCAGCCATGATGATCACTATTTTATTCACGCCGATCGTCTGCTTGAAATGCGTAACGGACAGCTAACCGAACTCACCGGCGACGAACGTGACGCCGCTTCGCGTGATGTGGTTGCGCGTACTGCGTAATGGATTATGGCGCCGGATAAACCGCCTGATGGCAGCCCTACGTCCGCACGCGGGTAGGCCTGATAAGATGCCACGCGTCGCCACCAGGCATCGGGGTATTTTTTGCTGCGGGCGAGCGGGTTTCCAGACGTGTTTTAAAAAGAACCCCGGAGCGCTGTGTGAGTCGGCGTGTTCAGATGCCCGGTAAGTGTGACCGGGCAGCGTAACATCATCGCGCGACGGCGTTCTGTACGTTAGCGTCCGCTTTCCAGATGCGGTATTTCACGTCCACATTCGCCGGGGTATACACCACGATCGGCAGCTTGCTGTTGTAGCGCACCATCCCGTCTTCACCCAGCCAGGCGGTGACGAATTTTTGCTCTTTCTTACCGTCAGGGCAGGCCATCATGGTTGATACCGGAGAGGTGACGTTATCAAAGACATAATAGTCATAGCCCCAGCCTTCCAGCGTTTTTGTTTCCAGCGTGCCGCCGAGGCGATGCTGGTTACAATCCACATTCAGCGTTTGGCCAATCAACAGTTCCACTTTGAGGGTAGATTCATCCTGCTGAGGGGTAAGGGTTATCACTTGCCGCTTCATTCCTTTTTCCGCCTGCGGATAGGGGGCGATTTTTTCCAGCGGCTGGGCGGTATCGCCATTGTTAGCCCAGGCAGAGGCGCTGGCGAGGGCGGCGAAGACGACGGCAGGGACAAACATCTTCATTTGATTGTTCACAGTATTTCCTTTCTGCTGTTTTCAGTATTCACTGACAACAGATTAACACATTCATATTATCTATTAATCTGTATTTACTCATATTTTCAAGATTATTAATAAAATAGCGTCTTTTTATATAGTGGAATATTCTGGTATTGATAATGTAAATGAAATTATCAGCTATTAGTGGTTTTCGTTATATAAATATCTATATAACTCATTGAAATGTGAGAAAAAGCACGTTTACGGGTCTTTACCCGGCACTCTTTTGATCCGGCAACAGCATTTACCTCTATCGGGGTATGCATCTCTTACACATCCTGAAATATCTTATTTACAAAAATAACTACTCATAAATTGTACGGTTTTTATTGGCATTCACTCCCTATGGAAGCGTGTCGTTATGGAAGGGCGATATCATGGTTGATTTATCCCGTCGAAGCATGTTGACCGGCAGTTGGCGCAACGCCAGTAATGGGATTCTTCCGCCGTGGGCCAGAGAAACGACCTATTTTCTCGCACATTGTCTGCGTTGCGACGCCTGCATCCAGGCGTGTGAGGCCGACATCCTGCAGCGAGGGGCGGGGGGATATCCGAGCGTAGATTTCAAACGGGGCGAGTGCAGCTTTTGTTATGCCTGTGCGCAGGCCTGTCCCGAATCTCTCTTTCTTCCGCGCCACACCAGGGCCTGGGATTTAATTTTTACACTCACGGAAAACTGCCTCGCCAGGCAATCGGTTGAATGCCATCGTTGCCAGGACAGTTGTGAACCTATGGCCATTACCTTTCGCCCCACGTTATCCGGTATTTACCAGCCGCAGCTTGACTCGCAGGCCTGTAACGGATGCGGGGCGTGTGTGGCTATCTGTCCCGTGTCAGCCATCAAAGCGGAGAACCACCATGCACACTAACTGGCAGGTCTGTAGCCTGGTCGTGCAGGCCAAAAGTCAGAACATCGCCGCCATTGGCACACAATTGAACACGTTGCCGGGTTGCGAAGTCGCGTTAAGCGACGTTGAAAGCGGGCAACTGATCGTGGTGGCGGAAGCAGATCAGAGTGAAACGCTGATGCAAACAATTGAGTCAGTACGCAATGTTGAGGGCGTGCTGGCGGTGTCGCTGGTTTATCACCAGCAGGATGAGCAAGGTGAGGAAACACCATGAAACTCAGTCGTCGTAGCTTTATGAAAGCTAACGCCGTTGCGGCCGCTGCGGCGGCTGCCGGTCTGAGCGTGCCGGGCGTCGCCCGCGCCGTTGTCGGGCAGCAGGAAGCCATCAAATGGGATAAAGCGCCGTGCCGTTTTTGCGGAACGGGTTGCGGTGTGTTGGTGGGAACGCAGCAGGGCCGTGTGGTCGCCTGCCAGGGCGACCCCGACGCGCCGGTCAACCGTGGTCTGAACTGCATTAAAGGCTACTTCCTGCCCAAAATCATGTACGGTAAAGATCGTCTGACGCAGCCGATGCTGCGCATGAAAGACGGCAGCTATCACAAAGACGGCGAGTTTACGCCGGTGAGCTGGGAACAGGCCTTCGATGTGATGGAAGAGAAGTTTAAAACCGCCCTGAAAGAGAAAGGACCAGAAGCGATCGGCATGTTTGGATCGGGTCAATGGACCATCTGGGAAGGCTATGCCGCCGCGAAACTGTTCAAGGCTGGTTTCCGCTCTAACAACATCGACCCGAACGCGCGTCACTGCATGGCCTCGGCGGTGGTGGGCTTTATGCGCACCTTTGGCATGGATGAACCGATGGGCTGCTACGACGATATTGAGCAGGCCGATGCGTTTGTGCTGTGGGGGTCCAACATGGCGGAGATGCACCCGATTTTATGGTCGCGCATCACTAACCGCCGTTTGTCCGACCCGAATGTGAAAGTCGCTGTCCTCTCCACCTTCCAGCACCGTAGCTTTGAGCTGGCGGACAACGGTATTGTCTTTACCCCGCAAAGCGATCTGGTGATCCTTAACTATATCGCGAATTACATTATTCAGAACAACGCGGTAAATCAGGATTTCTTCACAAAGCATGTGAATCTGCGTAAAGGGGCGACGGATATCGGCTACGGCTTACGCCCGACGCACCCGCTGGAAAAAGCGGCGAAGAATCCGGGCTCCGACGCTTCCGAGCCGATGAGCTTCGACGAGTATAAAGCCTTCGTGGCGGAATATACGTTGGACAAGACTGCTGAAATGACCGGCGTGCCGAAAGATCAACTGGAACAGTTGGCACAGCTCTACGCCGATCCGAATAAGCGCGTGATCTCTTACTGGACGATGGGTTTTAACCAGCATACCCGCGGCGTGTGGGCGAATAACCTGGTTTACAACCTCCATCTGCTGACCGGAAAAATCTCCCAGCCTGGCTGCGGTCCTTTCTCGCTGACCGGCCAGCCTTCCGCCTGCGGTACGGCGCGTGAAGTGGGAACCTTCTCACACCGTCTGCCCGCAGACATGGTCGTGACGAACGAAAAACACCGTGATATCTGCGAAAAACACTGGCAGATCCCCGCTGGCACTATCCCGGCAAAAGTGGGTTTACACGCGGTGGCGCAGGATCGCGCGTTGAAAGACGGCAAGCTGAACGTCTACTGGGTAATGTGTAATAACAATATGCAGGCCGGGCCGAACATCAATGAAGATCGGATGCCGGGCTGGCGCGATCCGCGTAACTTTATCATTGTCTCCGATCCTTACCCGACGGTGAGCGCGCTGTCTGCTGATCTGATCCTGCCGACCGCCATGTGGGTTGAGAAAGAAGGCGCTTACGGCAACGCCGAACGCCGCACGCAGTTCTGGCGTCAGCAAATTAAAGCGCCGGGCGAAGCCAAATCCGACCTCTGGCAACTGGTGCAGTTCTCCCGTCGTTTTAAAACCGAGGAGGTCTGGCCGGAGGCGTTGTTGGCCCAGAAGCCGGAGCTGCGCGGCAAAACACTGTATGACGTTCTATTCGCCACGCCTGCGGTCAGCAAATTCCCGCTGAGCGAGCTGAAAGAAGATCAGTTAAACGATGAGTCTCGTGAGCTGGGCTTCTATCTGCAAAAAGGGCTATTTGAAGAATACGCCTGGTTTGGACGTGGCCACGGTCACGATCTGGCGCCGTTCGACGATTACCACAACGCGCGCGGTCTGCGCTGGCCGGTCGTCGAAGGCAAAGAGACGCAATGGCGTTACAGCGAAGGCAACGACCCGTATGTAAAAGCGGGGGAAGGGTACAAATTCTACGGTAAACCGGATGGCAAAGCGGTGATCTTCGCGCTGCCATTTGAACCCGCGGCGGAGTCGCCGGACAACGAGTACGATCTGTGGCTTTCCACCGGTCGCGTACTGGAACACTGGCATACCGGCAGTATGACGCGCCGCGTGCCTGAATTGCATCGCGCCTTCCCGGAAGCGGTGGTCTTTATTCACCCACTGGATGCGAAAGCGCGCGATCTGCGTCGCGGGGATAAGGTTAAAGTGTCGTCCCGCCGCGGCGAAGTGATTTCGATTGTCGAAACGCGTGGACGTAACCGTCCGCCGCAGGGACTGGTGTATATGCCGTTCTTCGATGCCGCTCAGCTAGTGAACAACCTGACGCTGGATGCGACGGATCCGCTCTCTAAAGAGACGGACTTCAAGAAGTGCGCCGTTAAGCTGGCGAAGGTGTAACGCGTTATGTCCCGTACAGCGAAACCCCAAAATGGCCGCCGCCGCTTTCTGCGTGATGTTGTGCGCACTGCAGGCGGGCTGGCGGCGGTTGGCGTGGCGCTGGGCTTGCAACAGCAAACCGCGCGCGCAACGGGCGTTCGGCTGCGTCCGCCTGGCGCGCTGAATGAAAATGTCTTCGCCAGCGCCTGTGTGCGCTGCGGGCAGTGCGTTCAGGCGTGTCCATACGACACGCTAAAACTGGCGACGCTGGCCTCCGGGCTATCGGCAGGTACGCCCTATTTCGTCGCTCGCGACATCCCCTGCGAAATGTGTGAAGACATTCCGTGCGCCAAAGTCTGCCCCAGCGGGGCGCTGAATAAAGATATCGCCTCCATTGATGACTCGCGTATGGGGCTGGCGGTGCTGCTGGATCAGGAAAACTGCCTCAACTTTCAGGGGCTGCGCTGCGACGTTTGTTACCGCGAATGCCCGAAAATCGATGAGGCCATCACGCTGGAGCTGGATCGCAACATGCGTACCGGCAAACATGCGCGCTTTCTGCCCACCGTACACAGCGATGCCTGTACCGGCTGCGGCAAATGCGAAAAAGTCTGCGTACTGGAGCAACCAGCGATAAAAGTGTTGCCGTTGTCATTGGCGAAAGGGGAGTTAGGACACCATTACCGCTTCGGCTGGCTGGAGGGGAAAGATGGCAAATCGTAAACGCGACGCCGGGCGAGAAGCGCGGGCGAAAAAAGGCTGGTGGCGTAGCCATCGTTGGCTGGTGTTACGCCGTATCAGCCAGTTTATGGTGCTGGGGATGTTTCTCAGCGGCCCGTGGCTGGGCTTTTGGGTTTTGCATGGCAACTACAGCAGTAGTTTGCTGTTCGATACCCTCCCGTTGACCGATCCGCTGATTACCCTGGAAAGTCTCGCCAGTGGACATCTTCCCGCTACCGTGGCGCTGACGGGAGCAGTGATTATCACTGTGCTGTATGCGCTGGCGGGAAAGCGATTATTTTGCAGTTGGGTTTGCCCGCTAAACCCCGTTACCGATTTGGCTAACTGGATGCGCAGGAAATTTGACCTGAACCAGTCGGCGACGATTCCACGCCATATACGGTACGTCCTTCTGGTGGTGGTGTTAATCGGTTCGGCGTTGACCGGCACGTTGCTATGGGAATGGATTAATCCCGTGTCGCTGTTAGGTCGTAGTCTGATTATGGGATTTAGTAGCGGCGCGTTGCTGGTTATTGCTTTGTTTTTATTTGATTTATTAGTCGTTGAGCACGGTTGGTGCGGCCATATATGCCCGATGGGCGCGCTGTATGGCGTGCTGGGCAGTAAAGGCGTAGTGACCGTGACGGCCAAAAAACGTGAAAAATGTAATCGCTGTATGGATTGTTTTCATGTTTGCCCGGAACCGCATGTGCTACGTGCGCCGGTGCTGGATGAGCAAAGCCTGGCGCAGGTCACCCACCGCGACTGCATGACCTGCGGCCGCTGCGTGGATGTCTGTTCTGAGGATGTTTTTACAATAACGATACGCAACATCATTCGGGATGCATCGCGGCGGTAAGCGAGGAAATCCCCGGGAGCATAGATAACGATGTGACTGGGATTTTCGAGCGCAGCCAACAAAGAGGCAGCTCGAAGGATGAAGTGTAAATGCGATGGAGTTCGGGAGCGAAACAATGAAAAGCCATGACCTGATGAAAGCGCTGTGTCAATGGATGGCCACGCTTGCCCTGGTGGTAAGTGGTGCGGTTTGGGCGGCAAACGGAGTGGATCTGAGCCAGTCGCCGGAAGTATCCGGGACGCAGGAAGGGGCGATTCGTATGCCGAAAGAGCAGGAACGTATGCCGCTAAATTACGTCAACCAGCCGCCGATGATCCCGCACAGCGTCGAGGGCTACCAGGTGACGACCAATACCAACCGCTGTCTGCAATGCCACGGCGTGGAAAGTTATCGTACGACGGGCGCGCCGCGTATCAGCCCGACGCACTTTATGGACAGTGACGGTAAAGTGTCGGGCAACGTCGCGCCGCGTCGTTATTTCTGCCTGCAGTGCCACGTACCGCAGTCTGATACCGCGCCGATTATCGACAATACCTTTACCCCCTCGCAAGGTTACGGGAAATAAGAGGTCATTATGGAAAATTCTAACCGTAAACCCGGCTGGATAAAGCGCGTCTGGCGATGGTGGCGCAGCCCCAGCCGCCTGGCGTTGGGGACGCTGTTGTTAATCGGTTTTATCGGCGGCATCATCTTCTGGGGCGGTTTCAATACCGGCATGGAAAAGGCTAACACCGAAGAGTTTTGTATTAGCTGCCATGAAATGCGCAACACGGTGTATGAGGAGTACATGGAAACCGTCCACTACAACAACCGTAGTGGCGTTCGTGCCACCTGTCCTGACTGCCATGTGCCGCATGAGTGGGGGCCGAAGATGATCCGTAAGATCAAAGCCAGTAAAGAGCTGTATGCGAAGGTATTTGGGCTGATAGATACACCGCAGAAATTTGAAGCTCATCGCCTGACAATGGCACAAAATGAGTGGCGGCGCATGAAAGACAACAACTCGCAGGAATGCCGTAACTGCCACAATTTCGACTTTATGGATCTGACCGCGCAAAAAGGCGTCGCGGCGAAAATGCACGATCAGGCGGTAAAAGACGGACAGACCTGTATCGATTGCCACAAAGGGATCGCGCATAAACTGCCGGATATGCGTGATGTTAAACCAGGTTTCTGACAGGACGTTGATGAGTGGGAATGCTTGAAGCCAGAGATCTGTACTGCGAGCGGGACGAGAGGACGCTGTTTCGCGGGCTGTCGTTCACCGTGGACGCCGGGGAGTGGGTGCAGGTCACCGGCGGCAACGGCGCCGGAAAAACCACCCTGCTGCGCCTGCTGACCGGGCTGGCGCGCCCGGACGGCGGCGAGGTGTACTGGC
>NZ_JAGERQ010000026.1:0-2610 GCF_017572645.1 Salmonella sp. 32100201201700099SM | reverse complement strand
TTTATCTGTTAGTTTCAGATCAACGACCATTTGTTGGAGAGACATTGCATAGTCGGTACGACCACATACAATAATTAAATTATAAGAGTCAGACCAAACTTTTTTATTTTTTATGAATGAATGAATATTTTTATGTGGCCAACTTGCTCCAACAGCTAAAAAGTAATTCTCTTTTTCTTTTTTTTGTATAAAATCAGATTTACTAACGCTGTTATAAATTACTGATATTTTCTCACTATCTACATTATAAGTTTTAGCAATGCTATCTTTAACGGTATAAGATACCGTTAAAACATGCTTACATCGCTTAACAGACATTTTTAATAAAAAGCGAAAATACACTTTCTGAATAAGACTATCTGGATAATAAAAAGGTCTTATATCATGTATGGTTATCGTTTGGTTTCTCAGTAAGGGAATAGTGTGATGCGTAGTACACACCAATTTTTTATTACCAAACTTAATTAAAACCCTCAGCGCAAGCCAGTAACTATATACATACCATACTAATGGTCTAAGTCGCGATGTTTTTGATGTGTTGCTAACAATATTCGGAACAGTAACTACTGCATAACCGAGCTTTTCAAAATAATCAGCGTGTGCCTTGCTACAGATTATTGCGTCAACATCAGCTATTTCTCGCAGAGCCGTTAAAAATTTAATCGAGTATTGCCACATCCCCGTACCGCTTTTACCTAAACGTGATAGGTTAACGATCATTGAATAGCTCTCCGTTTTTCCATTCATGCTTGTATAGCGATTATCACAAGGACGACCAATAGTTATTAGGAAACATTTTCATTAAAATGAACCACGGATCATAATTAAAAATGAATAAGGAATCATATCCAAATAAATATAAGCAAGCCTTGTAATTATTATAAAATCACCATTAAAATCAGTTCATAATACTAAGCCAAATATTATACCAAGTAAAAATGCCACAAAAAATAGCATCTGTCATAATATACTCACTCTATGGTAAACACTAAGATATGCAAGAGCATAGTGAGCAAAAGAAAGAAAAGTAGGGTTTCCGACAAGCTCTAATTGCCACAAGTCTTAATTTTGAAATTGATAAATAGTCAAAAACAACCCCGGCCATACATATTATAGATACATATATAGCATCTGTTACTGTATCCGGAAAAGCAAGAGTATTTAAAGGTTCTAATTAAGGAAATTGCAAATAAATCATCCTACAAAACACGTATAAACTATACGCTAAATAGTCACGACAATAATAGCATAAGCATTTTTTACACTATAAACTCGATTTGTATTGATGTTGATACTATGAAAATATTTTTTTTATTACCATTTTTGCTAATTTTATTTTTTTAGTGTAGCTAGCCAGCCCTTTAAGACAAAATATTAAATTGGTGGCTATTTTCGGATATCCCAACTTCTTATAAAATGATGCAAGTTCAGCTCTATCGGTAGAATCACCATAACATGCCATAGCTAAAGAAGTATAAAACCAAGGACGCTCTTTTGTAAGAACCCGTCCAAATGAGATATATATTTTTGTATTGTTATTATAAAAATCCTCCCTCAGTTTTAAATAACCGATGAAATCAATTTTTATTCGACGAGCCTTCCCATTACTTTCGAATGTATCGTTACCTCCTCTGCAATCAACCAGTGGCAGTGATATGTACTGCAGGGTCGAATTCATATTGTTAATTATTCTTAATAAAATATATACATGCGCATAAGCTGTACCAATGTATGACTCGTCAAATAAGATGTCAGACCATTTATTCCTTTTCACTATAATAGAGCTTAAGTAGCTAAAAAGTCCGCCGACTGAGTTACATTTACTAAAGTACTCTATCAAATCAGCTTCATTGCTAAAAGAAAATAATCTACTGCCACCATTTAACCATCGCCGATGTGGATTAGATATTTTCGTCATTGAAATATCTAATTCTCGTCTGTCACATAAATAAATGTCACTTCCGGCAGCCAATTTATCTTCCATCAATGCAAGGGAATTTTTTGTAAGAATATCATCACTTCCGAAAATCCAACAATAATCTCCAGTCCCCATATTAACTGCAGATAAATAATTCCTATCTGGCCCAATATTTTCGTTATGCCTTTGATATAAAATTGGAAAATTAAATCTATCTCTCCAGATATTTATTGATTCTTCAGTTCCATCAGTTGATGCATTATCTGAAATACATACTTCTACAATTAAGGAGTGAGAAGATTGATTATTAATACTTTCAAGAAGGTCTTCAATGAATTTTACTCGATTATACGTTGGGATACAAAATGATACCTTCATATTATGCTAGCCTTTTACTCTTATACATATAATACACTGGCAATCCCCAAAAAACAGTTAGCGAGAACGATAAAATTAGTCCGTATAAAATACCAACTATTCCATAATGCTCTGCAAAATACCATTGAGTCACACCACCAATTAATGCCTGACACGGAACTATGAGCCAAAGAATTTTTAATTGGTTCATACTTTGAAGTAACATAGCAAATGTATCACACCAAACTCTTATACTAAAATACACAGCCAGTAAAACAAAAACAACCTCACTAATATTATAATCTATACCGTTAGCAATTATGCTATAGATATAA
>NZ_JAGERQ010000025.1:0-3111 GCF_017572645.1 Salmonella sp. 32100201201700099SM | reverse complement strand
GTCCGACTCCAGCCCCACTTTGTTCGATACGCGTGCCGCCATCGGCACTGCCGACACCCCGGCTGAACCTATCAGCGGGTTGATTTTGTTCTTACTGCACAGGTTCAGCAGCTTCGCCATCAGCACCCCGGCCGCCGTCCCGATACCGAACGCAACCACCCCCAGCAGCAGAATGCCCAGCGTCTGCGGTTGCAGGAGCTTGTCCGCCACCAGCTTGGCGCCCACCGACAGCCCGAGGAAGATGGTCACGATATTAATCAGCCCGTTCTGCACCGTGTCGCTCAGACGCTCCACCACGCCGCTTTCACGCATCAGATTGCCAAAGCAGAACATCCCCGGCAGCAGCAGCGCCACCAGCAGCAACAGCACCACCGGGAAGAGGATTTTTTCCCGCTTACTCACCGTGCGCAGCTGCACCATGCGGATTTTGCGCTCTTTCTCGCTGGTCAGCGCGCGCATAATCGGCGGCTGGATTAACGGCACCAGCGCCATATATGAGTACGCCGCCACCGCAATGGCCCCCAGCAGCTCCGGCGCCAGCTTGCCCGACAGGTAAATCGCCGTCGGGCCGTCCGCGCCGCCGATAATGCCGATGGCCGCCGCCTGCGGCAGGGTGAAGCTGATAAGGCCGAAGTAGTTCAGCGTCAGCGCCCCCAGCACGGTGGCGAAGATGCCGAACTGCGCCGCCGCGCCCAGCAGCAGGGTGCGCGGGTTGGCCAGCAGCGGGCCGAAGTCGGTCATCGCGCCCACGCCCATGAAGATGACCAGCGGCGCGACGCCGGAGCCAATCGCCACTTTGTAAAACAGCGCCAGCACCCCCGGTGTGTAGCCCATGTCCACCGCCAGGTTCTCCATCTGGCTCTGCACCGACGGCAGCGCCAGCGCTAATGCCTCTTTAATGGCGTGCACGTCCGGCGCGCAGTTAAGCTTCGCGGCAATCACCGCCAGCTGCCCGGCGTCGTGATGCGCCAGCAGGCTCTCCAGCGCGGTCAGCGCCATGCCCGCTTCCGGGATATTGGAGAGCAGGCCGCCGAAGCCAATCGGCAGCAACAACAACGGCTCGAACTTCTTCGCTATCGCCAGCCACAGCAGCAGCAGGCTCACCAGCAGCATGATGGCCTGGCCTGCGCCAAGGTGCATCAGCCCCATGCCCTGAAGCAGGGCGTTCAGACTTTCCATTTCAGTTCTCCGTTACGCCAGCGTCATCAGGGGGTCGCCGACGGAGACGGCGTCGCCGGACTTCACCGCGATACCGCGTACCGTCCCGGCCTGCGCGGCGCGGATTTCGGTTTCCATCTTCATGGCTTCCAGAATCAGCAGCACGTCGCCTTCCGCCACCGTCTGGCCCTCGGTGGCAATCACCTTCCAGATGTTGCCCGCCAGCGGCGCGGTGACCGGGGTGCCGGCGCCTGCCGGAGCGGCAGCGGCTGGCGCGGAGGCAGGAACGGCTGCGGTCAGCTGGCTGATATCGCCACCGTCGCTGACCTTCACCACAAAGGCTTTGCCTTCCACTTCCACGGTGTAGATACCGGAAGCGGCAGGCTTCTCTGCTTTTGCCACCGGCTGCGCGGCTTCCGCCTGCGGCAGTGGCTCAAACGCCGCCGGGTTATGGCGGTTTTCGAGGAATTTCAGCCCAATCTGCGGGAACAGCGCCACGGTGAGCACGTCGTCGATGGCGTTTCCCGCCAGAGTGATGCCCTTCTCCTGCGCCTGGCGCCTGACGTCCGCTTCCAGTTCAGCCAGTTCCGGTTTGAGTAAATCCGCCGGACGGCAGGTCACCGGAGCGCCCCCTTCCAGCACGCGGGCCTGTAACGCGGCGTTCACCGGCACCGGGGTGTGGCCGTATTCGCCTTTCAGAATGCCCGCCGTTTCTTTGGCAATGGTTTTGTAGCGTTCGCCGGTCAGCACGTTGAGCACCGCCTGGGTGCCGACAATCTGCGAGGTCGGGGTGACCAGCGGGATAAAGCCGAGGTCCTCGCGCACGCGGGGGATTTCCGCCAGCACCTGGTCGAGTTTGTCCGCCGCGTTCTGCTGCTTCAGCTGGCTTTCGAGGTTGGTCAGCATTCCGCCCGGCACCTGGGCCACCAGGATACGGCTGTCGTAGCCCTTCAGCTGGCCTTCAAAGGCGTGATATTTCTTGCGCACCTCGCGGAAGTACGCTGCGATGCTCTCCAGCTTCAGGATATCCAGCCCGGTGTCGTGTTCCGTGCCGGCAAGCGTTGCCACCAGCGCTTCGGTGGCCGGGTGGCCGTAGGTGGCGCTCATGGAGGAAATCGCCGTGTCGACGCCGTCAACGCCCGCCTCGATGGCTTTCAGCAGCGCCATCTCCGCCATGCCGGTGGTGGCATGACAGTGCAGGTGCAGGCGCACCTCAAAACGTTTTTTGATTTCGCTGACCAGCTCAAAGGCGGCCATCGGCGTGAGGATGCCGGACATATCCTTGATGGCAATCGAGTCAACGCCGGTCTCTAACAACTGTTCGGTCAGGTCCAGCCAGGTCTGCAGGGTGTGCGCCGGGCTGGTGGTGTACGAGAGCGTGCCCTGGGCGTGCGCGCCGTGGCTGCGCACCGCCTGCAGGGCGGCTTTCATATTGCGCGGGTCGTTCATGGCGTCGAAGACGCGGAACACGTCCATGCCGTTTTTCACCGCGCGCTCAACGAAGCGCTCCACCACGTCATCGGCATAGTGGCGGTAGCCGAGCAGGTTCTGGCCGCGCAGCAGCATCTGCAGGGGGGTCTTCGGCATGGCCTTTTTGAGCTCGCGCAGGCGGACCCACGGGTCTTCGCCGAGGAAACGGATGCAGGCGTCAAAGGTGGCGCCGCCCCAGCACTCCAGCGACCCGTAGCCCACGTCATCGAGCGCGGCGGCAATCGGCAGCATATCGTCAAGGCGCAGGCGGGTGGCGAACAGAGACTGGTGGGCGTCACGCAGGACGACATCGGTAATGGCAATAGTCATGGATCCCTCCGGGAATTAAGCGTTAAGGCGGTGATGGTGAATGGCGGCGGCAATCACCGGCTTTAAGCGGGTGAAGTCGTCCACGACGGGAACGGCGCGCGGTGCTGGCGCGGCGACGGGTTCCGGGAAGAAGCGAGTAATCACGGCAGACAT
>NZ_JAGERQ010000024.1:0-3720 GCF_017572645.1 Salmonella sp. 32100201201700099SM | reverse complement strand
ACAGGAGATTCATTTATCTAAAAGATGATTTTGGCAGTTTCAAATTTTGGCGAGCTCTCGAAAAGTGCATGTACGAAGCAAACTCAACTTACTCACACGCGATACTTGCCGTAATAAATAATGGCGGTTATTTGAAGGTGAAAGATTTTGGGATTGTGTCTGGATCTCCTATAAAACAAGCTAAACATTTAAGTTATGAAACAGTTCTAAGAAATCTACTTTCGGCAAAAATACTTAGAGCCGTGTATATTGATGGAGTTGGTGATTGCGTACTGATAAATAACAACATAGCCAACGATGTTAATATTAGAACAATGGCAAATTGCGAATCCTTTTTTGACAAACCAATATTGGAGCTTGTTAAAGCTTGGTTGAGGAATTTAGGCCTAGTCGCTTTTAATCAGATAAAAACAAAATATGATGGGGAGGGAAATCCAGTTGTAGGCTCTTTTGAATGGGATATGACCGCTCCAAGTTACGTTTCCCCTCTCGCTGAATATGTCGGCGGAAAACTGATGCCTGGTTTCGTTGCCTGTGATTTTTCTCTCGGCTTTAATCGTGATGAAATTACTACCGCTGCAGCAGAAACATTCATAAGAAAAGTCCAGATGACCAAGTCTTCTCGAGCGAGTCAGAGGATAATGTTTGTTATTTTCGCAAGGCGTTTCGGCAAAATAGCCTTCAATAAGTTGAGAAGTGAGGGGGTTCTGGCTGTAACTATAGCAAATGCGTTTGGTAATAAAGTTGATGAAAGCTTAACCAGGTTGTCGAGGGTGGTTCAGGGTTCTTTGTCCATTGAAAAGCATCCAGATGAGTTGCTTCAGATGGTTAAAGATCTGGAGTCTGTTTCTGGAGAGAATGGCAATTTGAGAGGGTATGTTTTTGAGCTTTTTGTATCCTCGCAAATTTCTAATTTTTATGGCCTTGGTAATATTTACATTAATAGAGAGTATAAGATAAATGGTAAGCATGCAGAAGCTGATGTTGTATTGGAGAGTAGTGACGATATTTATATAATAGAGTGCAAAAATGTTAAGGTCTTACCTTCAACTGAACTTACGCGTTGGATGAAAGAAAGGGTTCCAATTATAAACTCTTACTATAAAATAAATAATTTAGAAAAAAAGAATATCCACCATTATTTGTGGGTTACAGGGAATGTGTACAACAAAGATTTAAAAAGGTTAGACTCTTTTAAGAATAATAATAAGAATATCGATGTTGATTATTTGTTTGGTGAGCATTTGGATGATTTCTTTTACAAGAAAAAGCGGGTGTTCAACTTATATAGAAAAGTCATTTCACCTGATTATAAAAAAGGCGTAATGCCTGATTTTGAGTTAGAGGACGATTTTTTCTAGCTACTGCGTTTCTTGACGATGGCGCTTTGAAAGGCGTATCTTCCATCTCTGAAACGAAAAAACCACCCGGCAAGGTGGTTTTTCGAAGGTTCAGGAAACCGGCAAGTTTCTGAACCGTGGTAACTGGCTTAAACGGAGCGCAGTGACCAAATCTGTCCTTCCAGTGTAGCCGTAGTCAGGTCAACACTTCAAGAACTCTGTGTATGCTTGTACACGCCTCTCCGCTCCGTAAACCAGATACCAATGGCTGCTGCCAGTGGCGTTTTGTCGTGTCTTTCCGGGTTGGACTCAAGTCGATAGTTACCGGAACAGGCGCAGCAGTCGGACTGAACGGGGGGTTCGTGCATACAGTCCAGCTTGGAGCGAACTGCCTTCCCGGAACTGAGTGTCAGGCGTGGAATGAGATAAACGCGGCCATAACAGCGGAGTGACACCGGTAAACCGAAAGGCAGGAACAGGAGAGCGCACGAGGGAGCTACCAGGGGGAAACGCCTGGGATCTTTATAGTCCTGTCGGGTTTCGCCACCACTGATTTGAGTGTCAGATTTCGTGATGCTTGTCAGGGGGGCGGAGCCTATGGAAAAACGGCAGCGGCGCGTCCTTTTCCTGCCCTGTTTGTCATGCCACATGCTTTTGCTCTTATCCGTGTGCAGCTAACGCCCGCCGCAGCCGAACGGCAGGAGCGGCAGCGACCGAGTGAGCGAGGAGGCGTCATATCACAGTAACCCCCATTTTCTCCCGTACGCCCTGTAGCTGCATTTTCCCCTGTCACATGAAGCACTTTCCTGAACCCCGACCCCGCCGTAACATATTCAGCTAGTTTAGACTCCGCTAGCGCTACGTGACTGGTTCAGGGCTGCGCTCCGAAACCCGCTAACACCCCTCAGCTACTGGATATCACAACATGCCATCTGAGTATGATGAACAACGGGATGCGACTGATGCTCTGCTTCCCGGCGAATATGACCTTTTTGATTTAATGGCGCAGGTTACTGAAGAGAACCTGCACGCCCCGGTGGATTTTGGGCCACCTGTCGGCCGTGAAGCGTTATAGCTTTTTCGCTTACCCGCGTACGTGTAATACGCCGGTATTACATCTTATTTCTTTATTTTCATGTGATTACAGGTGGTTGTAATACGTTGTGTATTACATAAATAAACGGGAACTTCAGTTTTTACCTTTTAATTCATGCAATTGCGATGAAAATCGCGGTTGCGTATGGTGTATGACCATTTTAAGGTTGAAAAATAATCAACCATGGAGGGTGATTTACGCAGGTTAAGGGGAGATCGTGACAAAAAAAGCGTTCCTCACTGTATCGTTCATGCCTGCATGAACGGGTTATTCTTCCTGACTACAGAATTACATCAAAAGTACATCAAAATTACATCACTTTTACGTCAGATCGCGGGTGTACAACAGAATTACATCAAAAGTACATCAAAAGTACATCACTTTTACGTCACTTTTACATCATTTTTACGTCAGATCTGACCTCTGAACTATTCGTACATCCGCCCCTCTTCCTGGGCCTCCTGCACGTGCTGAAAATGGTTTTTCCGGCTGTGCCGGCAACGCCTCACGGCCACGCAATAAATTGCGCACCCGTTCACCGTTTTCTGTTGGCTTTGGTGCAGATTTTAAGTCATCCGGCCTGAATTCAGGCCAAAATCGCCCGCGAGTCAGTTCGGTGCATAGTCATGCATAGGGCTGAAAATCTCTCAGCGCGTTTCTGGCGGGTTTTCGGGTGGTTTGTTGCCTGTTTTACCGGTTTCCCGTCAGAAACGCTCTCAGAGCCTCTCAGGCGGTGCACGCAACGGATGTTATGGTAAATGGAGTAGCTGATAGTTCGATAAAAAAATGTCACAATACTATCTTTATGATTTAAAAGGATTAAATAATTATAAAGACGATATTTCTTTGTGCTCAATTTAAAGTAAGTAATTAACCATCTGATTTTTAATTATTTTTTATAGTCACTTTTTTTTAAAAGACTGCGCCCTATTACACGTAGTGTAATATTATAAATAGCGTAGTGTGACAGAAATAAGGTGAGGATATGAAAAAAAGTGTTGTTAGACAGGTGCTTGAAATGAGCGGGCCATGCATCTCTTCGGATCTTGCAGAGAGAATTCAGTGGCAACATCCCTCAATGTCCCCTGAAGCGATACGTAAAATGATCTCGCGAAGCACGGACATAGGTAAGCTGCCATTTTTGAAATTCAGCCATAACAGGAGATTCATTTATCTAAAAGATGATTTTGGCAGTTTCAAATTTTGGCGAGCTCTCGAAAAGTGCATGTACGAAGCAAACTCAACTTACTCACACGCGATACTTGCCGTAATAAATAATGGCGG
>NZ_JAGERQ010000023.1:0-4715 GCF_017572645.1 Salmonella sp. 32100201201700099SM | reverse complement strand
TGTCGCATTTGTTCAGGAACACGATGATGTACGGAACGCCTACCTGACGACCCAGCAGGATGTGCTCACGGGTCTGCGGCATCGGGCCGTCAGTCGCAGCAACAACCAGGATCGCGCCGTCCATCTGAGCAGCACCGGTGATCATGTTTTTAACATAGTCGGCGTGCCCCGGGCAGTCTACGTGTGCGTAGTGGCGGGTCGGGGTATCGTATTCAACGTGAGAAGTGTTGATGGTGATACCACGCGCTTTTTCTTCCGGCGCGTTATCGATCTGGTCGAATGCGCGGGCGGCACCGCCGTAGGTTTTAGCCAGTACGGTAGTAATGGCAGCGGTCAGCGTTGTTTTACCATGGTCAACGTGGCCGATAGTACCGACGTTAACGTGCGGTTTTGTACGTTCAAACTTTTCTTTAGACATCGATTGTCCCTCTAAGACACGGATAAATCGGTGATATCACCACATCAACCAGGCAACACGCCCGACTTGTTGAATGCTAATAAACAGAAGAGAAAAACAGGAAGGAGAAAAGAAGTGGTGCTGATAGGCAGATTCGAACTGCCGACCTCACCCTTACCAAGGGTGCGCTCTACCAACTGAGCTATATCAGCACATCTTGGAGCGGGCAGCGGGAATCGAACCCGCATCATCAGCTTGGAAGGCTGAGGTAATAGCCATTATACGATGCCCGCATCCTGGAACTCGGCTACCTGATTTTCATTCTGCACTGAATATCGAGAGAAACTCTCTTTATTCGAGCCGGTAAGCGAACTTATCGTCTCGGGCTGCGCCATCGCGCAGCCGAAAATGGTGGTGGGGGAAGGATTCGAACCTTCGAAGTCTGTGACGGCAGATTTACAGTCTGCTCCCTTTGGCCGCTCGGGAACCCCACCGGACTTGATGGTGCCGACTACCGGAATCGAACTGGTGACCTACTGATTACAAGTCAGTTGCTCTACCTACTGAGCTAAGTCGGCATCAAGTAGCGCGCATTCTATGGAGACCTGCGTGCTCATGCAACTAAAAAATTGCATAAAATGTTCTATCGCTCACATTTTGCGCTATAAGAGACAAAAATGCTCTAATTTCAAACAAGAGAGCATAAATTTTCGGCATTTTACCAACCGTCTGACCAGGATACGACGCGGCATTTCAACGCTCCGTCGATAGAAAGCAATCTTCTGTATCTGGTATATTCGTCACATTGCTTCTCAGGGATAGCTTTCACAGCGAGATTTTTTCTTATTATTCCTCCCCATCTGGTGTTACCCTCCTGCCCATTGTCCAAATTAACTTAAATGTGACGTGCCGTTGCATGTCAGGGATGGCCCTCGTTCATCGCTGAACTGATGTAGCAATAGCAGCCAGAAACATGCTTATGAGTATAAAAGAGCAATCGTTAATGACGCCTTACCTACAGTTTGATCGCAGCCAGTGGGCTGCGCTTCGCGATTCTGTGCCGATGACCCTGACCGAGGATGAGATCGCGCAGTTAAAAGGCATTAATGAAGATTTATCGCTGGAAGAAGTTGCAGAAATATATTTACCTCTCTCCCGTTTGCTAAATTTCTATATCAGTTCAAATCTGCGTCGTCAGGCTGTCCTGGAACAGTTTCTGGGCACTAACGGCCAGCGAATCCCTTACATCATCAGTATCGCGGGCAGCGTCGCAGTGGGTAAAAGCACGACAGCACGCGTTCTGCAAGCGTTGCTGAGTCGCTGGCCTGAACACCGCCGTGTTGAATTGATTACCACAGACGGCTTCCTCCACCCAAACCAGGTGTTGAAAGAACGCGGGTTAATGAAGAAAAAGGGGTTCCCCGAATCGTATGATATGCACCGACTGGTGAAATTCGTTTCTGACCTCAAGTCGGGCGTACCGAACGTGACGGCGCCAGTCTATTCTCATTTGATTTACGATGTTATTCCTGAAGGGGATAAAACCGTCGCTCAGCCTGATATATTGATTCTTGAAGGTTTGAATGTTTTACAAAGCGGTATGGATTATCCTCACGATCCGCACCATGTATTTGTCTCTGATTTCGTTGATTTCTCTATTTACGTTGATGCGCCAGAAGAACTTCTTCAGACATGGTATATCAATCGCTTTCTGAAATTCCGCGAAGGGGCGTTTACCGATCCTGACTCTTATTTCCACAATTATGCGAAATTATCTAAAGAAGAAGCTGTTAATACAGCAGCTTCGCTTTGGAAAGAAATTAACTGGTTGAATTTAAAACAAAATATCTTACCTACGCGAGAACGTGCCAGCCTTATTATGACCAAGAGCGCTAACCATGCGGTGGAACAGGTAAGATTGCGGAAATAACAGAAAAAAGGGGAGTACCGACTCCCCTTTTTTACTATTCGGCGCTTCGCAGCGATATTTCTCCGCCCATCCAGGGTTTAATCACGCCATCCTGTTCAAGCAATAATGCGCCCTGAGTATCAATGCCGCGGGAAATACCAAATATTTCTTTGTCGCCAATAATTAGTTTTACCGGACGATCAATAAAATTATCCAGTTTTTTCCAGCGCGAAAGATAAGGAGAAAGACCTTCTTGCTCAAAAAGCTCAAGCGCAGCACGTAGCTTATAAATCAGCTTTGCGGCCAGCATATTGCGGTCGAGCGTAATTCCGGCCTCTTGTAGTGTGATCCATCCCTGATTTATCACGTCCTCTTCTACACGACGCATTGCCATGTTAATACCAGCGCCAATCACTATTTGTGCGGCATCGCCCGTTTTACCGGTTAACTCGACCAGAATACCCGCCAGTTTGCGATCCAGTAGGTAAAGGTCGTTAGGCCACTTCACACGAACTTTATCTGCGCCCAGTTCACGCAGCACTTCCGCCATCACAATTCCAATGACCAGACTCAAGCCTATTGCCGCCGCAGGCCCCTGCTCCAGACGCCAGTACATTGAAAGATATAGATTCGCACCAAACGGTGAGAACCATTTACGCCCGCGACGACCACGCCCCGCCTGTTGGTATTCTGCTACACAGGCATCGCCTGAACGCAGCTCGCCAATTCGATCAAGTAAATACTGATTGGTTGAATCGATAACGGGCAATACCGCCACGTTTCCGCTATCCAGTTGGCTATGTATACGGTCAGCATCCAGTAACTGGATGGGTTCCGGTAAGCTATATCCTTTCCCGGGAACGGTAAATACATCTACTCCCCAGTCGCGTAATGTCTGGATATGTTTATTAATAGCCGCACGGCTCATTCCCAGCCGTTCACCCAACTGCTCGCCTGAGTGAAACTCTCCGTCGGCAAGTAGTGAGATCAGCGTCAGGGGAACGGTAGTATCTTTCATGCAATGCTCTCCACAGCGTTCACCTCTCCGAACTGACCAATAAAGCGAACCTCAGGCTCCAGCCAGACATTAAATTTTTCACCCACTTTTTGCCGGACATGATGCGCCAGCGCCACCACATCTTTACTTGTCGCATCATTCGCATTAATCAATACCAGCGCTTGTTGGCGATGCACCGCAGCGCCGCCAATGGTGACGCCTTTCAACTGACATTGATCTATCAGCCAGCCTGCCGCCAGCTTCACTGAGCCGTCTGCCTGAGGGTAATGCGGCGCGTTGGGAAATCGTTCTAACAGTTCCATAGCGATATCGGCTGCGACAACGGGATTTTTAAAAAAGCTGCCTGCATTGCCATTCACTTTAGGATCCGGCAATTTTGTGGTGCGCATATGGCATACAGCATCAAACACCTGTTGCGCGGTGACCGTTTTCGGGTCCAAACAAGTAAGATCGCCATAGGTCAGCACCGGCTGCCATTGCTTTGACAGACGCAGACCCACCGCGACGATCGCAACGCGATCCTGATATTCATTTTTGAAGATACTGTCACGATAGCCGAAACGGCATTCCGCCGCGGACAAACGCAGACGTTTTCCCGTTTCCAGTTCAACACAGTCAACGTAGTCGCAGACACACTGTAGTTCTACGCCATACGCGCCAATATTCTGTATAGGTGAGGAACCAACGCAGCCAGGGATGAGCGCCAGATTCTCCAGGCCGGGCATGTTGTTGTCCAGCGCGTAGCGAACCAGCTGATGCCAGTTTTCGCCTGCGCCGACGTGTAGGTGCCAGGCGTCCGCGGTTTCATTCACCTCAATGCCTTTCAGGCGGTTAAGGATCACGGTGCCGGCGTAATTTTCCAGAAACAGGACGTTGCTTCCTTCACCCAGGATCATAACCGGCAGTCCCTCACGAGTTGCTTGCTGCCAGGCGCTCAGTAGTTGTTGTTCGTTTTCAGCGCATACGATGTGCTTTGCACAATGATCAATGCCGAAGGTATTCCAGGGTTTTAGGGAATGGGTCATGGCTGCTTTCCTGATACTCAATCGGCAATAGTTTATCGTATCTGGGTTGGGAAGGCTTGTGGTTATGTCGACGGAATAAGGCGGTGTACACAGGCATTGTGTCGATGCCGTAGGCCGGATAAGGCGAAGCTGCCATCCGGCGGTGCAGGTTGCCTGATGGCGCTGCGCTTATCAGGCCTACATTTTTATCAGTTACCACACACGCAAAAAAGCTCATCCGTCAGGATGGGCTTCTTCACTTATTTGATGCCTGGCAGTTCCCTACTCTCGCATGGGGAGACCCCACACTACCATCGGCGCTACGGCGTTTCACTTCTGAGTTCGGCATGGGGTCAGGTGGGACCACCGCGCTACTGCCGCCAGGCA
>NZ_JAGERQ010000022.1:3405-4935 GCF_017572645.1 Salmonella sp. 32100201201700099SM | reverse complement strand
TCTCATCCGCCAAAACATCTTCGGCGTTGTAAGGTTAAGCCTCACGGTTCATTAGTACCGGTTAGCTCAACGCATCGCTGCGCTTACACACCCGGCCTATCAACGTCGTCGTCTTCAACGTTCCTTCAGGAGACCTAAAGTCTCAGGGAGAACTCATCTCGGGGCAAGTTTCGTGCTTAGATGCTTTCAGCACTTATCTCTTCCGCATTTAGCTACCGGGCAGTGCCATTGGCATGACAACCCGAACACCAGTGATGCGTCCACTCCGGTCCTCTCGTACTAGGAGCAGCCCCCCTCAGTTCTCCAGCGCCCACGGCAGATAGGGACCGAACTGTCTCACGACGTTCTAAACCCAGCTCGCGTACCACTTTAAATGGCGAACAGCCATACCCTTGGGACCTACTTCAGCCCCAGGATGTGATGAGCCGACATCGAGGTGCCAAACACCGCCGTCGATATGAACTCTTGGGCGGTATCAGCCTGTTATCCCCGGAGTACCTTTTATCCGTTGAGCGATGGCCCTTCCATTCAGAACCACCGGATCACTATGACCTGCTTTCGCACCTGCTCGCGCCGTCACGCTCGCAGTCAAGCTGGCTTATGCCATTGCACTAACCTCCTGATGTCCGACCAGGATTAGCCAACCTTCGTGCTCCTCCGTTACTCTTTAGGAGGAGACCGCCCCAGTCAAACTACCCACCAGACACTGTCCGCAACCCGGGTAACGGGTCCACGTTAGAACATCAAACATTAAAGGGTGGTATTTCAAGGTCGGCTCCATGCAGACTGGCGTCCACACTTCAAAGCCTCCCACCTATCCTACACATCAAGGCTCAATGTTCAGTGTCAAGCTATAGTAAAGGTTCACGGGGTCTTTCCGTCTTGCCGCGGGTACACTGCATCTTCACAGCGAGTTCAATTTCACTGAGTCTCGGGTGGAGACAGCCTGGCCATCATTACGCCATTCGTGCAGGTCGGAACTTACCCGACAAGGAATTTCGCTACCTTAGGACCGTTATAGTTACGGCCGCCGTTTACCGGGGCTTCGATCAGGAGCTTCGCTTGCGCTGACCCCATCAATTAACCTTCCGGCACCGGGCAGGCGTCACACCGTATACGTCCACTTTCGTGTTTGCACAGTGCTGTGTTTTTAATAAACAGTTGCAGCCAGCTGGTATCTTCGACTGACTTCAGCTCCATGAGTAAATCACTTCACCTACGTGTCAGCGTGCCTTCTCCCGAAGTTACGGCACCATTTTGCCTAGTTCCTTCACCCGAGTTCTCTCAAGCGCCTTGGTATTCTCTACCTGACCACCTGTGTCGGTTTGGGGTACGATTTGATGTTACCTGATGCTTAGAGGCTTTTCCTGGAAGCAGGGCATTTGTTGCTTCAGCACCGTAGTGCCTCGTCGTCACGCCTCAGTGTTAAAGTGAACCGGATTTACCTGGAACACACACCTACACGCTTAAACCGGGACAACCGTCGCCCGGCCAACATAGCCTTCTCCGTCCCCCCCTTCGNNNNAACAC
>NZ_JAGERQ010000022.1:1755-3331 GCF_017572645.1 Salmonella sp. 32100201201700099SM | reverse complement strand
GCCTTCTCCNTCCCCCCCTTCGCAGTAACACCAAGTACGGGAATATTAACCCGTTTCCCATCGACTACGCCTTTCGGCCTCGCCTTAGGGGTCGACTCACCCTGCCCCGATTAACGTTGGACAGGAACCCTTGGTCTTCCGGCGAGCGGGCTTTTCACCCGCTTTATCGTTACTTATGTCAGCATTCGCACTTCTGATACCTCCAGCAACCCTCACAGGCCACCTTCACAGGCTTACAGAACGCTCCCCTACCCAACAACACCTGAGTGTCGCTGCCGCAGCTTCGGTGCATGGTTTAGCCCCGTTACATCTTCCGCGCAGGCCGACTCGACCAGTGAGCTATTACGCTTTCTTTAAATGATGGCTGCTTCTAAGCCAACATCCTGGCTGTCTGGGCCTTCCCACATCGTTTCCCACTTAACCATGACTTTGGGACCTTAGCTGGCGGTCTGGGTTGTTTCCCTCTTCACGACGGACGTTAGCACCCGCCGTGTGTCTCCCGTGATAACATTCTCCGGTATTCGCAGTTTGCATCGGGTTGGTAAGCCGGGATGGCCCCCTAGCCGAAACAGTGCTCTACCCCCGGAGATGAATTCACGAGGCGCTACCTAAATAGCTTTCGGGGAGAACCAGCTATCTCCCGGTTTGATTGGCCTTTCACCCCCAGCCACAGGTCATCCGCTAATTTTTCAACATTAGTCGGTTCGGTCCTCCAGTTAGTGTTACCCAACCTTCAACCTGCCCATGGCTAGATCACCGGGTTTCGGGTCTATACCCTGCAACTTAACGCCCGGTTAAGACTCGGTTTCCCTCCGGCTCCCCTATACGGTTAACCTTGCTACAGAATATAAGTCGCTGACCCATTATACAAAAGGTACGCAGTCACACAGGTAAACCTGTGCTCCCACTGCTTGTACGTACACGGTTTCAGGTTCTTTTTCACTCCCCTCGCCGGGGTTCTTTTCGCCTTTCCCTCACGGTACTGGTTCACTATCGGTCAGTCAGGAGTATTTAGCCTTGGAGGATGGTCCCCCCATATTCAGACAGGATACCACGTGTCCCGCCCTACTCATCGAGCTCACAGCACATGCGCTTTTGTGTACGGGGCTGTCACCCTGTATCGCGCGCCTTTCCAGACGCTTCCACTAACACACATGCTGATTCAGGCTCTGGGCTCCTCCCCGTTCGCTCGCCGCTACTGGGGGAATCTCGGTTGATTTCTTTTCCTCGGGGTACTTAGATGTTTCAGTTCCCCCGGTTCGCCTCATTAACCTATGGATTCAGTTAATGATAGTGTGACGAATCACACTGGGTTTCCCCATTCGGAAATCGCCGGTTATAACGGTTCATATCACCTTACCGGCGCTTATCGCAGATTAGCACGTCCTTCATCGCCTCTGACTGCCAGGGCATCCACCGTGTACGCTTAGTCGCTTAACCTCACAACCCGAAGATGTTTCTTACGATTCATCATCGTGTTGCGAAAATTTGAGAGACTCACGAACAACTTTCGTTGTTCTGTGTTTCAATTTTCAGCTTGATCCAGATTTTTAAAGAGCAAATATCTCAAACGTGA
>NZ_JAGERQ010000022.1:0-1677 GCF_017572645.1 Salmonella sp. 32100201201700099SM | reverse complement strand
CTNCTCGTTTTTCATCAGACAATCTGTGTGAGCACTGCAAAGTACGCTTCTTTAAGGTAAGGAGGTGATCCAACCGCAGGTTCCCCTACGGTTACCTTGTTACGACTTCACCCCAGTCATGAATCACAAAGTGGTAAGCGCCCTCCCGAAGGTTAAGCTACCTACTTCTTTTGCAACCCACTCCCATGGTGTGACGGGCGGTGTGTACAAGGCCCGGGAACGTATTCACCGTGGCATTCTGATCCACGATTACTAGCGATTCCGACTTCATGGAGTCGAGTTGCAGACTCCAATCCGGACTACGACGCACTTTATGAGGTCCGCTTGCTCTCGCGAGGTCGCTTCTCTTTGTATGCGCCATTGTAGCACGTGTGTAGCCCTGGTCGTAAGGGCCATGATGACTTGACGTCATCCCCACCTTCCTCCAGTTTATCACTGGCAGTCTCCTTTGAGTTCCCGGCCGGACCGCTGGCAACAAAGGATAAGGGTTGCGCTCGTTGCGGGACTTAACCCAACATTTCACAACACGAGCTGACGACAGCCATGCAGCACCTGTCTCACGGTTCCCGAAGGCACATTCTCATCTCTGAAAACTTCCGTGGATGTCAAGACCAGGTAAGGTTCTTCGCGTTGCATCGAATTAAACCACATGCTCCACCGCTTGTGCGGGCCCCCGTCAATTCATTTGAGTTTTAACCTTGCGGCCGTACTCCCCAGGCGGTCTACTTAACGCGTTAGCTCCGGAAGCCACGCCTCAAGGGCACAACCTCCAAGTAGACATCGTTTACGGCGTGGACTACCAGGGTATCTAATCCTGTTTGCTCCCCACGCTTTCGCACCTGAGCGTCAGTCTTTGTCCAGGGGGCCGCCTTCGCCACCGGTATTCCTCCAGATCTCTACGCATTTCACCGCTACACCTGGAATTCTACCCCCCTCTACAAGACTCAAGCCTGCCAGTTTCGAATGCAGTTCCCAGGTTGAGCCCGGGGATTTCACATCCGACTTGACAGACCGCCTGCGTGCGCTTTACGCCCAGTAATTCCGATTAACGCTTGCACCCTCCGTATTACCGCGGCTGCTGGCACGGAGTTAGCCGGTGCTTCTTCTGCGGGTAACGTCAATTGCTGCGGTTATTAACCACAACACCTTCCTCCCCGCTGAAAGTACTTTACAACCCGAAGGCCTTCTTCATACACGCGGCATGGCTGCATCAGGCTTGCGCCCATTGTGCAATATTCCCCACTGCTGCCTCCCGTAGGAGTCTGGACCGTGTCTCAGTTCCAGTGTGGCTGGTCATCCTCTCAGACCAGCTAGGGATCGTCGCCTTGGTGAGCCGTTACCTCACCAACAAGCTAATCCCATCTGGGCACATCTGATGGCAAGAGGCCCGAAGGTCCCCCTCTTTGGTCTTGCGACGTTATGCGGTATTAGCCACCGTTTCCAGTAGTTATCCCCCTCCATCAGGCAGTTTCCCAGACATTACTCACCCGTCCGCCACTCGTCAGCAAAGCAGCAAGCTGCTTCCTGTTACCGTTCGACTTGCATGTGTTAGGCCTGCCGCCAGCGTTCAATCTGAGCCATGATCAAACTCTTCAATTTAAAAGTTTGATGCTCAATGAATTAAACTTCGTAATGAATTACGTGTTCACTCTTGAGACTTGGTATTCATTTTTCGTC
>NZ_JAGERQ010000021.1:0-6093 GCF_017572645.1 Salmonella sp. 32100201201700099SM | reverse complement strand
GGGCTGTCGTTCACCGTGGACGCCGGGGAGTGGGTGCAGGTCACCGGCGGCAACGGCGCCGGAAAAACCACCCTGCTGCGCCTGCTGACCGGGCTGGCGCGCCCGGACGGCGGCGAGGTGTACTGGCAGGGCGAGCCCCTGCGCCGCGTGCGCGACAGCTTCCATCGCAGCCTGCTGTGGATAGGGCACCAGCCGGGGATAAAAACCCGCCTGACGGCGCGGGAGAACCTGCACTTTTTCCACCCCGGCGACGGCGCGCGCCTCCCGGAGGCGCTGGCGCAGGCCGGACTGGCGGGATTTGAGGACGTGCCGGTCGCCCGGCTCTCGGCCGGGCAGCAGCGCCGGGTGGCGCTGGCCCGCCTGTGGCTGACCCGCGCCGCGCTGTGGGTGCTCGACGAGCCGTTCACCGCCATTGACGTTAACGGCGTGGCGCGCCTCACCCGGCGGATGGCGGCGCACACGGCGCAGGGCGGGATGGTCATTCTCACCACCCACCAGCCGCTGCCGGGGGCCGCGGACACCGTCCGCCGCCTGGCGCTGACCGGCGGGGAGGCAGGGCTGTGATGTGGCGTGTCTTCTGTCTCGAACTGCGCGTGGCGTTCCGCCACGGCGCGGACATCGCCGGCCCGCTGTGGTTCTTCCTGATGGTCATCACCCTGTTTCCGTTAAGCGTCGGGCCGCAGCCGCAGCTGCTGGCGCGTATCGCGCCGGGCATCATCCAGGTGGCGGCGCTGCTGGCCTCGCTGCTGGCGCTGGAGCGGCTGTTTCGCGACGACCTGCAGGACGGCAGCCTGGAGCAGCTGATGCTGCTGCCGGTGCCGCTGCCGGCGGTGGTGCTGGCGAAGGTGCTGGCCCACTGGGCGGTGACCGGCCTGCCGCTGATGATGCTCTCCCCGCTGGTGGCGCTGCTGCTGGGGATGGACGTGTACGGCTGGAAAATCATGGCGCTGACGCTGCTGCTCGGCACGCCGGCGCTGGGGTTTCTCGCCGCGCCGGGCGTCGCGCTGACGGCCGGGCTGCGGCGCGGCGGCGTCCTGCTGGGCATTCTGGTGCTGCCGCTGAGTGTCCCGGTGCTGATTTTCGCCACCGCGGCGATGGACGCGGCATCGATGCATTTACCCGCTGACGGCTATCTGGCGGTGCTGGGGGCGCTGCTGGCGGGCAGCGCGACGTTAAGCCCGTTCGCCACCGCGGCGGCGCTGCGCATCAGTACGCAGTAGCGCCCCGGCACGACGGACATTTTACTGGTTTCAGGAGGTCAGGTGACGACTATGTGGAAAACCCTTCATCAGCTGGCGGCGCCGCCCCGGCTGTATCAGATTTGCGGCAGGCTTGTGCCGTGGCTGGCGGCAGCCGGCATCATTGTGCTGGCCACCGGCTGGGTCCGGGGCTTTGGTTTCGCCCCGGCGGACTACCAGCAGGGGGAGAGCTACCGCATTATGTACCTGCATGTTCCGGCGGCCATCTGGTCGATGGGTATCTATGCGGCGATGGCGGTGGCGGCGTTCACCGGGCTGGTCTGGCAGATGAAAATGGCCAGCCTTGCCGTCGCGGCGATGGCGCCGGTGGGGGCGGTGTACACCTTCATCGCGCTGGTCACCGGCGCGGCGTGGGGCAAACCGATGTGGGGCACCTGGTGGGTGTGGGACGCGCGCCTGACCTCGGAGCTGGTGCTGCTGTTTCTCTACGCCGGGGTCATCGCCCTGTGGCACGCCTTTGACGACCGTAAAATGGCCGGGCGCGCGGCGGGCATTCTGGTGCTGGTCGGCGTGGTGAACCTGCCGGTTATCCACTATTCCGTCGAGTGGTGGAACACCCTGCACCAGGGCTCGACGCGGATGCAGCAGAGTATCGACCCGGCGATGCGCTCGCCGCTGCGCTGGGCCATCGCCGGCTTCCTGCTGCTCTTTATGACGCTGGCGCTGATGCGGATGCGCAACCTGATTTTACTGATGGAAAAACGCCGCCCGTGGGTGAGCGAACTGATACTGAAAAGGGGGCACCGGTGAGTCCGGCATTTTCATCGTGGAGCGATTTTTTCGCCATGGGCGGGTACGCCTTTTTTGTCTGGCTGGCGGTGGCGATGACCGTGGCGCCGCTGGCGCTGCTGGCGCTGCACACGGTGCTGCAGCGCCGGGCCATTCTGCGCGGCGTGGCGCAGCAGCGGGCGCGCGAGGCGCGGATGCGTGCCGCACAGGCGCAACAGGAGGCCGCGTGAACCTGCGACGTAAAAACCGGCTATGGGTGGTCTGCGCGGTGCTGGCGGGCCTGGCGCTGACCACCGCCCTGGTCCTGTACGCGCTGCGCGCGAATATCGACCTGTTCTATACCCCCGGCGAAATCCTCTACGGCAAGCGCGAGACGCAGCAGCTGCCGGCGGTGGGCCAGCGCCTGCGCGTCGGCGGGATGGTGATGCCCGGCAGCGTCAGGCGCGACCCGGACTCGCTGAAGGTGAACTTCAGCCTCTACGACGCCGAAGGGTCGGTGACGGTGAGCTATGAGGGGATACTGCCGGACCTGTTCCGCGAGGGGCAGGGGGTGGTGGTGCAGGGCACCCTGGAGAAGGGCAACCACGTCCTGGCGCACGAGGTGCTGGCCAAGCATGACGAGAACTACACCCCGCCGGAAGTGGAAAAGGCGATGCAGGAAAACCACCGCCGCCCGCAACGCGCTGATAAGGACACCTCATCATGATGCCTGAATACGGCCACGCACTGCTGTGCCTGGCGCTCGGCGTGGCGCTGCTGCTGCCCGTTTACCCGCTGTGGGGCGTGGCGCGCGGCGACGCGCGGATGATGGCGTCGGCCGGGGTGTTCGCCTGGCTGCTGTTCATCTGCGTGGCGGGCGCGTTTTTCGTGCTGGTGCACGCCTTTGTGGTTAACGACTTCACCGTGGCCTATGTCGCCGGCAACTCGAACACGCAGCTGCCGGTGTGGTACCGGGTGGCCGCCACCTGGGGAGCGCACGAGGGCTCGCTGCTGCTGTGGGTGCTGCTGATGAGCGGCTGGACCCTGGCGGTGGCGGTGTTCAGCCGGCGGGTGCCGGCGGATATCGTCGCCCGGGTGCTGGCGGTGATGGGGATGGTCTGCGCCGGTTTTCTGGCGTTCATCCTGTTCACCTCCGGCCCGTTCGCCCGCACGCTGCCGGCCTTTCCGGTGGAGGGGCGTGACCTGAACCCGCTGCTGCAGGACCCGGGGCTGATTTTCCACCCGCCGCTGCTGTACATGGGCTATGTCGGCTTCTCGGTGGCCTTCGCCTTCGCCATCGCCGCGCTGCTGAGCGGGCGTCTGGACAGCGCGTTCACCCGTTTTGCCCGCCCGTGGACGCTGGCGGCGTGGGTGTTCCTGACGCTGGGCATCGTGCTCGGCTCGGCGTGGGCCTACTACGAGCTGGGCTGGGGCGGCTGGTGGTTCTGGGACCCGGTGGAGAACGCCTCCTTTATGCCGTGGCTGGCGGGCACCGCCCTGCTGCACTCGCTGGCGGTCACGGAACAGCGCGCCGGCTTCAAGGCGTGGACGCTGCTGCTGTCCATCTGCGCCTTCTCGCTGTGCCTGCTGGGCACCTTCCTGGTGCGCTCCGGGGTGCTGGTGTCGGTGCACGCCTTCGCCTCCGACCCGGCGCGCGGAATGTTTATCCTCGCCTTTATGGTGCTGGTCACCGGCGGCTCGCTGCTGCTGTTCGCCGTGCGCGGGCACAGGGTGCGTTCGCGGGTGAACAACGCGCTGTGGTCGCGCGAGTCGCTGCTGCTCGGCAACAACGTCCTGCTGATGGCCGCCATGCTGGTGGTGCTGCTGGGTACCCTGCTGCCGCTGGTGCACAAACAGCTGGGGCTGGGCAGCATTTCGGTGGGGGAGCCGTTCTTTAACACCATGTTCACCTGGCTGATGGTCCTCTTTGCCCTGCTGCTGGGGGTGGGGCCGCTGGTGCGCTGGGGCCGGGACCGGCCGCGTAACATCAGGGCGCTGCTGCTCACCGCCCTGGTCTCCACCCTGGTGCTGTCGGTACTTTTGCCATGGCTGCTGGAAGATAAAATCATCGCCATGACGGCGGTGGGGATGGCGATGGCCTGCTGGATTGCGGTGCTGGCGGTGGCCGAAGCCGTACAGCGCGTGTCCCGCGGCACGAAAACCTCTCTCAGCTACTGGGGAATGGTGGCGGCGCACCTCGGGCTGGCGGTGACGATTACCGGCATCGCCTTCAGCCAGAATTACAGCGTGGAGCGTGACGTGCGGATGCGGGCGGGCGACAGCGTGACCATTCACGACTACCGCTTCACCTTCCGGGAGGTGCGGGACATCACCGGGCCCAACTACCGCGGCGGGGTGGCCCTCATCGGGGTGACGCGCCACGGCGAGCCGGAGGCGGTGCTGCATGCGGAGAAACGGCTCTACAACACCAGCCGGATGGTGATGACCGAGGCGGCGATTGACGGCGGGCTGACCCGCGACCTGTACGCCGCGCTCGGGGAGGAGCTGGACAACGGCGCGTGGGCCGTGCGCCTGTACTACAAACCGTTTGTCCGCTGGATATGGGCCGGGGGACTGCTGATGGCGCTGGGCGGGCTGCTGTGCCTGGCGGACCCGCGCTACCGCCGCCGTAAACCATTGCCGGAGGCCGGATGAAACGCAACGTACTGTTATTACCGCTGCTGATTTTTCTGCTGATTGCCGCGGCGCTGCTGTGGCAGCTGGCGCGCAACGCGGAGGGGGATGACCCGACGAATCTCGAATCGGCGCTGACCGGGAAGCCGGTGCCGGCGTTCCGCCTGGAATCGCTGGAGACACCGGGTCAGTACTATGAGGCGGAGGTGCTGACGCAGGGGAAACCGGTGCTGCTTAACGTCTGGGCCACCTGGTGCCCGACCTGCCGCGCCGAACATCAGTACCTGAACCAGCTTTCTGCGCAGGGTATCCGGGTGGTCGGGCTGAACTATAAGGACGACCGGGCGAAGGCGGTGGCCTGGTTAAAAGAACTGGGTAACCCGTATGCGCTGAGTTTATCGGACAGCGACGGGATGCTGGGGCTGGACCTGGGCGTGTACGGCGCGCCGGAAACCTTCCTCATCGACGGCAGGGGGATTATCCGCTACCGCCATGCGGGCGATTTGAATGCCCGGGTATGGGAAAGTGAACTGAAACCGCTGTGGGACAGATACAGCCGGGAGGCGGCGCAATGAGACTGTTACCGGGCATGGTGATGCTGATGCTGGCGCTGGTTATCGCCGGGTCAGCGCGGGCAACCACCGACGTGATGCCGTTTAAAGATGAAGCGCAGGAGCAGCAGTTCCGCCAGCTCACGGAGCAGCTGCGCTGCCCGAAATGCCAGAACAACAGCATTGCGGACTCGAACGCGATGATAGCCACCGACATGCGCCGCAGGGTGTATGACCTGATGCAGGAGGGGAAGAGCCGCCAGGAAATCATCGATTACATGGTGGCGCGCTACGGCAACTTCGTCACCTACGACCCGCCGCTGACCCCGCTGACGGTGCTGCTGTGGGTGCTGCCGCTGGCCGCCATCGTGGCGGGCGGGTGGATAATCGTCGCCCGGACGCGCCGGCGGGTGCGCCTGCGCCGGCAGCTACGTCCTGACCGGCAGCTATTCGCAGGTGAGGGCCTGGCAGCAGGCAACGGCGCAGACGCCCGGGCTGCTGGCGCGGGCGCTGGACCCGCAGGCGCAGCCGCTGAATGAGGAGGAGATGGCGCGGCTGGCGCTGGGGCTGCGCACCCGCCTGCAGAATGATGCCGGCAATGTTGAGGGCTGGCTCATGCTGGGGCGCACCGGTATGGTACTGGGTAATGCCGGTACCGCCACCGGGGCGTATGCGAACGCCTACCGTCTGGACCCGAAAAACCGCGATGCGGCGCTGGGCTACGCGGAGGCGCTGACGCGCTCGTCCGACCCGGAGGATAACCGCCGCGGCGGGGAGCTGCTGCGTCAGCTGGTGAGCCGCGACCACACGGATATCCGGGTGTTAAGCCTGTATGCGTTCAGCGCCTTTGAGCAGCAGCGCTTTGGCGAGGCGGTGGCGGCCTGGGAGATGATGCTGAAGCTGCTGCCGGCGGGTGACGCCCGGCGGGCGGTGATAGAGCG
>NZ_JAGERQ010000020.1:0-26528 GCF_017572645.1 Salmonella sp. 32100201201700099SM | reverse complement strand
TTGAAATGTTCCGCAAACTGCTGGACGAAGGCCGTGCCGGTGAGAACGTAGGTGTTCTGCTGCGTGGTATCAAACGTGAAGAAATCGAACGTGGTCAGGTACTGGCTAAGCCGGGCACCATCAAGCCACACACCAAGTTCGAATCTGAAGTGTACATTCTGTCCAAAGATGAAGGCGGCCGTCATACTCCGTTCTTCAAAGGCTACCGTCCGCAGTTCTACTTCCGTACTACTGACGTGACTGGCACCATCGAACTGCCGGAAGGCGTAGAGATGGTAATGCCGGGCGACAACATCAAAATGGTTGTTACCCTGATCCACCCGATCGCAATGGACGACGGTCTGCGTTTCGCAATCCGTGAAGGCGGCCGTACCGTTGGCGCGGGCGTTGTTGCTAAAGTTCTGGGCTAATTACTCGTTAATTAGTTTTGAATTGAAGAGGGCGCTTCGGCGCCCTTTTTGTTGCCTGCTATTTAGCCGCTGTTATATTTATTTGCCTTTTTTAACGCTTCTCCCGTGGCGTAAATCGCTTTGTGCTATTGTAATCATAACCATTCTCATTTACACTTTGTGCGGAAATTGAACGGGAGCGATCATGTACGTTTGTTTGTGTAATGGTATAAGCGATAAAAAAATCCGCCAGGCTGTACGACAATTTCATCCACAGTCATTTCAACAGTTGCGTAAATTTATTCCTGTGGGAAATCAATGTGGTAAGTGTATTCGCGCCGCGCGAGAAGTGATGCAGGATGAGTTAACGCAAATGCCGGAATTTAAAGAGATCGCCTGAGTCACACTCTTTTTTTTGACATCCCTGTAGCCCCATCTACGCTCTAGAGAGTGGAAGCGGAGGGACTATAAAATGAAAGGTGATGTTAAAATCATAAATTATCTCAATAAACTATTGGGAAATGAGCTTGTCGCAATTAATCAGTATTTTCTTCATGCCCGTATGTTCAAAAACTGGGGGCTGACCCGGCTTAATGATGTTGAGTACCATGAATCCATTGATGAGATGAAACACGCCGATAAGTATATTGAGCGTATTTTATTTCTGGAAGGCATACCGAACCTACAGGATCTGGGCAAGCTGGGCATCGGTGAAGATGTCGAAGAGATGCTACGATCGGATCTCCGGCTCGAACTGGAAGGCGCAAAAGATCTACGTGAGGCAATAGCCTATGCCGATAGCGTTCATGATTATGTCAGCCGGGATATGATGATTGAAATTCTTGCCGACGAGGAAGGCCACATCGACTGGCTGGAAACTGAGCTGGATTTGATTGCCAAACTTGGTATGCAAAATTATCTGCAATCACAAATTAAGGTTACCGATTAACCGTCTGGAAAGAAAACTTTCCAACCTGTTATGAAACCCGCCACCGCCAGCCATGGCCCAAAAGGTAGCGGGTTTATTAATGCCGATTTACCTCTCACCAGTAGCGCGACGCCAAACCTGCCACAGGCCAACATAGCGGCAAGGAAAACCAGTAACGGCAGTGTTTCCCAACAATGCCACGCCCCTAAGGCAGCAAGGTACTTGACGTCGCCATATCCAAGCCCCTCTTTCTGATAACGCAGGCGATAGCCCCAGTAAATTAACGCGAATCCGCCATAGCCGGCGATAGCGCCCCAAAGCGCATCCGGTAAACGCTCCGGCAGGCAAATCTGGTGATAAAGCAGACCACCCCACAGTAATGGACAGGTAAACCGGTCAGGCAGCAGACCGGTACGCGCGTCGTATATGCCAAGTAATAAAGAGAACGACGCATAAAAAATGAGAAAGGGGAGGGCAACAAACATAAGCAAATCCTCGTCAAGGTTTGTGCTCACCTTTATAGATTTATGCGACAGCGACAACGACGTATTGCCAGGTTTGCCTGATGCCTTCCAAAGAAAAGATGCGCGTCGCCATCCCATGCGTACCATCTGGAATCATGCTCGCATAAGAATAAAGCGCTTAATTTCTATCCGACACTTGCGTCAGGCTGAGATTTACGTATAATGCGCGGGCTTGTCGTAATTGACGGCAGGTTCGATTTGAACCTCGAATAGCCGATTTGGCTATTTAACAATGCTCCCAATCGGGGAGCTACGTAAGAACGGTTACACTCTCCCATCAATCGTAATGGGTGTGAGGAGTAATCATTTTCGTTTATAAAATAATTGGAGCTCTGGTCTCATGCAGAACCAAAGAATCCGTATCCGCCTGAAAGCGTTTGATCATCGTCTGATCGATCAATCAACCGCGGAAATCGTCGAGACTGCCAAGCGCACTGGTGCGCAGGTTCGCGGTCCGATCCCGCTGCCGACCCGCAAAGAGCGCTTTACCGTTCTGATCTCTCCGCACGTTAACAAAGATGCGCGCGATCAGTACGAAATTCGCACTCACAAGCGTCTGGTTGACATCGTTGAGCCAACCGAGAAAACCGTTGATGCTCTGATGCGTCTGGACCTGGCTGCCGGTGTAGACGTGCAGATCAGCCTGGGTTAATCAGGTCATCGAGCGATTGAGAGGTTGATACAATGATTGGTTTAGTCGGTAAAAAAGTGGGTATGACCCGCATCTTCACTGAAGATGGCGTCTCTATCCCAGTAACCGTAATCGAAGTTGAAGCAAACCGTGTTACTCAGGTTAAAGACCTGGCTAACGATGGCTACCGCGCTGTTCAGGTTACTACGGGTGCTAAAAAAGCTAACCGTGTCACCAAGCCGGAAGCGGGTCACTTTGCTAAAGCTGGCGTAGAAGCTGGCCGTGGTCTGTGGGAATTCCGTCTGGCTGAAGGCGAAGAATACACCGTAGGTCAGAGCATCAGCGTTGAACTGTTTGCTGACGTTAAAAAAGTTGACGTAACCGGTACCTCTAAAGGTAAAGGTTTCGCTGGTACCGTTAAGCGCTGGAACTTCCGTACCCAAGACGCTACTCACGGTAACTCCTTGTCTCACCGCGTTCCGGGTTCTATCGGTCAGAACCAGACTCCGGGCAAAGTGTTCAAAGGCAAGAAAATGGCAGGTCAGATGGGTAATGAGCGTGTAACCGTTCAGAGCCTTGACGTAGTACGCGTTGACGCTGAGCGCAACCTGCTGCTGGTTAAGGGTGGTGTTCCGGGTGCAACCGGTTGCGACCTGATCGTTAAACCAGCTGTGAAGGCGTAAGGGGATAGCAATGGAATTAGTATTGAAAGACGCGCAGAGCGCGCTGACTGTTTCCGAAACTACCTTCGGTCGTGATTTCAACGAAGCGCTGGTTCACCAGGTTGTTGTTGCTTATGCAGCTGGTGCTCGTCAGGGTACTCGTGCTCAGAAGACTCGTGCTGAAGTAACTGGTTCCGGTAAAAAACCGTGGCGCCAGAAAGGCACTGGCCGTGCGCGTTCAGGTTCTATCAAGAGCCCGATCTGGCGTTCCGGTGGCGTGACCTTCGCTGCTCGTCCGCAGGACCACAGTCAAAAAGTTAACAAGAAGATGTACCGCGGCGCGCTGAAAAGCATCCTGTCCGAACTGGTACGTCAGGATCGTCTGATCGTTGTCGAGAAGTTCTCTGTAGAAGCGCCGAAAACTAAGCTGCTGGCACAGAAACTGAAAGACATGGCTCTGGAAGATGTGCTGATCATCACCGGTGAGCTGGACGAGAACCTGTTCCTGGCCGCACGTAACCTGCACAAGGTTGACGTACGCGATGCGACTGGTATCGACCCGGTTAGCCTGATCGCCTTCGACAAAGTCGTAATGACTGCTGATGCTGTTAAGCAAGTTGAGGAGATGCTGGCATGATTCGTGAAGAACGTCTGCTGAAGGTGCTGCGCGCACCGCACGTTTCTGAAAAAGCGTCTACTGCGATGGAAAAAACCAACACCATCGTTCTCAAAGTTGCTAAAGACGCGACCAAAGCAGAAATCAAAGCTGCTGTGCAGAAACTGTTTGAAGTCGAAGTCGAAGTCGTTAACACCCTGGTCGTTAAAGGGAAAGTTAAACGTCACGGACAGCGTATCGGTCGTCGTAGCGACTGGAAAAAAGCTTACGTCACCCTGAAAGAAGGCCAGAATCTGGACTTCGTCGGCGGCGCTGAGTAAGTCGGAGGAGTAATACAATGGCAGTTGTTAAATGTAAACCGACATCTCCGGGTCGTCGCCACGTCGTTAAAGTGGTCAACCCAGAGCTGCACAAGGGCAAACCTTTTGCTCCGCTGGTTGAAAAAAACAGCAAATCCGGTGGTCGTAACAACAATGGCCGTATCACCACTCGTCATATCGGTGGTGGTCACAAACAGGCTTATCGTATTGTTGACTTCAAACGCAACAAAGACGGTATCCCGGCAGTTGTTGAACGTCTTGAGTACGATCCGAACCGTTCCGCGAACATCGCGCTGGTTCTGTACAAAGACGGCGAACGCCGTTACATCCTGGCCCCGAAAGGCCTGAAAGCTGGCGACCAGATTCAGTCTGGCGTTGATGCTGCAATCAAAGCAGGCAACACCCTGCCGATGCGCAATATCCCGGTTGGTTCTACCGTTCATAACGTAGAAATGAAACCAGGTAAAGGCGGTCAGCTGGCGCGTTCCGCTGGTACTTACGTTCAGATCGTTGCTCGCGATGGCGCTTATGTCACCCTGCGTCTGCGTTCTGGTGAAATGCGTAAAGTCGAAGCAGACTGCCGTGCAACCCTGGGCGAAGTTGGCAATGCTGAGCATATGCTGCGCGTTCTGGGTAAAGCAGGTGCTGCACGCTGGCGTGGCGTTCGTCCTACCGTTCGCGGTACTGCGATGAACCCAGTAGACCACCCACATGGTGGTGGTGAAGGTCGTAACTTTGGTAAGCACCCGGTAACTCCGTGGGGCGTTCAGACCAAAGGTAAGAAGACCCGCAGCAACAAGCGTACTGATAAATTCATCGTACGTCGCCGTAGCAAATAATTTTAGAGGATAAGCCATGCCACGTTCTCTCAAGAAAGGTCCTTTTATTGACCTGCACTTGCTGAAGAAGGTAGAGAAAGCGGTGGAAAGCGGAGACAAGAAGCCCCTGCGCACTTGGTCCCGTCGTTCAACGATCTTTCCTAACATGATCGGTTTGACCATCGCTGTCCATAATGGTCGTCAGCACGTTCCGGTATTTGTTTCCGACGAAATGGTCGGTCACAAACTGGGTGAATTCGCACCGACTCGTACTTATCGCGGCCACGCTGCTGATAAAAAAGCGAAGAAGAAATAAGGTAGGAGGAAGAGATGGAAACTATCGCTAAACATCGCCATGCTCGTTCTTCTGCTCAGAAGGTTCGCCTTGTTGCTGACCTGATTCGCGGTAAGAAAGTGTCGCAGGCTCTGGATATTCTGACCTACACCAACAAGAAAGCGGCTGTACTGGTCAAGAAAGTTCTGGAATCTGCCATTGCTAACGCTGAACACAACGATGGCGCTGACATTGACGATCTGAAAGTTACGAAAATTTTCGTAGACGAAGGCCCGAGCATGAAGCGCATTATGCCGCGTGCAAAAGGTCGTGCAGATCGCATCCTGAAGCGCACCAGCCACATCACTGTGGTTGTGTCCGATCGCTGAGACTCTGGAGACTAGCAATGGGTCAGAAAGTACATCCTAATGGTATTCGCCTGGGTATTGTAAAACCATGGAACTCTACCTGGTTTGCGAACACCAAAGAATTCGCTGACAACCTGGACAGCGATTTTAAAGTACGTCAGTACCTGACGAAGGAACTGGCTAAAGCGTCTGTATCTCGTATCGTTATCGAGCGTCCGGCTAAGAGCATCCGTGTGACTATTCACACCGCTCGCCCGGGTATCGTTATCGGTAAAAAAGGTGAAGACGTAGAAAAACTGCGTAAGGTCGTAGCGGATATCGCTGGCGTTCCTGCACAGATCAACATCGCCGAAGTTCGTAAACCTGAACTGGACGCTAAACTGGTTGCTGACAGCATCACTTCTCAGCTGGAACGTCGCGTTATGTTCCGTCGTGCGATGAAGCGTGCTGTACAGAACGCCATGCGTCTGGGCGCTAAAGGTATCAAAGTTGAAGTTAGCGGCCGTCTGGGCGGCGCGGAAATCGCACGTACCGAATGGTACCGCGAAGGTCGCGTACCGCTGCACACTCTGCGTGCTGACATCGACTACAACACCTCTGAAGCGCACACCACTTATGGTGTAATCGGCGTTAAAGTGTGGATCTTCAAAGGCGAGATCCTGGGTGGTATGGCTGCTGTTGAACAACCGGAAAAACCGGCTGCTCAACCGAAAAAGCAGCAGCGTAAAGGCCGTAAATAAGGAGCGTCGCTGATGTTACAACCAAAGCGTACAAAATTCCGTAAAATGCACAAAGGCCGCAACCGTGGTCTGGCTGCAGGCGCGGATGTTAGCTTCGGCAGCTTCGGCCTGAAAGCTGTTGGCCGTGGTCGTCTGACTGCCCGTCAGATCGAAGCAGCACGTCGTGCTATGACCCGTGCAGTTAAGCGTCAAGGTAAGATCTGGATCCGTGTATTCCCGGACAAACCGATCACTGAAAAGCCGCTGGCAGTGCGTATGGGTAAAGGTAAAGGTAACGTGGAGTATTGGGTTGCCTTGATTCAGCCGGGTAAAGTCCTGTATGAAATGGACGGCGTACCGGAAGAGCTGGCCCGTGAAGCATTCAAGCTGGCAGCAGCGAAACTGCCGATTAAAACCACCTTTGTAACTAAGACGGTGATGTAATGAAAGCAAAAGAGCTGCGTGAGAAGAGCGTTGAAGAGCTGAACACCGAGCTACTGAACCTGCTGCGTGAGCAGTTCAACCTGCGTATGCAGGCTGCAAGTGGCCAGCTGCAACAGTCTCACCTGTTGAAGCAAGTGCGTCGTGATGTCGCACGCGTTAAGACTTTACTGACTGAGAAGGCGGGTGCGTAATGACCGATAAAATCCGTACTCTGCAAGGTCGCGTGGTTAGCGACAAAATGGAGAAATCCATTGTTGTTGCTATCGAACGTTTTGTGAAACACCCGATCTACGGTAAATTCATCAAGCGTACGACCAAAATGCACGTACATGACGAGAACAACGAATGCGGTATCGGCGACGTGGTTGAAATCCGCGAATGCCGTCCGCTGTCCAAGACCAAATCCTGGACTCTGGTTCGCGTTGTAGAGAAAGCGGTTCTGTAATACAGTACGCATTCTCAACGAATAAACGGCTCAGCGATGGGCCGTTTATTTTTTCTACCCATATCTGATTTGCGGTGTTATAATGCCGCGCCCTCGATATGGGGTTTTTTTAACGACCTGATTTTCGGGTCTCAGTAGTAGTTGACATTAGCGGAGCACTAAAATGATCCAAGAACAGACTATGCTGAACGTCGCCGACAACTCCGGTGCACGTCGCGTAATGTGTATCAAGGTTCTGGGTGGCTCGCACCGTCGCTACGCAGGCGTAGGCGACATCATTAAGATCACCATCAAAGAAGCGATTCCGCGTGGTAAGGTCAAAAAAGGTGATGTGCTGAAGGCGGTAGTGGTGCGCACCAAGAAGGGTGTTCGTCGCCCGGACGGTTCTGTCATTCGCTTCGATGGTAATGCATGCGTTATTTTAAACAATAACAGCGAGCAGCCTATCGGTACGCGTATTTTTGGGCCGGTAACTCGTGAACTTCGTAACGAGAAGTTCATGAAAATTATCTCTCTGGCACCAGAAGTACTCTAAGGAGCGAATCATGGCAGCGAAAATCCGTCGTGATGACGAAGTTATCGTGTTAACCGGTAAAGATAAAGGTAAACGCGGTAAAGTTAAGAATGTCCTGTCTTCCGGCAAGGTCATTGTTGAAGGTATCAACCTGGTTAAGAAACACCAGAAGCCGGTTCCGGCTCTGAACCAACCGGGCGGCATCGTTGAAAAAGAAGCTGCAATTCAGGTTTCTAACGTTGCAATCTTCAATACGGCAACCGGCAAGGCTGACCGTGTAGGCTTTAGATTCGAAGACGGCAAAAAAGTCCGTTTCTTCAAGTCTAACAGCGAAACTATCAAGTAATTTGGAGTAGTACGATGGCGAAACTGCATGATTACTACAAAGACGAAGTAGTTAACAAACTCATGACTGAGTTTAACTACAATTCTGTCATGCAAGTCCCTCGGGTCGAGAAGATCACCCTGAACATGGGTGTTGGTGAAGCGATCGCTGACAAGAAACTGCTGGATAACGCAGCAGCAGACCTGACAGCAATCTCCGGTCAAAAACCGTTGATCACCAAAGCACGCAAATCTGTTGCAGGCTTCAAAATCCGTCAGGGCTATCCGATCGGCTGTAAAGTAACTCTGCGTGGCGAACGCATGTGGGAGTTCTTTGAGCGCCTGATCACTATTGCTGTTCCTCGTATCCGTGACTTCCGTGGCTTGTCCGCTAAGTCATTCGACGGTCGTGGTAACTACAGCATGGGTGTCCGTGAGCAGATCATCTTCCCAGAAATCGACTACGATAAAGTCGACCGCGTTCGTGGTTTGGATATTACCATTACCACTACTGCGAAATCTGACGAAGAAGGCCGTGCTCTGCTGGCTGCCTTTGACTTCCCGTTCCGCAAGTAAGGTAGGGTTACTAAATGGCTAAGCAATCAATGAAAGCACGCGAAGTAAAACGCGTAGCTTTAGCTGATAAATACTTCGCGAAACGCGCTGAACTGAAAGCGATCATCTCTGATGTGGACGCAACCGACGAAGATCGTTGGAATGCGGTTCTTAAGCTGCAGACTCTGCCGCGTGATTCCAGCCCGTCACGTCAGCGTAACCGCTGCCGTCAAACTGGTCGTCCGCACGCTTTCCTGCGGAAGTTCGGGTTGAGCCGTATTAAGGTCCGTGAAGCCGCTATGCGCGGTGAAATTCCGGGTCTGAAAAAGGCTAGCTGGTAATTGTCACCAATTGAATCACGGGAGTAAAGACAGATGAGCATGCAAGATCCGATCGCGGATATGCTGACCCGTATCCGTAACGGTCAGGCCGCGAACAAAGCTGCGGTCACCATGCCTTCCTCCAAGCTGAAAGTGGCAATTGCCAACGTGCTGAAGGAAGAAGGTTTTATTGAAGATTTTAAAGTTGAAGGCGACACCAAGCCGGAACTGGAACTGACTCTTAAGTATTTCCAGGGTAAAGCTGTTGTAGAAAGCATTCAGCGTGTCAGCCGCCCAGGCCTGCGCATCTACAAACGTAAAGATGAGCTGCCGAAAGTTATGGCCGGTCTGGGTATCGCAGTTGTTTCTACCTCTAAAGGTGTTATGACTGATCGTGCAGCGCGCCAGGCTGGTCTTGGTGGCGAAATTATCTGCTACGTAGCCTAATCGGAGGAAAAAATGTCTCGTGTTGCTAAAGCACCGGTCGTTGTTCCTGCCGGCGTTGATGTCAAAATCAACGGTCAGGTTATTACGATCAAAGGTAAAAACGGCGAGCTGACTCGTACTCTCAACGATGCTGTTGAAGTTAAACATGCAGATAATGCACTGACCTTCGGTCCGCGTGATGGTTACGCAGACGGTTGGGCACAGGCTGGTACCGCGCGTGCCCTGCTGAACTCAATGGTTATCGGTGTTACCGAAGGCTTCACTAAGAAGCTGCAGCTGGTTGGTGTAGGTTATCGTGCAGCGGTTAAAGGGAATGTAGTAAACCTGTCTTTAGGTTTCTCTCACCCGGTTGACCATCAGCTGCCGGCAGGTATCACTGCTGAATGTCCGACTCAAACTGAAATCGTGCTGAAAGGCGCTGATAAGCAGGTGATCGGCCAGGTTGCAGCAGATCTGCGCGCCTACCGTCGTCCTGAGCCTTACAAAGGCAAGGGTGTTCGTTACGCCGACGAAGTCGTGCGTACCAAAGAGGCTAAGAAGAAGTAAGGTAACACTATGGATAAGAAATCTGCTCGTATCCGTCGTGCGACCCGCGCACGCCGCAAGCTCAAAGAGCTGGGCGCAACTCGCCTGGTAGTACATCGTACCCCGCGTCATATTTACGCACAGGTAATTGCACCGAACGGTTCTGAAGTTCTGGTAGCTGCTTCTACTGTAGAAAAAGCTATCGCTGAACAACTGAAGTACACCGGTAACAAAGACGCGGCTGCAGCTGTGGGTAAAGCTGTCGCTGAACGCGCTCTGGAAAAAGGCATCAAAGATGTGTCCTTTGACCGTTCCGGGTTCCAATATCATGGTCGTGTCCAGGCACTGGCAGATGCTGCCCGTGAAGCTGGCCTTCAGTTCTAAGGTAGAGGTGTAAGATGGCTCACATCGAAAAACAAGCTGGCGAACTGCAGGAAAAGCTGATCGCGGTAAACCGCGTATCTAAAACCGTTAAAGGTGGTCGTATTTTCTCCTTCACAGCTCTGACTGTAGTAGGCGATGGTAACGGTCGCGTAGGTTTTGGTTACGGTAAAGCGCGTGAAGTTCCAGCAGCGATCCAGAAAGCGATGGAAAAAGCCCGTCGCAATATGATTAACGTCGCGCTGAACAACGGCACCCTGCAGCACCCGGTTAAAGGTGTTCACACGGGGTCTCGTGTATTCATGCAGCCAGCTTCCGAAGGTACCGGTATCATCGCCGGTGGTGCAATGCGCGCCGTTCTGGAAGTTGCTGGGGTTCATAACGTTCTGGCTAAAGCATACGGTTCCACCAACCCGATCAACGTGGTTCGTGCAACTATTGATGGCCTGGAAAATATGAATTCTCCAGAAATGGTCGCTGCCAAGCGTGGTAAATCCGTTGAAGAAATTCTGGGGAAATAAACCATGGCAAAGACTATTAAAATTACTCAAACCCGCAGTGCAATCGGTCGTCTGCCGAAACACAAGGCAACGCTGCTTGGCCTGGGTCTGCGTCGTATTGGCCACACCGTAGAGCGCGAGGATACTCCTGCTGTTCGTGGTATGGTCAACGCGGTTTCCTTCATGGTTAAAGTTGAGGAGTAAGAGATGCGTTTAAATACTCTGTCTCCGGCCGAAGGCTCCAAAAAGGCGGGTAAACGCCTGGGTCGTGGTATCGGTTCTGGCCTCGGTAAAACCGGTGGTCGTGGTCACAAAGGTCAGAAGTCTCGTTCTGGCGGTGGCGTACGTCGCGGTTTCGAGGGTGGTCAGATGCCTCTGTACCGTCGTCTGCCGAAATTCGGCTTCACTTCTCGCAAAGCAGCGATTACAGCCGAAGTTCGTCTGTCTGACCTGGCGAAAGTAGAAGGCGGCGTTGTAGACCTGAACACGCTGAAAGCGGCAAACATTATCGGTATCCAGATCGAGTTCGCGAAAGTGATCCTGGCTGGCGAAGTCACTACTCCGGTAACTGTTCGTGGCCTGCGTGTTACTAAAGGCGCTCGTGCTGCTATCGAAGCTGCTGGCGGTAAAATCGAGGAATAAGTAGCAGATGGCTAAACAACCGGGATTAGATTTTCAAAGTGCCAAAGGTGGCTTAGGTGAGCTGAAACGCAGACTGCTGTTTGTTATCGGCGCGCTGATTGTGTTCCGTATTGGCTCTTTTATTCCGATCCCTGGTATTGATGCCGCTGTACTTGCCAAACTGCTTGAGCAACAGCGAGGCACCATCATTGAAATGTTTAACATGTTCTCTGGTGGTGCTCTCAGCCGTGCTTCTATCTTTGCCCTGGGGATCATGCCGTATATTTCGGCGTCGATCATTATCCAGCTGTTGACGGTGGTTCATCCAACGCTCGCAGAAATTAAGAAAGAAGGGGAGTCTGGTCGTCGTAAGATCAGCCAGTACACCCGTTACGGTACTCTAGTGCTGGCGATATTCCAGTCGATCGGTATTGCTACCGGTTTGCCGAATATGCCTGGTATGCAGGGCCTGGTGATGAATCCAGGCTTTGCATTCTATTTCACCGCTGTTGTAAGTCTGGTTACAGGGACCATGTTCCTGATGTGGCTCGGCGAACAGATTACTGAGCGCGGTATCGGTAACGGTATCTCAATCATCATCTTCGCTGGTATCGTTGCGGGACTCCCGCCAGCCATTGCCCATACTATCGAGCAAGCGCGTCAAGGCGACCTGCACTTCCTCGTGTTGCTGTTGGTTGCAGTATTAGTATTTGCAGTGACGTTCTTTGTAGTATTCGTTGAACGTGGTCAACGCCGTATTGTGGTAAACTACGCCAAACGTCAGCAAGGTCGTCGTGTCTATGCTGCACAGAGCACACATTTACCGCTGAAAGTGAATATGGCGGGGGTAATCCCGGCAATCTTCGCTTCCAGTATTATTCTGTTCCCGGCGACCATAGCGTCATGGTTCGGGGGCGGTACTGGTTGGAACTGGCTGACAACAATTTCGCTGTATTTGCAGCCTGGGCAACCGCTTTATGTGTTACTCTATGCGTCTGCAATCATCTTCTTCTGTTTCTTCTACACGGCGTTGGTTTTCAACCCGCGTGAAACAGCAGATAACCTGAAGAAGTCCGGTGCATTTGTACCAGGAATTCGTCCGGGAGAGCAAACGGCGAAGTATATCGATAAAGTAATGACCCGCCTGACCTTGGTTGGTGCGCTGTATATTACCTTTATCTGCCTGATCCCGGAGTTCATGCGTGATGCAATGAAAGTGCCGTTCTACTTCGGTGGGACCTCACTGCTTATCGTTGTTGTCGTGATTATGGACTTTATGGCTCAAGTGCAAACTCTGATGATGTCCAGTCAGTATGAGTCTGCATTGAAGAAGGCGAACCTGAAAGGCTACGGCCGTTAATTGGTCGCCTGAGAAGTTACGGAGAGTAAAAATGAAAGTTCGTGCTTCCGTCAAGAAATTATGCCGTAACTGCAAAATCGTTAAGCGTGATGGTGTCATCCGTGTGATTTGCAGTGCCGAGCCGAAGCATAAACAGCGCCAAGGCTGATTTTTTCGCATATTTTTCTTGCAAAGTTGGGTTGAGCTGGCTAGATTAGCCAGCCAATCTTTTGTATGTCTGTACGTTTCCATTTGAGTATCCTGAAAACGGGCTTTTCAGCATGGTACGTACATATTAAATAGTAGGAGTGCATAGTGGCCCGTATAGCAGGCATTAACATTCCTGATCAGAAACACGCCGTGATCGCGTTAACTTCGATCTACGGTGTCGGCAAGACCCGTTCTAAAGCCATCCTGGCTGCAGCGGGTATCGCTGAAAATGTTAAGATCAGTGAGCTGTCTGAAGAACAAATCGACACGCTGCGTGACGAAGTTGCCAAATTTGTCGTTGAAGGTGATCTGCGCCGTGAAATCAGCATGAGCATCAAGCGCCTGATGGATCTTGGTTGCTATCGCGGTTTGCGTCATCGCCGTGGTCTCCCGGTTCGCGGTCAGCGTACCAAGACCAACGCTCGTACCCGTAAGGGTCCGCGCAAACCGATCAAGAAATAATCGGGGTGATTGAATAATGGCAAAGGCACCAGTTCGCGCACGTAAACGTGTAAGAAAACAAGTCTCTGACGGCGTGGCTCATATCCATGCTTCTTTCAACAACACCATCGTGACTATTACCGATCGTCAGGGTAATGCGCTGGGTTGGGCAACAGCCGGTGGTTCCGGTTTCCGTGGTTCTCGCAAATCCACTCCGTTTGCAGCTCAGGTTGCAGCAGAGCGTTGCGCTGACGCCGTGAAAGAATACGGTATCAAGAATCTGGAAGTTATGGTTAAAGGTCCGGGTCCAGGCCGCGAATCTACTATTCGTGCTCTGAACGCCGCTGGTTTCCGCATCACTAATATTACTGATGTGACTCCGATCCCTCATAACGGTTGTCGTCCGCCGAAAAAACGTCGCGTATAACGCTTCGTTTTCCAGGTTAGTTGGAGAAAGAAAATGGCAAGATATTTGGGTCCTAAGCTCAAGCTGAGCCGTCGTGAGGGCACCGACTTATTCCTTAAGTCTGGCGTTCGCGCGATCGATACCAAGTGTAAAATTGAACAAGCTCCTGGCCAGCACGGTGCGCGTAAGCCGCGTCTGTCTGACTATGGTGTGCAGTTGCGTGAAAAGCAAAAAGTTCGCCGCATTTACGGTGTGCTGGAGCGTCAGTTCCGTAACTACTACAAAGAAGCAGCACGTCTGAAAGGCAACACCGGTGAAAACCTGTTGGCTCTGCTGGAAGGTCGTCTGGACAACGTTGTATACCGTATGGGCTTCGGCGCCACTCGTGCAGAAGCACGTCAGCTGGTTAGCCATAAAGCAATTATGGTAAACGGTCGTGTTGTTAACATCGCTTCTTATCAGATTAGTCCGAATGACGTTGTTAGCATTCGTGAGAAAGCGAAGAAGCAGTCTCGCGTGAAAGCCGCTCTGGAGCTGGCTGAGCAGCGTGAAAAGCCAACCTGGCTGGAAGTTGATGCTGGCAAGATGGAAGGTACGTACAAGCGTAAGCCTGAGCGTTCTGATCTGTCTGCGGACATTAACGAACACCTGATCGTCGAGCTTTACTCCAAGTAAAGCTTAGTACCAAAGAGAGGACACAATGCAGGGTTCTGTGACAGAGTTTCTAAAACCGCGCCTGGTAGATATCGAGCAAGTGAGTTCGACGCACGCCAAGGTGACCCTTGAGCCTTTAGAGCGTGGCTTCGGCCATACTCTGGGTAACGCACTGCGCCGTATTCTGCTCTCATCGATGCCGGGTTGCGCGGTGACCGAGGTTGAGATTGATGGTGTACTACATGAGTACAGCACCAAAGAAGGCGTTCAGGAAGACATCCTGGAAATCCTGCTCAACCTGAAAGGGCTGGCGGTGAGAGTTCAGGGTAAAGATGAAGTTATTCTTACCTTGAATAAATCTGGCATTGGCCCTGTGACTGCAGCCGATATCACCCATGATGGGGATGTCGAAATCGTCAAGCCGCAGCACGTGATCTGCCACCTGACCGATGAAAACGCGTCTATTAGTATGCGTATCAAAGTTCAGCGCGGTCGTGGTTATGTGCCGGCTTCTACCCGAATTCATTCGGAAGAAGATGAGCGCCCAATCGGCCGTCTGCTGGTCGACGCCTGCTACAGCCCTGTAGAGCGTATTGCCTACAATGTTGAAGCAGCGCGTGTAGAACAGCGTACCGACCTGGACAAGCTGGTCATCGAAATGGAAACCAACGGCACAATCGATCCTGAAGAGGCGATTCGTCGTGCGGCAACCATCCTGGCTGAACAACTGGAAGCTTTCGTTGATTTACGTGATGTACGTCAACCGGAAGTGAAAGAAGAGAAACCAGAATTCGATCCGATCCTGCTGCGCCCTGTTGACGATCTGGAATTGACTGTCCGCTCTGCTAACTGCCTCAAGGCAGAAGCTATCCACTATATCGGTGATCTGGTACAGCGTACCGAGGTTGAGCTTCTTAAGACGCCTAACTTGGGTAAAAAATCTCTTACCGAGATTAAAGACGTGCTGGCTTCCCGTGGACTGTCTCTGGGTATGCGCCTGGAAAACTGGCCACCGGCAAGCATCGCTGACGAGTAACCGGATCACAGGTTAAGGTTTTACTGAGAAGGATAAGGTCATGCGCCATCGTAAGAGTGGTCGTCAACTGAACCGCAACAGCAGCCATCGCCAGGCTATGTTCCGCAACATGGCAGGTTCACTGGTTCGTCATGAAATCATCAAGACGACCCTGCCTAAAGCGAAAGAGCTGCGTCGCGTAGTTGAGCCGCTGATTACTCTTGCCAAGACTGATAGCGTTGCTAATCGTCGTCTGGCATTCGCCCGTACTCGTGATAACGAGATCGTGGCAAAACTGTTTAACGAGCTGGGCCCGCGTTTCGCGAGCCGCGCCGGTGGTTACACTCGCATTCTGAAGTGTGGCTTCCGTGCAGGCGACAACGCGCCGATGGCATACATCGAGCTGGTTGATCGTTCAGAGAAAACAGAAGCTGCTGCAGAGTAATCTGTAGTAACGTAAAAAAACCCGCTTCGGCGGGTTTTTTTATATCCTCCTGAACCCCACATATCTACAATAATTGTATTCTTTTCGTTCAATCCCTGGAGCGACGTATGTGGTTACTTGACCAGTGGGCAGAGCGTCATATTATCGAGGCACAGCGTAAAGGCGAGTTTGATAATTTGCCTGGCCGTGGCGAGCCGCTTATTCTGGATGATGATTCTCATGTGCCGGCGGAACTTCGTGCGGGTTATCGCTTACTCAAGAATGCGGGCTGTCTTCCCCCTGAACTGGAGCAGCGCAGAGACGCTATTCAGTTACTTGATATCCTCAACAGTATCCGGGAAGATGACCCTCGATACCATCAGGTTAGTCGCCAGCTCTCCCTGCTTGAACTAAAACTTCGGCAGGCTGGGTTGAGTACCGACTTTTTACACGGTGAGTATGCAGAAAAACTGCTGCATAAAATCAACGATAATTAACGGAGCTTGTATGTATCGCATTGGTGAGCTGGCAAAGCTGGCAGACGTAACGCCTGATACCATTCGCTACTATGAAAAGCAACAGATGATGGATCATGAGGTACGTACTGAAGGCGGGTTTCGTCTGTATACCGAAAACGATCTGCAGCGTCTCAAGTTTATTCGTTATGCGCGGCAGTTGGGTTTCACGCTCGACTCGATCCGCGAGCTTTTATCGATCCGAATTGATCCTGAGCACCATACCTGTCAGGAGTCAAAAAGTATTGTGCAAGAGCGATTGCAGGAGGTTGAAGCCAGGATTGCGGAATTGCAAACGATGCAGCGTTCGTTACAAAGGCTTAATGATGCTTGTTGCGGAACGGCCCACAGTAGCGTCTATTGTTCCATTCTGGAAGCCCTGGAGCAGGGGGCCAGCGGGGCGAAATCAGGATGTTGATTTATTGAACCGGCGGGGCTACACTCGCGCCGTTAATTTATACAATCGGGAGACATTATGAGTCGTTATCAACATAAGAAAGGGCAGATAAAGGACAATGCCATCGAGGCATTGTTACACGATCCCCTTTTCAGGCAGCGCGTTGAAAAAAATAAGAAAGGCAAAGGAAGTTATCTGCGTAAAGGTAAACACGGTAATCGAGGGAACTGGGAGGCCAGTGGCAAGAAAGTAAGTGACTTTTTTACCACTGGCCTTCTGCTTATTAAGAACGGTTATTTTGTTCTTTCAGCAGATCGCGGATTTCGCCCAATAACACTTCCTCTTTAGAAGGCGCTGGCGGAGCTGCCGGCTCTTCTGCTTTTTTACGGTTGAGTCTGTTGATAAGCTTAATGGCAACAAAGATAGCAAAGGCCACAATCACAAAATCAAATACGTTCTGGATAAACACGCCGTAATGCATGACGACCGCCGGAATATCTCCCTGCGCTTCGCGTAACGTAAAAGCAAATTGTTTAAAGTCGATCCCGCCGATTAACAATCCCAACGGCGGCATAATGATATCGGCAACCAGTGAAGAAACAATCTTACCGAATGCCGCGCCAATAATGACACCCACTGCCAAATCCACAACATTCCCGCGCATCGCGAATTCGCGAAATTCTTTAATAAAACTCATTTTTATTCTCCCTATGCAGCTGACGTTATAAGTTTAACAAATGCTAAGGCATTTTCCATTTACGGCTTCTGTTTAGCGAAATAAATTAAACCTTGATAAATAAAGGGAATTAAAAAGGGCGCTGAATGAGCGCCCCTTAAATTAGAGGAAGAAAGGACTTGGCTGGAACAGACGTTCGACGTCGGTAATAAACTTTTTATCGGTCAAAAACATAATGACGTGATCGCCTTGTTCAATGCGCAAATTGTCATTAGCAATCATGACATCATTACCGCGAACGACCGCGCCAATAATGGTGCCTGGCGGCAGTTTAATTTCGTCAATGACGCGGCCAACCACGCGGGAAGTGCTTTCATCGCCGTGCGCGACGGCTTCGATGGCTTCGGCAACCCCGCGACGTAGTGAGGAAACGCCGACGATATCCGCTTTACGCACATGGCTCAGTAATGCAGAGATGGTGGCCTGCTGCGGAGAAATCGCAATATCTATAACGCTACCCTGCACAAGATCGACATAAGCTCGACGCTGAATCAGCACCATCACTTTTTTGGCGCCCATCCGCTTAGCCAACATCGCGGACATGATATTGGCTTCATCATCGTTAGTGACCGCGATAAAGAGATCGACCTGATCAATATGCTCCTCCGCCAGCAATTCCTGATCGGAAGCGTCGCCAAAAAAGACGATCGTGTTTTGCAGTTTCTCAGCCAGTTCTGCGGCGCGTTGTTGATCGCGTTCGATCAATTTAACGCTATAGTCTTTTTCCAGACGCCTTGCCAGCCCGGCACCGATATTGCCGCCGCCCACCAGCATGATGCGCTTGTAGGGTTTTTCCAGACGCTGTAATTCGCTCATTACTGCACGGATATGCTGTGAAGCCGCAATAAAGAAGACTTCATCCCCTGCTTCCACGATAGTCGAGCCCTGAGGGCGGATTGGTCTGTCATGGCGGAAAATTGCGGCAACGCGGGTATCGATATGCGGCATATGCTCTCGCATTGTCGAGAGCGCGTTACCTATTAGTGGACCACCATAGTAGGCTTTTACTACTGCCAGACTGACTTTCCCTTCGGCAAAGTTTACAACCTGTAATGCTCCCGGATACTCGATCAGACGATAAATATTATCGATAACCAACTGCTCCGGCGCGATCAGATGATCAATCGGAACCGCTTCAGAATGAAAGAGTTTATCCGCATCGCGAACATAGTCCGGGGAACGAATGCGGGCGATACGGTTTGGGGTGTTGAAGAGTGAATAGGCTACCTGACAGGCAACCATATTAGTTTCATCTGAACTGGTGACAGCGACCAGCATATCCGCATCGTCAGCGCCCGCTTCGCGCAACACGCGGGGATGCGAACCATGCCCCTGCACTACGCGTAGATCGAACTTATCTTGCAAACTGCGTAACCGTTCGCCGTTGGTATCAACCACCGTGATGTCGTTGTTTTCGCCGACCAGGTTTTCCGCCAGTGTTCCACCAACTTGCCCTGCGCCCAGTATGATAATTTTCATCAGTCGTGGCCCGTTATCTCATCACTTCTTGATTAGCTTAGCGTAAAAGAACCCATCACCTTCTTCGCCGCCCGGCAGATTTTGCTGTCCTGGCTGATCAGGTGTTCCCGTTTCGCTGAGCGCGGCATCGGGAGTGCGTTGCAAAAAGGTCTTGATCTGATCGCGGTTTTCTTCCGGCAGTACGGAACAGGTGGCGTAAACCAGCGTCCCGCCGGGCTTCAGGCGCGGCCAGACGGTATCAAGAATTTCCGCCTGTAATTGCGCCAGTTCCGCGATATCGCGATCGCGACGCAGCCATTTGATATCTGGATGACGGCGAATGACGCCGGTTGCGGAGCAGGGCGCATCCAGCAGAATACGGTCAAACTGCTGCTCGCCGCACCATTGGGCGGGATAACGTCCATCCCCTTGTTTAACTGTCGCTTTCATCCCAAGGCGCTTTAGGTTGTCGTAAACGCGGGAGAGCCGTTGTTCATCAATATCAACCGCCAACACGTCTGCTTCGGGGGCCACTTCGAGAATATGCGTGGTTTTACCGCCGGGCGCGGCGCACAAGTCTAAAATGTGCTCACCGTTCTGAGGAGCAAGAAAAACCGCACATCCCTGCGCAGAGGCATCCTGGACAGTTACCCAACCCTCAGCAAAACCGGGTAAAGCATGTACCGGAGCTGGCGTTTCCAGACGTACAGCGTCGGGATAATCGGGATGGGGATATCCCTTCATGCCTGCGTCTTCAAGTAAGCCAAGCCAACCGTCGCGGGTGTGGTGTGTACGATTTACACGTAGCCACATAGGTGGACGCTGGTTATTCGCTTCAATAATGCGTTGCCACTGTGTGGGGTAAGCATTTTGCAAACGCTTTACCAGCCAACCGGGATGTAAAAAGCGCGCATCGCTGGTCGCAAACTCATTAAGCAACGTTTCCTGCTGGCGCTGGAACTGGCGCAGGACGCCGTTAATTAACCCTTTCAACTGCGGACGTTTGATGGAGACCGCGCCTTCAACGGTTTCAGCCAGCGCCGCATGGGGAGGGACGCGGGTGTACAGCAACTGATAAAAGCCGACCATAATTAAGTAATGCACAGTACGCTGCTTGCCGGTCATTGGACGAGACATCAGCTTATTGATCAGCCATTCCAGCTGTGAAAGGGTGCGCAGGACGCCAAAGCACAGCTCCTGAAGTAGCGCTTTGTCTTTATCAGCGACTTTTTGTTGCAGCGGCGGGAGCACATTACTTAATGATTGCCCCTGTTCGACGACCTGTTCAACGGCCTGTGCTGCCAGACTACGTAAATTGTTTTGTTTTTTCATATGTATAAAATAAAAATGCCCGGTAACACCGGGCGTATAAAGACGTGATCGTCAGGCAAGGCGGTTACCAGGAATAAACCATTCCCGGCGTGAATTTAACAGATCCTGGGCGCTCATCGCTTTTTTGCCGGCAGGCTGAAGCGAAAGCAAATTTAATATCCCCTTGCCTGTTGCAACCTGGATGCCCTGTTTCGTCGCGGCCAGAATAGTTCCCGGCAGCGACTGCGTGGCGTCCTCTATGACGGACGCCTGCCAGACTTTTACCGGCTGGCCGTCGATTTCCAGCCAGCTCATTGGCCACGGATTAAAGGCGCGAATGCAACGCTCCAGCTGTGCTGCGGAGAGAGACCAGTCGATACGCGCTTCTTCTTTACTGAGCTTTTCCGCATGAGTGACCAGCGCTTCATTCTGCGCTTCAGGCGTCGCTGTGCCGTCCGCCAGTTGTTTTAGTGTGGTAATTAACCCCTGCGGGCCAAGTTCAGCCAACTTATTATACAGTGAGCCACTGGTATCTTCTGCGGTAATCGGGCACGCAAGTTTATACAGCATGTCGCCGGTATCCAGCCCTACATCCATCTGCATAATTGTGACGCCGGTTTCCGCATCGCCTGCCCAGAGTGAGCGCTGAATAGGCGCCGCGCCGCGCCAGCGTGGAAGCAGCGAACCGTGAACGTTGATACATCCGAGACGGGGCATATCCAGCACTGCCTTTGGGAGAATCAGACCATATGCTACGACAACCATGACGTCGGCATGTAAGTCAGCCACCAGATGCTGGTTTTCCTGAGGACGAAGCGACACGGGCTGGAAAACGGGCAGGCCTTTTTCTTCCGCCAGCACTTTTACCGGGCTGGGCATCAACTTTTTGCCGCGACCTGCTGGACGATCGGGTTGGGTAAATACGCCGACAACGTTATGTCCAGAAGTTAACAGCGCGTCGAGATGACGCGCTGCAAAGTCAGGTGTACCCGCAAAAATAATACGTAGTGAATCTGACACGTTGGTTCTTGTCCTTTAAGCCCGGGCGTTCAGGCGGTCGAGTTTTTCTACTTTCTGACGAATACGTTGTTGCTTCAGCGGCGACAAATAATCGATAAACAGTTTACCGACCAGGTGATCCATCTCATGCTGAATGCAGATTGCCAGCAAACCATCCGCTTCAAGCTCAAACGGGTTGCCGTCGCGATCCAGCGCGCGGATTTTCACTTTCTCGGCGCGCGGCACTAAAGCGCGCTGTTCCGGGATCGACAGACAGCCTTCTTCTATACCCGTTTCGCCACTTTTCTCCAGCAATTCCGGGTTAATGAGTACCAGGCGCTCGTCGCGGTTTTCCGAAACGTCAATCACGATGATCCGCTGGTGGATATCGACCTGCGTTGCGGCCAGACCGATACCTTCTTCCGCGTACATCGTTTCGAACATATCATCGACGATACGCTGAATTTCTGCATTCACTTCTTCAACCGGCTTTGCGACTTTGCGAAGGCGCTCGTCCGGAATATGTAACACTTGCAAAACTGACATAATTATCCAGAGTTGTGTTCAGGAGTTGAAAAGATTATTACCTCTATTCTAGACAAATCCCCACCTGATTGACAGCATCAGTGACCAATCGCAAAGATTGTTTAGACTGCTTGTGGCAGGGGAGGGAAAGGATGGCCCGTACCGAAATTTGGTTACGTTTAATGTACGTCGGCGACCTTTATGGCGAGGCGATGTTGAACATGGCGAATTCGCTTATTCGCCAGCCTCAGATAAATCGCACGCACCTTCAGGAGGCTGGTCTTACTGCGCGGCAAGCTGAACGTTTTTTACAGCTTCCAGCAGGTGTGCTTGATGAGTCGTTACGCTGGCTTGAACTACCGCAGCATCATTTTCTGTGTGCGGATAGTGAGATTTATCCTCCCCAACTGCGTGCTATTGATGATTATCCCGGCGCTATTTTTATTGACGGCGATCCTGCCTGTCTGCATACCTGCCAACTTGCCGTCGTAGGGAGCCGGAGCCACTCCTGGTATGGAGAACGCTGGGGACGTCTGCTTTGCGAAAGCCTTGCGAAAAGCGGTTTGACGATCACCAGCGGCCTTGCCCGGGGAATTGATGGCGTAGCACACAACGCCGCGGTGAGTATGGGGGGAAAAAGTGTAGCGGTGTTAGGGAATGGCTTGGCAAAGATTTATCCTCGCCGACATGCCGTGCTGGCTGAAAACTTGATTGCCACTGGCGGCGCAGTGGTCTCAGAATTTCCGCTTTCAACGCCTCCGCTACCGCAAAATTTTCCTCGCAGAAACCGCATTATCAGCGGACTGAGCAAAGGCGTGCTGGTGATTGAGGCGGCGTTGCGCAGCGGTTCGTTGGTGACGGCGCGCTGCGCGCTTGAACAGGGGCGGGACGTTTTTGCATTACCAGGCCCTATCGGTAGTCCGGGAAGCGAAGGCACACACTGGTTAATTAAACAAGGGGCCACGCTTGTGACGACGCCGGAGGATATTCTGGAAAATTTGCAATACGGCTTACACTGGTTGCCAACTACGGCGGAAAATTCACTTTATTCACTAAATCAGGATGAGGCGGCATTGCCATTTCCTGAGCTCCTGGCTAACGTAGGAGATGAGGTAACACCTGTTGACGTCGTCGCTGAACGTGCCGGCCAACCTGTGCCAGCGGTAGTGGCTCAGCTACTCGAACTGGAGTTAGCAGGATGGATCGCAGCTGTACCCGGCGGCTATGTCCGATTAAGGAGGGCAAGCCATGTTCGACGTACTAATGTATTTGTTTGAAACATACATCCATAACGAAGCCGAGCTGCGCGTGGATCAGGACAGACTGGAGCGTGATCTCACCGACGCTGGGTTTGATCGCGAAGACATCTACAATGCGCTGCTGTGGCTGGAAAAACTCGCTGACTATCAGGATGGCCTCGCGGAACCCATGCAACTTGCTTCCGACCCTCTTTCAATGCGCATTTATACGGTTGAAGAGTGTGAAAGGCTTGATGCCAGTTGCCGGGGGTTCCTGTTATTCCTTGAGCAGATTCAGGTGCTAAACCTCGAAACACGAGAAATGGTGATTGAGCGTGTGCTGGCGCTGGATACCGCAGAGTTTGACCTGGAAGACTTGAAATGGGTTATTTTGATGGTGTTATTCAACATTCCGGGCTGTGAAAACGCCTATCAGCAAATGGAAGAATTACTCTTTGAGGTAAATGAAGGTATGCTGCATTGATAGGTGTTAATGCTGCATGAGTGAATATGGCTAAATCAGCACTGTTTTCGGTGCGTAAAAATGAGCCCTGCCCGCAGTGCGGGGCCGAACTGGTAATTCGCTCCGGGAAACATGGTCCGTTTCTCGGCTGTTCTCGCTATCCGGAATGCGATTATGTTCGTCCGCTGAAAAGTCAGGCGGACGGGCATATCGTTAAAATTCTGGAGGGGCAACTGTGTCCTGAGTGTGGCGCCGTACTGGTGCTACGTCAGGGGCGTTTTGGCATGTTCATCGGATGCAGTCAGTATCCGCAATGTGAACATACAGTGGTTATTGATAAACTGGATGAAACGGCGATTGCCTGTCCAGCCTGCCAGCAAGGACATTTGGTCCAGCGCCGTTCTCGTTACGGTAAAATCTTTCATTCCTGCGATCGCTACCCGGAATGTCAGTTCGTCATTAACTTCACACCGGTTGCGGGGAAATGCCCCGAGTGCCATTATCCGCTACTCATTGAAAAGAAAACCGCGCAGGGCGTGAAGCGCTTTTGCGCCAGTAAACAATGTGGAAAGCCGGTTCCGGTGGAATAAACAAGTGAATAATAACCTGCCAACAGGATCTATCGCCGCGGTGGTCGATCTCCTGAATAAAGAAAATGTCATCGCTTATCCAACAGAAGCCGTTTTCGGCGTCGGCTGCGATCCCGATAGTGAAACAGCCGTTACGCGCCTGCTGGCGTTAAAACAACGGCCCGTCGATAAGGGACTCATTTTGATTGCCGCCAGCTTTGAGCAGTTAAAACCTTATATTGATGACAGCATACTTACCGCCGCACAGCGTAAAGCGGTATTTGATTGCTGGCCCGGGCCGGTAACGTTTGTTTTTCCTGCGCCCGCGACAACGCCGCGGTGGCTCACGGGACGTTTTGATTCCCTGGCCGTTCGTGTTACCAACCACCCGCTGGTGGTCGCGCTATGCAATGCGTATGGCAAACCGCTGGTTTCCACCAGCGCCAATCTGAGCGGATTACCGCCATGCCGTACCGTTGAAGAGGTGCGTGCGCAATTTGGTGATGATTTTCCGGTGGTTGAAGGCGCAACGGGTGGGCGTTTAAAACCTTCAGAAATTCGCGATGCTCTGACGGGCGAACTGTTTCGACAGGGGTAATATGATGGAAATCTATGCTGTTTTTGGAAATCCGATTGCGCACAGCAAATCGCCATTTATTCATCAGCAATTTGCTCAGCAGCTAGATATTGTTCACCCCTATGGTCGCGTGCTGGCCCCTATTAATAATTTCATTAATACGCTTGATGCCTTTTTCGCGGCAGGGGGAAAAGGCGCAAACATCACAGTACCTTTTAAAGAGGAGGCGTTTGCGCGTTCGGATGAGTTAACGGAACGAGCATCGCTGGCGGGAGCCGTCAATACATTAAAACGGCTGGAAGATGGTCGTTTGCTTGGCGACAATACTGACGGTATCGGTTTATTAAGCGATCTCGAACGTTTAAATTTTATCCGCCCAGGATTGCGTATTTTGCTGATTGGCGCGGGCGGCGCATCCCGGGGCGTGCTGTTACCCCTGCTTTCTTTGGATTGCGCGGTCACTATCACTAACCGTACAGCTTCACGTGCCGAAGCGTTGGCGAAAATCTTTGCTCATACCGGCAGCGTTCATGCCACGGATATGGACAAGCTGGATGGTTGTGAGTTTGACCTGATTATTAATGCGACCTCCAGTGGCATACGGGGCGAAATCCCGGCGATTCCGGCGTCACTTATTCACCCTTCCCTCTGTTGCTATGACATGTTCTATCAAAAAGGGAATACGCCATTTCTCTCCTGGTGTGTACAACAGGGCGCAAAACGCTACGCAGATGGGCTGGGAATGCTGGTGGGGCAGGCTGCACATGCCGTTTTGCTTTGGCACGGTGTATTACCGCAGGTCGAGCCAGTGATTGAGCTGCTACAGCAGGAATTATTAGCGTGAACCAGGCCATACAATTTCCTGACCGCGAAGAATGGGATACTGCCGCCAGTGCTATCATCTTTCCCGCCCTGGTTAATGGGATGCAACTCACGTGTGCAATAAAAAAAGATGTACTGGCGTATCGCTTTGGTGGAGAAACAGCGGAGCAATGGCTGGCCATTTTTCGTGAGTATCGCTGGGACCTGGAAGAAGAGGCGGAAGCATTAATCCTGGCCCAGCAGGAAGACGATCACGGTTGGATATGGTTATCCTGAGAAAGATAGTCGTCTTTCCACTTTACATAGTTATTGGCGGAGTACTGCAGGCCCGATCTCTCAGCATCGCTCAAGGGGCGGATCTGTTTTACCGGACTGCCAAGATATAAATAGCCGCTTTCCAGCCGTTTGTGCTGTGGCACCAGGCTTCCCGCGCCAATCATTACGTCATCTTCTATTATCGCGCCATCCAGCACAATGGAGCCCATACCGACCAGTACGCGGTTACCGATGGTACAGCCGTGCAGCATAACTTTATGGCCAACGGTAACATCTTCGCCAATGATTAATGGGTTGCCGTGTGGATTGGATGAAGACTTGTGGGTTACGTGAAGAACGCTGCCATCCTGAATGTTCGTACGAGCCCCTATCGCAACGTAATTCACATCGCCGCGAATCACCACAAGCGGCCAGATCCCGACATCATCCGCCAGACGGACATCGCCAATAACCACGCTGCTGGTATCGATCATCACGCGCTGACCGATACCAGGAAAAAGATTCTTATAAGGACGTAATGTTTCAGACATGTCTACCTCATCATAAATGAATAGTCATGAAGACTTTGGTTGCTTTAACGGCGTTGTGCAAGGGGAGATAGCATCAAAAAATCGCCACTTTGCGCAGGAATGGAGCGAAAGGGATGAAAAATCAACAAGCAGAAAAAAAGATCCAAAAAACGCTTGTGCAAAAAAATGGGATCCCTATAATGCGCCTCCATCGACACGGCGGATGTGAATCACTTCACACAAACAGCCGGTCGGTTGAAGAGAAAAATCCTGAAAATCAGGGTTGACTCTGAAAGAGGAAAGCGTAATATACGCCACC